>JAKACC010000009.1 GCA_021796515.1 archaeon | reverse complement strand
CTTGCTCAGGTGGTACCAACTCTGGCCTGTCCTGGGGAACATCGCCTTGTGCTTCCTCCCGCCCCTGCGTATCTCGACCGGACCCTCTGTGATCTCCACATTGGGAGTCCCGTATTCGCCCATGGTCCCCATCTTCAGCAGGTGGGAGGCGGGGGTGTGCCTGGTCATCGAGAAAACGATGTTCAGGTTCGTGGCCACGTTGCTGAGCTCCGTGTAGAGGGCGTGCTCTTGGTCGATCATGCTGAATGGCGCGCTCCTCTGCTGGGCGAGGTGGACCACGGTCCTTGGGAGGTATTTCGAAATAACCCAGTCGACCTCACTAGGGTCCCGGGCATCGGCCCGGACGAACGTGAGATTCCGCCTGCCGGATGCCTTCTCGTAGCTCGAGATCCTGGCTTCTGGGCTCCCTATGGGGACAAGCGAGTCAGACCCGACGGACTGCACCAGCCTCCGCGTGACGAGGTTGTCGACGATTACCACGTCCCTCTCGCTCCGCCAAGCGAGGTGTACCGCGAGCGGCCAGCCTATGTATCCGTCGCCGCCGAAGATGACGACAGAATCCTTCAAGGGACCTCGATCACCCGTCGGAAACGGTCCAACACTGCAGAGGCTATGGCGGCCTATTTATCCGAAGAGAACGTTACGTATGAACGGTGCGTTCATCCGTCCCCGAGCCGTCAGTCAGATGGCGACCCCGAAGGCCGAAAGAAAGCTCTGCGCGCGTCTCACTTCCCTCACGAATTCCAGCCCCTTCGACGTCACCCTGTAGTATCTGCTCCCTCCGTCCTCGTACTCGCTCAGGAGACCCCTCTTCTGGAGCTCAGCAACATGTTTCATAAGGCGGTCATGGGGAAGATTTGCCTTCTGGATTATCCTGGTCGTCTTTGCCTCCCCCTCCTCCTCGGTCACCGTCAGGATGTCGAAGTAGATCTTGATGGTGCTCCTCTGCTTCTCAGCTTGAACCAACTCTTCCACTCCAGATGACGAAGACCAGAAGGAGGACGAATCCGGCGAGGTTCGCAGTCCCCCCGATGACGTAGAGGAAGCCTGAGGTGAGGATGCTCCCGGCAAGTTCCCCCAGGTGGGAAAGGGCGATGAGTGCGAACGCGAGGAGGACGATGAGCGAAAACCTGTTCCTCTGCTCGGAATAGGCCATCGCCCCCTGGAAGGCGATGAACGAAACTAGAACGAGTATTACAAGTTCACCGGTGTCGAGGATCAGGGTGCGGAACAGCAGGGGCATCACCGGCCCTACCGCGACCACGGGCGCCAGGGCCTCCGCCCGGTCCATTGGCATCCCCTTTTGGACGCGGACGGTGTAGCCTGCGGCGATGATGAGATAGGCAGCTGACTGAAGAACAAGATACAGGGCCGTGGCGCTGTAGATGAGGGCGATTCTATCGGTGACCCTAGCCAGGTTGAACGCGGCGAAGAGGTAGAGCGACGCTTGGGCGAGGAGACCGACCCCTAGGAGCATAAATCCGACGCTCAGGTACCTGAGGAAACCGGACCCCGTCACCCGCCTGTACCTGAAGGCGTAGTAGCTTACTCCCAGCGCGACCGCGCCGCTGACGATGTTAAGGAGGGAGTTAGGGACCAGATACGGCTCTACCACGGCTGTGCCTCCTGTCGGAGGGGGTCTGGAGTCTTGGCGTGGCAGCCTGGAGTGGGGGTTCCCCGCGATTTCAAATGATGCCTTGACTCCTTGAACCCGAGTGAGGGTTATAGAGGTTTTTCGGCCACGGTCAGGCCATTAAAGGATAAGTCGGTCGCCCCGGCGCCTCTCGGGGTTTGCCTCGGCGTGCGCCGAAAGTCAAGGGGCTGTTCACCGCCCTCCTCACCCCGTTCGACGGGGAGGGAAGGGCCGACGCCGGTAGGGCCGCCGACCTTGTCCGGTTCCAAGTCTCCAAAGGAGCGGACGGGATCTATGTCTGCGGTAGCACTGGACTGGGGCCGATGCTGGGTGTCGACGAGAGGAAGGCAATCACCGAAGCCGCCGTTGGGGCAGCCGGCAAGGTTCCTGTGGTGGTGCAAGTGGGATGCGCGGACACGCGTTCGACCGTACGGCTCGCGAAGCACGCAGAGAAGGCAGGGGCTTACGCCGTCGCCAGCCTTACCCCGTACTACTACAGGCCCGGAGAGCTGGCGGTGGCGAAGCATTTCGGAGCCGTTTCGAAGGCGGTCACCCTCCCTCTCCTCGCATACAACATCCCGCAGTTCACTGGGAACAACCTCCTCCCTGAGACTGTGGCCGCCCTTGCCGACGCTGGGACCATAGCGGGGGTCAAGGACTCCTGTCGTGACCTGCCCCAGCTGCTGGACCTGATAGACAGGGTCCCCGAAGGGTTCGTCGTCATGAACGGCGCAGAAGAATACGGCCTTTTCGCGATGATGTCTGGGGCGGACGGCCTGGTTTCAGGAGGGGCCAACGCGCTCCCGGAGCTCATGAAGTCCATGGTGGCCGCAGAGATGAAGGGGGCCCACCAGGGCGCGATTGAAGCGCAGGCCCGGATCAGGGGGTTCAAGGCCCTGGTAAGAGCCAGCCCGATCCCTTCCTACTACGCGATACTCCGCGCGAGAGGGCTCGACTGCGGTTCCCCGAGGAGGCCCTTCCTCGGTCTGCGGAGAGCGGAGTCGGACCGCTTGATTTCTACGCTGAGAAGGCTAGGCTTCCTATCGCCTTCCGGCTAACTCTCTGTGCCTGAAGCAGCTCACCAGGTGGTCGTTCACCATCCCTGTGGCCTGCATGTGGGCGTAGCAGATGGTAGGGCCTGCGAACCCGAACCCGCGTCCGACGAGGTCTTTGCTCATCGCCCTCGCCTCGGGGGTGACGGCGGGTATCTCCTTCAGCGAGCGCCATTTGTTGACCTTCGGCTTCCCGCCTACGAAGCGCCAGACGTAGTCTTCGAAGCTCCCGAACTCTTCCCGCACCCGCAGGAACGCCTTCGCATTCTTGACGGCTGACTCGATCTTCCGCCTGTTCCTCACTATGCCGGGATCGCCCAGTAGTTCGTTCACCTTCTCCGCGTCGTAGCGCGCCACCTTTTCGGGGTCGAACCCGTCGAAGGCCTTCCTGTAGCTCTCCCGCTTCTTCAGGATGATGTACCAGTTGAGGCCGGCCTGGGCTCCCTCGAGGACAAGGAACTCGAACAAGAGGACGTCGTCATGGATTGGAACCCCCCACTCCTTGTCGTGATAGTCGCGGTAGATGGGGACGTCCATGGAGGGCCACCCGCACCTCTGGAGGCTGCTCAACACTTCACCCCACGGCCTCCCTGGATAAATCGGGTTGCCTTGCCGTACGGGAAGGCGTAAGTAGCGCGGACTGCACTGACTACGCATGCCTGTCTGCCCCAAGTGCGGCAAGCTGATCAGCCCCAAGAAGTACAAGAGGCATCTGGAACGCTGTGGGACGACCCACAAGCACGCCGCCCAGCCCCTGAGGTCTGGGGACGACTTCTTCACGCGGGTATGAAGCTTAAAACCACCTTCGGGACTGCCCCTTTTTCAAGCGCCCTGGTCGTATAGAGGTCAGTATGCTGCCCTGTCACCGGCCTGTCGCCGGCAGAGCGGCAGCGACCCGGGTTCGAAATCTCGGCGACGAAAGTCCCGGCCAGGGCGCCACAAATCTCTCTGCTCTGCCTCTGAAGGACCGGACTGCCTCCTCGGGCGCCCGCGCGCAGGCACCTGGATGTTTGGTTTTTCACAAAAAAGGGGAGACGGTGGCCTGGGGCTATGCTCCGGCCACTCAGTCTTCTGCTTGGTTTGAGGCACTGCAGCTGGTCGCTGTGACCGGGAGGTCGCAGGTCAGCTGGGCGTTTGCACCGAGAGATGCGATGACGTGCAGGGTGTAGACCTGACCGGATAGGGTGGACGGGACCAGCACCAGCCCCGATTGACCGAAGGAGATGGTGCCTGTGAAAGTGAGGTCCACGCACTGACCCGGAGCGAGGGTCAGACCGCTCGTCCCGTTCTCTCCACTGTCACCATTGACAAGCTGCATCTTCAGGGAGACACAACCTGTACCGGTGACGGTCGAGTTGACTGGGACGAAGACGATCTGGTCGGGGGTTTCCGTTTCGCACCTGCTTGACTGGTCTTGACTCGCTCTTGTTGAAGTAGTGGTTGTCGATGCGTTTGAGTCGGGCGAATCCGGTGCTCCTCCGTCGGAGGAGTGCGAGGTGCCGCTGTCACCGCTGCTTGCTGCGCATGAGGTCCCGGCCGTCGTGAAGTTCCCGTGGATCCCTATCGCGTTGAGGACAACGGAGGCGCTTCCTGTGTTGTTGACTTCGACGGAGATCGTCGTGGTGTTTCCCGATACCGAGAAGGCCGAAAGGTTGGCGGTAAGGTTGCCCTGGGCGCTGTGCAGCTGGCTCTCGTCTTCGGAGGTAAGATGCTGCTGGTCGCCTGTCTGTCCCTGGCTTTGGTCGCTCCCTGTCGCCGGCCTGACGATCCCCACGGCCGAGGGCCACATCTGGTACCCCGTCGTGGCGTTCACAATGACCGGGTTCAGCTGCAAGAGGGCGACGCTGTTCCCGTCCAGGGGTGCTGGCCTCGCGAGGCCCACGGTCAGGGTGCTTCCGCCTGTCGCCAAAGTCACCGGAGAGGTTGTGCCGTTGACTTCTATGCTGATGCCTGTCACGGTGAAAGCGAAGGATATGATGAGAGACCCGTTGGGGAGATCGGTTGCCGCGACTGTCTGTGATACGTTCAACGCCCCGAGCTCGAGGAGGTCAACGGTCGCCGACCCGCCCGGAGGGGAGACCGATACGGTCGTCATTCCGCCATGTGAGGCGGGTTCGGAGACAAGGAGGGTGACCGACGAGTAGGTGAGGTTAAGGGAGGTCGTCCCGGTGGGGACCACTGGCGGGTCGGTGAGCTGTATTATCAGGCTCGCCTGGGTCCCGCCCTGCACGCCTGTGGTGTTGGTCTGCGATGCGCTCCCGTTACCGGAGGTTGGTGAAAGGAAGACTGTCGAAGAGACTATGATGAGTGCGGCGACAGCGAGTGCCGCCGCGGTGTATTTCAGTGCCTGTTTTCTTACGGACATAGTCTCCTCCATCCAGAGGTCATCGGATATTGCTAGGCTCTTGAAAGAGCCGGGAGTACGCGCTTGCGCTCCTTTCAACGCTCCTGAAAGAGGCCCGTCTCATCGGGTTGCTCATCTCCAGGACGCCAGTCGTCGCCAGACCCTGGTTGTCTCATACCACACCACTGCGACGAGCGCGACCGAGGAGGCGACCAGCAGTGGGACGTAGGAAGCAGACCTGTAGGTCATGACTGAGAAGTACGAGACCAGTATGGTGAAAAGCACCGATACGAAGAGCAACTGAGGCACCACCACCGTCCCCACCTTGACGTAGCCCTCGAGAATCTGGCCGGTCGCATCCTTCGCGGCAAGGTAGCGGCCGTAGGTGTCCTGGGAGGCGTACCCCCGGTCGATGAGACGGCCGAGGTGATAGGAGGCGAGCGAGGCAGTCGAGAACCCGAGCCCGCCCTGGACGTCCTTGAGTTCGCAGGGGCCATGCTGAAGGATGTAAAGATAGACGCGGAGTGTGTTCCCCCTCAGTTCGGGCCCTGCCTCGGGGCTACCTGCCCTCTTCATCTTTCATCTATCCGTCCGCGGCTGACGCCATTTAACGTTAGGGGCCGGAGCCGGTCCTCCTCCACATCGACTCGTAGTCCCGCTGGAGTCTGGGCCCCAGGGCCAGGAACCCGACGAACACCAAGACGGTGAACCCCGCCATGACGTACCACCCCAAGGCCGGAGCGAAGCTCAGGACCTGGAAGAGGGAAGGGCCTGCGGCGTTGGCCGTGGACCGCCCCATGCTCGAGGCGGCGTAGTAGTACCCCTGATAGGTCCCTCTGTTGCCGGACTTTGAGAAGAGCGCGATCACGGTCTGGGATGGCACCGTGAGCAGGATCTCCCCGAGGGTGATCACGACCATCACGAGCTCGTACTGCAGGAACCCTTTGGAGAGCCCCGCCAGCAAGAAGCTGAGGGCCACGAGGAGAGGTGAGACGAGGAGCGGGAAGATGAGGGTCTTGGCGCGCTGCACGAGGTCTATGAGCGGGAGCTGAAGCAGCACTATCACGGCACCGTTGGTGGCGAAAAGGTATCCGATCTGGGTGTTGGTAAAGCGCAGGAAGTCGGCCACGTATAGCGACAAGGGTGTGATCTCGTAGCCGACGGCGACGAACAGGGCACCGGTCAGGATCAGGAAGGAGATCACGGTGCTGTCCTCCCTCCATGAAAGGGACCGTCTCACTCCGCTTTCGCGGGGTGTGTGCCTCATCCCTCCCCTGATCAGCAGGACCGTCAGGATGATGACAGGGATCACAGAGGCGGCGCTCAGGAAGAAGACAGTCGAGTAGCCGTAGGCGTCCGCTATCGGCCCCCCGATCGCCGGTCCGATGGCAAATCCGAGGTTCCCCCCTATGGTGAGCAGGTTGTACCCCGGCCTGATCTGGTCTTCGGGATGCCCCGCGATGATAGAACCGGTTGCGGGGTTCGAAACGCTCCTCAGCAGCGAGAACAAGCAATAGACGGCGAAGAAGTAGAATGCGCTGGCGTGCTCTAGCACCATGTAGCCGAGCGCGACCGACGACGCGACCGACATGACGTAACCGGCAAGCATGACCTTCTTCGGGCCCACGGCGTCGACGATCCTGCCGCCGAACATCTGGCCTCCCATGCCGAGCGCCCCGGCCGCAAAATACACCAGGCCGGTCGTAAGGAGAGAGACTCCCCTGGTCTCGACCAGGTAGATCCCAAAGAAGGGCATAGCCATCGAGAAGCCGAGCGAATTCACCGTCCTTATCGCGAAGAGGACATAGGACTCCCTCTGAAGGCCGCGGAGCCCATACCTGGAGAGTGCCCACATGCGCCCTGCCTTAACTTCAAGCTACCGTATCGGACGGCACGGTTCCTACCTGAAGCTCATCCCGGCCGAGTCCATTTCTTTGACGCAGTCGGCGCACCTCAATCCCCGTGGGGTCCTGTAAAGCTTCGTCCTCACGCCGCACCCCGGGCATCCGCGCTCGGGGGCTCGGCGCTGGGCCACGTACTCTTCCAACGCCTGACGCTTGAGGATGGGGTTCTTATCCGCTACTGAACGGTTGACCGCGCCGGCTTGGGCGCGCCATGCTAACAAGGCTTATAATTTGTATCGGTTCCCTCTCGCCGCCATTGGCCAGCCTGTGGTACCTCGCAAACCGAGCGATAAACCGGTTGGCGACGCTCCTTATACTGATGCTTTTCTCGTTCTTCATCTTCGAGGTCATCCCGCAGGCGGTGGGGTTCAACCTAGGTTTCTTCTTCTCTGGAATCACGATGCTGAGCCCCCACGCTGCACAGGGACAGCTCGCTCTAGTCAACGCCGCCGTCCAAAAGTTCGGGCTCAATGACCCACTCCCCCAGAGGATACTCGTCTTCTTCTACAACCTGTTCACGCTCAACTTCGGCAACAGCGCCCTCTTCAAAGAGCCTGTTACGACCGCAATAGCCCAGTACCTCCCCAACAGCCTGGTGCTTGCGAGCTTCTCTCTTGTCACGACCACGATTCTGGCCATAGTGGTCGGTACCAGGGCGGCGAAATCATTCATAAGTTCGAAGAAGAAGATCGGAGACTCGGCGCTTTCCGCCGTTTCAATCGTCACATTTAACATCCCCTTCATAGTGCTGGCCCTGTTCCTTTACATAGTCTTCGCGGACGAGCTTCGGTGGTTCCCGATTAACCTCGCGTTCGCGACCACCAATGGAGGGCTCTCTCACTTCTCAGGCGTCGAATACTATCTGAGATACCTCTGGGCGGCGGCCCTCCCCATCATCGCGCTCACGGTCGTGGGTTTCGGAAACGGGGCCATCCTCATCCGAAACAACATCATAGACGAATACAACTCCGCCGGATACGTAGCTTACGCGAAGGCCAGGGGGATTTCAGAGAACCAGCTGTTCTACAGGCACGCGTTCAGGAACGCCATGCTTCCTTTCGTCACGCAGGTGGGTATCGCCGTGGCGTTCATCGTCGGCGGGCTGTTCTTCACGGAGGTCCTCTTCGACTTCCCAGGCATCGGATACGCCTCGGTCAACGCCGCGGTCTCCTTCGACATCCCGTTCCTGATAGGGTCCACCTTCGTCTTCGCAATCTACACCCTAGTTGTCCTTTACGTCCTCGACCTCGTATACGCTCGCCTGGACCCGAGGATTCAGCTTGTCTAAGCGCGAAAAAGGGCTCTTTGCCCGCGCGTTCAGGCGGAAGTCTGCCCTGTTCGGCATCGGAATCGTACTTGTCTTCATACTGATAGGAACCGTGGGCGCGGCGACCGCCCCTTACTCTGACGGATACTCTCCTCCGCAGTTCGACGCCGCGGCCCCCAACGCTCTTCCGGGATGGGTGTCGTTCTTTCCCGGATTCCAGTCTCTCCCGCCCGACATCGCGTTTCCCGCCTCCCTCTCAGTCCAGGGGTTCAAGACCGCGTCTGCCGTGGCGGCTTGGCTCCCGGCAGGACCCGACGCCGCCTTGGTGGGTTACTCTCCAACGGTCGGTCCTACGGGGATGACCCCCGCCCAGCGTGCCTACGAGCTTGTCAACACAGGGCCCGGGAGCGAGCTGATCAACGCGAGCGGAGACTCCCAGGCGCCTCTAACCCTCGTCTTCGAGGCGAATCAGAGCTATCGTTACTCTTCTCCTGGCATCTTTGCGGCACAGGTCGCCTTCGACCCAGCTTCGGTCAGAGGGGCGGGGGTGGCCGTGCTCCTCTACATCAAGACTACCAACGGGACTTATCCGCTTGCCCTGGAGGCAAACCCGGCGGGAGAATCAGCCCTCGAGTCTGGTAGGTCGGGTGTGGCGTACCTCTCCTATTTCACCAACCCCATCACCCCGATACTCCAAGAGGGAAGCTGGAACTACGTGAGCGCGGCGACCACGGCGACCCAGCTGATGCCGCTCTACTACCTCAACTCCAGCGTCGTGTCGGGGGCCAGGGTGACCACTCTGGCTTCGACCATTTTCAAGGGGGTCACGTCGTACACCCTAGGTGAGGCGGTCATGATCTTCCCTCAGGGGAAGTACAGCGTCCAGATCTACCAGTCCGACTTGAAGTACGAAGCCCTGGGCAAGGTCTACGGGATCCTCGGGACCGACACGAACGGGGCTGACTTCTGGTCGGAGTTCGCGATAGGCGCCAGGGCAGCCCTGGAGATCGCCGCAGGGGCAGCGGTGATAACCCTCGCCATAGGGATAACCGTGGGGCTCATCGGCGGCTTCTTCGGGGGCATCGTTGACAGCGGCCTCCTCCTCCTCACCGACTTCCTCCTGCTAATCCCGGCCCTCATACTGCTGGTGGACCTCGACACCGTGTTCACGCTGGCCCACATCATAACCAACAAGATACTGCTGCTCGACATCATCTTTGGCGTCCTACTCTGGCCAGTGCTTTCGCGCACCATCAGGTCCCAGACGCTTTCCCTACGGTCTACGACCTACGTCGTGGCGGCGGGGGCCATGGGTGGCGGGAGGCTCTATGTCTTGCGGAGGCACATCCTTAATCACGTCGCCGGCACCATCATAGCCCTTACCATCTTCCTGCTGGCGGGGTTCGTGGTCCTGGACGTGGGGGTCGACTACCTCGGCCTCGGGATAACACAGTCCCCCACCTGGGGGAACATCTTCGCCAGCCTGGTCAACAACGTATCGCCCTCGAACGGATACCTGTGGTGGATGACACTTCCGCTGTCTGCGGCGATACTCCTTGTCTCGGTGTCGTTCTTCTTCGTGGGCTATGCCATCCAATCGGAGTATTCAAGAGCAGCATAACAATGCCGTCCGCCACGAGCATCCTCAGCGTACGGGATTTGCATGTGACCTTCTCCACGCCCAGGGGAC
This sequence comes from archaeon, assembly GCA_021796515.1. GTDB lineage: Archaea > Thermoproteota > Nitrososphaeria > Nitrososphaerales > Gagatemarchaeaceae > UBA183. The sequence continues at coordinate 21,005 of JAKACC010000009.1, read as the reverse complement.
CCCTGTACGCCGTTCAGGGGATCAGTTTCGACCTGGGGGAAGGAGAGACTATGGGGCTGGTGGGGGAGTCTGGCTCAGGAAAGTCGACCCTGGCGCTGGGGATCCTACGGCTCCTCCCTCTGAACGGGAAGTGGACAGCCAAGTCGATTTCAGTGATGGGACAGGACGTGGTCTCGATGTCAGAGAGGGACCTCAACAGCGCCGTCAGGTGGACCAAGCTGGCTTACGTTCCCCAAGCTTCCCAGAACGCCCTCGACCCCCTCTACAGGGTCGGGGACCAGTTCGTGGAGACGGTTGCAGCCCATGCCAAAGTCGAAAGAGAGGACGTCCTGAAAAAGGCCGGGACGCTCCTCGAACAGGTCGGGGTCGACCCTGCCAAGCTCCAGAGCTACCCGTGGGAGCTGTCAGGAGGGCAGAAGCAAAGGGTCATGATTGCAATGGCCCTCATATTGGAGCCGAAGATAGTCATCCTCGACGAGCCTACGACGGCTCTTGACACGATCATCCAGGCCCAGATATTGGAGCTGTTCAAGCAGATGCGCTCTTTCCAGAAGCTTTCGAGCATATTCATATCCCACGACATCTCAGTGATATCGAACATAGCCGACAGAGTGGGCGTCATGTACGCCGGGAGCCTGGTGGAGATGGCATCCGTGAGCGACATTTTCAAAAATCCTATCCATCCGTACACCCAGGGCCTGCGAGAATCGGTCCCGGACGTCCGCAAGAACAAGCCGATAAGCTTCATACCCGGGACCCCTCCTGACATGGTCAACCCTCCCCCTGGGTGCCGATTCCATCCGAGGTGCCCCTACGTGCAGGAAGTCTGCAAGAAGTCCGACCCACCCTTGTTGCCATATCCCGGCGACCATTACGCGGCCTGTCACTTCGCGGAGAGATGGGTGAAGCAATAGCGGTGTCACAACCCAGGGGGAGCGGCCCGATACTCGAAACCCGGGACCTCAAGGTCCAGTTCAAACTGAAAGGCGGGCACAAGCTGAGCGCCGTCGACGGGGTCACCCTGTCGATAGTAAGGAACCAGTCCCTGGGGATCGCGGGCGAATCAGGGTCTGGCAAGACGACGCTGGGCAAGACCCTCCTGAGAATCCAGAAGCCTACGACCGGGACGGTGAAGTTCGAAGGGAGAGACGTCACGAAGCTCAGAGGGAAGGAGCTCAGGGAGTTCCAAAGGAGCGTCCAGATGGTGTTCCAGGATCCGTTCGACGCCATCGACCCCCTGTTCACGGTGTTCGACGCCGTGACCGAGGGGGTGAGGGTCGGGCGGATCGAGAAGAGCAGGGACAAGCTCGAGGCCATCGTCTCCGACGCCCTGAAGCGGGTCCAGCTCAGCCCCCCTGAGGAGTTCATCCACCGGAGGATAACGAGCCTGTCAGGAGGACAGAGGCAGCGGGTTGCCATCGCGAGGTCGCTCGCGATGAACCCGTCGGTCCTGGTCCTCGACGAGCCGGTCTCCATGCTCGACGCGTCGGTCCGGGGAGGTGTGATCTCCATCATGGAGGACCTGAAGAAGTCAGGGACCACGTTCGTGACAATCACCCACGACATCGCGACGGTGAGGTTCTTCACGGACACCCTGGTAGTCATGTATCTTGGCCAGGTAGTCGAGACCGGCGCTACCAAGGACGTGGTCAGCGACCCCCTCCACCCCTATTCCCAGGCGTTGATCGCCGCTGTCCCAGTCCCGGACCCATCCTATCATGTGAAGAGCCTGGCCAAGGGCGAGATTGCAAATGCGGCCGCCCCGCCCTCCGGGTGCCGGTTCCATCCCCGGTGCCCCTACGCCCAGGAAAGGTGCAGGGTGGAGGAACCGAAACTGAGAGAAGTGAGGAAAGGAAGGTTCGCCTCGTGCCATTTCGCCCAGTAGCGGCGCTGCTCCTGGCGCTGCTCCTTTCAGCCGCCCTCCCGGCGCTCGCCGCGGGTAGCGGGACCCTCCCCAAGATGGCTACGGTGACGGAGCCCCTCCCATGGTTCGACCAGCCAGGGCTCTCCTTCACCTACAGCATGGTTGGCACCACGGAAGGAATCCAAGGAGTGCCGCAGACCTACTTCGGGACCGCTTCGGTCGAGACTCTGGGCATGGCTCCCAACAACACCCTCCGCATATCCACAAGCGCGAACACCAGCAACCCCCTCTTCCCAAGCGGGGTCTTCTACAACGACCCGTTCTTCCCCGCCTACGTACAGGTCCTCCCTTCCGCGCTCGTCATTCCGAGCAGCTTCACCGTCCTGGCACCCTCTTACGCGCTCACCTTCCGCTACCTCGGTAACGTCACAAGCAGCTTCGAGGGGAGGGCCGTCAACACCTACGCTTATTCCGTCATCGCCTCCAACGCCGCTCAGGGGCAATCCGCGGTCGCGAAGTACTACAGGGTCGTTCCTTCAGACGGCCTCATCTTGCAGGAGGAGCTCGCCAACACCCAGGTCGGGACGACCTTCAACGCCACGCTTGTCGGTTTCAGGGGGGGTTCGACCACGCTGACGGGAGGGACGTTGCAGTTCACTACGCCGGTCTACGCGGCTCCAGGGAGCTATATCGTGTACAAGAACACAGGCGCGGGGAACCAGGTCATAAAATACACAACCATCTTTTCGGAGCCTGCAGGTGTATTCGCTTATTCACGGACGGTCGTCGCGAACGGCACCCTGACAGGTACCCAGTTTTTCATCGATGATGCGAACGGGCCAAGGTTCTACCCGGCGGCTAGCAGCTTTTCGAGCGTCATCACCTTCCCCCTCGCCGTGGGCTCCCTTGAGACAGGGGTTCTGACGAGGCTGGGGATGACGACCGTAAAGACGCTCGACGGCTATTTTCTCACACAAGCCTACGCCAACAAGACGGTCGGGTTCGAGGCATACCTCGACAACTCTACCGGGGTCGCTGTCTTCCTGGAACTTCCGGGAGGGGTGTTGCAACTTTATGCCTCTAACTACCTGGCGCCAGAACCGCCTCCCGGGCCCGGTCCTTTGCTGGCATATGCGGTCCCGGTTGTCGTCGTCGCGGCCGCAGGCCTCGTAACATTGATGCATTTCAGGAAGGCGCCCAGGCGACGGGGCCGGCGATAGTCGCCCATCGGCCGAAAAAGCTGACCATCAGGCCGGCGTGCCGATTAGGGAGGGTGCTAGCAATGGCTAAATAGCCTGTCAGGTGGATGCATGGATTAGGTCTTGGTCCTAAAGCACCACGAGTTGGTGATTGCGAGCCTCATCATCGCATTCTTGCTGAGCTTTGACGCGCTGGGGGCCGCCGCTGCGGGACCGAACCCAGGCGCCGAGTACATGCCGTCGTACTCGATCTATGGCACGCCGTCTATCCCGAGCAGCGTATCGGTGCAGAACGCGACGAGCCAGGAGTGGGGTCCGTACATCAACACGCTGTACATGACATGGTTTACCACGTCGGAGGCGATTGTCGAAGCGCTGGTGAACGGTTACATCCAGTTCGACAGCGCCGGGGTGGGCAACATACAGCAATACAACCAACTCCAGCCGTACACAGTGACCGGACAGATTGCGATCAACATCACCGCTACGAACGGCTTCGGGTACATTGGGATGAATACCAACAAGGGGCTGACCGCGAACGTATGGGTCAGGAGGGCGCTCCAGCAGTTGACCAACTACGCCGCGATGTCGCAGGCGTTGGACAACGGGATTCTAGGGATTGCCTCGCCATACTATCTGCTGCCTTCTGTTTACGGGACCTACTTCCCCACAGCCGAGGCCCAGGCTTACAGCAACTACGGCACCTATAACTTGGCAGCGGCAGAAGCCGACCTGGCAAGAGCCTGCTTCCCGGCAGGGAGCTCAAACTGCCTTGTCGACCACCCCGCCTCGGGGTACTGGTCCTTTACGAACGGGACGAAGGTCGCGCCCCTCTCTGTGTACACAAGCACGGGCCCGGGGCTGGAACTTGAAGAGGCACAGATCGACGCGATGGCCAACAACGCGAACACGATCAACTTCACAGTAAACGTAACGCCGGTCAACTTCAACACAATCATCGACAGCATACTCCCGTCGGGTTCATTCCAGATGTACTTCCTGGGATGGAGCCTCGGCACTCCGGTCAATCCTACGTGGTTCTACTTCATTTTCGGCGACTACGCGTTGAACACGTTCTATCAGGACTTCGTAAACCAGACGATGTGGAACGAATTCAGCCTGCTCCTGAACTCTGCCTCCACCCAGGCTCTGGCGCAGCAGTACACAGAGACCTCCGCCGTGGACCTCCAGCTCCAACTTCCTTACATCATAATGAGCTGGGGAACGAGCCTGACACCGGTCAACGTCCAGACTTGGAAGGGATACTACCTGGAGGCGCCGTACGGGATCAACAACCAGTTCCCAGGAGAGATTCACCCGGCCGGCTCGATATTCGGGAGCCTCTACAGGTTCGGGATGCCCCAGAACCCCGACACCCTCAACTTCTACCCCGCGACATCGTTGTATGACTTCCAGATACTCGGGAACTGGGTCGCGAATCCATTGACGGTATCACCGAGCAACCCTGTCGGCATAATCCCGAACCTGGCGTCGAATTACACAGTCGGGTCGCTCACCGGAAACGACCCGAACGGCCACTACGTGAACGGAACAGTGATTACGATGAACTTCAATCCGAACGACTACTGGTCCGATGGGGTCCCCCTGACGGCCCTCGACTACAACTTCACACTGTGGTACTTGGACGTGGGTGGGTTCGCAAGCAACCCGTACAACACGGCAAGCGGTGTCGTGACAATAGACCCAGGGGTCTCGGTGAACTACACCGCAGAGTCCAGCGCGCCTGGACTAGAGTACTACGGGGTGGCCTCCGGGTTCGTCGATACCTACGTGCCTCCGACCAACCCATACCAGTTGCAGATATTCTTCAACACGTCATCGATTTTCAACCTCGACTCCGTGTACGCCCTCGGTTCTGGCGTGCTGCCTGAGCACGTCTACGGATCCATATCGCCCGTGACACTCAACGGAGAGACCACGGCACAATATCTGTCCCAGGCGGTCGGAGCGGGCGCGTACACACTCTACGAATACAGCCCGACGAACTCATATGCACAGCTTCAGTACAATCCGTCGTACTTCTTGACCAATCCGCTTGCAGTCCAGATGAATGCGACGCAGGGGAGCACGGCTACCTTCACGATGTCCGCGAGCACTTGGAACGGCCCAGGCCTGACCTCAAGCGCCACCGGATACGCCGGGGCATACGCCCCCGTGACTGGTGCAAACGGAACGCTATACCTCTTGAACCCGACGACGCAGGCAGTGATAGCGTCGTATCCGCTCACCGCCGGAACCAGCGGGGAGTACACCGCTCAGATCCCCACAAGCTCGCTCGCCGCGGGCACCTCGTACACGCTGGACGCCCAGCTCTCCTGGACGGGCGCATCGTACATGGACTTCGCCAACGGCGGGACGACAGGCACCACCCACTACTACCACCAGTACTCTACGCTGAATGTCCTTGCCGCGACCCCGACCACCGAGCACACCACCACGCAGGCAACATCAACCGGACCCACAACCAGCCCGACTACGAGCGTTTCGCCAAGCTCGCCGAGCACTGCAGAATACCTGGTAATCGCGATAGTTATCGTTGCGGTTGTGGTTCTTGCGGCCGCGATTGTGATGAGAAGGGGCGGCAAGGCTCCCCCCGCGTAGCCTCGGCTTGGAGAGAAGGAAATGCAAGTCTTGGGCTTCAGAACCCGTAAAGCTCCCGGGCCGTCTAACTTATATCGGCTTCAGCGCATGGTGGTGCCGTAAGGCATGATCGGAAAAACGCCGAGCCGCGCTCTTCCGAAAGCAGCCGGGATTGCAGGTCTCTTGGCGCTGCTTCTGGTTGGTTTGTCCTCATCGCCGGCCATGGCGCAGTCGAGCGGATGGAACACGACGATAACCTTCTCATCGTCCCTGCAGGCGGGCCAAAACCAGTTGATTTCAGCGATAGTGACCTTCAACGGCGTACCGACTGATCCGGCGGCCGTCAACGGGACGTTGATTACCCCCCAGGGGACGGAGGTCAATCTGATAGGATTCGTAGACGTCTCGACCGGGCTCTGGCAGACCCTCTACCAGCTTCCTGATAACACGGGTTCTTACTTCATCACGGTGACGGCGTACAACGGCACCGAGACAGCCACCGCCTGGGGGACATTCAGCGGCCTGCAGTCGAACGTCCCCGCGCTGTCAAGCATTACGACCAGTGTGGGTTCGGTCCAGGGAAACCTGACCGAGGTCAAGAGCATGCTGTCCGCGATACAGAGCTCTGATAGCTCCCTGAGCAGTCAGATAACCACCGGCAACAACGGGATACAGTCTGCAATTTCAGGTTTGAGCGCCCAGCTGAGCAGTCTGGCTAACAGCGTCTCCGGCGTCTCGACGACCGCCTCGAACGCCGAATACTACGCCCTCGGGGCGCTGGTGGTGGCCCTGATTGCCGTCGTAGTCTCTGCCTATGGCGTGATGAGGAAGCCGTAGGCCACGTCGCGAATCACACCCGATACCCATACATCCACCTCTTCCGATGCTTCAAGACATGCAGAGTTTCGACGCCCTCCCGCTCCGACCCGACGTGCTCAAGGGGGTGCTGGAAGCGGGTTACGTCAGGCCGTTCCCCATACAGGCGCAGGCCATCGGACCCCTCCTCGAGGGGAGGGATCTCGTCGGGCAGGCCAAGGCAGGCTCAGGGAAGACCCTCGCGTTCGGAATCCCTCTGGTCCAGTCTGTTAACGAGCGTCAACAGGAGGTCCAGGGACTGGTCCTCGCCCCCACCAGGGAGCTCGCGGTGCAGATAACCCTCGAACTCCAGAAGGTAGGGTCCTTCACCGCCGTGAGGGTGGTGACGATCTACGGAGGGCAGTCGATGGGGGTCCAACTTGACGCCCTGAGGAAGGGGGCTCACATCGTGGTGGGGACCCCGGGAAGGACCATAGACCACATCAAGAGGGGGACGCTGCGACTCGGGTCGGTCCGTTTCGTGGTGCTCGACGAGGCGGACGTCATGCTAGATATGGGGTTCATCGAAGACGTCGACTTCATCCTCGGCAGGACCCCCCGCGGCAGGCAGACGGCCCTCTTTTCGGCCACCATGCCCGGCTCCATCGTCCGCCTGTCACGGAAGTACATGGAAGACCCGGTGAATGTCATGGTCGACGAGGGCGTTACGTCGGCCGAGACCCTGGAGCAGTTCTACGCGAGGGTCGAGAGAGACAGGAAACTGGAGCTCCTCCTTGACGTCCTTGACAAGGAGAGCCGGCGGAGCGCGGTCGTATTCTGCAGGACGAGGTACGGGACCATCCGGCTCGCGCGGGAGCTCGAGAGGCGGTTCCACACCGTGGCGGCACTTCACGGCGACCTGACCCAGAACCAGAGGGACCGTTCGATGGCCCTGTTCAGGTCTGGCAAGGCGGACGTCCTCGTAGCAACAGACGTGGCCAGCAGGGGCCTAGACATCCGGCAGGTCGACTGCGTGGTCAACTACGACGTCCCCGAAGACCCTGCCGTCTACTTCCACAGGGTCGGGAGGACGGCCAGGGCTGGGGACGTGGGACGGTCCTACACCTTCGTCAGCCGCGACGAGGAGCACGACTTCGCCCGGATAACAGCCCGCGCAAGCGCCCCCGTAAAGCCCCTGAGGGAGGAGGACGCCAGGAGGCCCCAGGGGCCGGTCCTGTCGTCGAAGGGCGCCCATCCCTGGAGGCACGGCCGTCGGGAAAGGCGCGGGGGGAACCCCGGGCGCTGGCGCCGATACCGTTAAAATAACGCCCAGGCCGGCGTCCCCTAGAACAACATGGGGAAGAGGAAGGTCCTCAGCGAGGCGAACCTGAAGGAGCTGGTCATGCCCCAGCAGGGAGAGATCCTCGGCAGGGCCATCAAGATGACGGGCGGAGACCAGGTGATAGTGAAGTGCGCCGACGGGGCGACCCGGAATTGCCGGATCAGGGGGAAGCTCAAGAGGAGGATGTGGATCCGCGAAGGCGACATCGTCCTCGTCGCTCCTTGGGACTTCGACAACTCCAAGGCTGACATCCTCTGGCGCTACATCAAGGCCCACGCCGACTGGCTCGACGCCAACGGATATCTGAAGGGCGTATAGGAACAAGCGCTTAACGCCGCTGCCGCCAGGCCCCTTCCCATGGCGGCGTCCCGTCAGACAGACGTCCTCGTCATTGGAGCCGGGGTGCTGGGAGTGACGGTGGCCTACTGGCTCGCGTCGATCTATGACTGCACCGTGACGCTGGCGGACCGGTCGGCATACGCGGGAGCGAACGCCACCGCCAGAAACACCGGGGTAATCCACCGGCCCTTCTACCTCGACCCCGTGAAGAAGAGGGTCTTTGCCAGGTCGGCCCTGATCTCTCGCGGCCTCTGGAAGGCCTTTGCCGAGGAGGAAGGGCTCCCATGGAGTCCCACAGGGACCTACAACGTCGCGGTGGAGGAGCGCGAGATCCGCACCCTTGAGACCTACCAGGCCTGGGGTGTCAAGAACGGGATGGACACGACGGAGATGGAGCTCCTTGATGGGCGCGACGTCAGATCCCGGGAACCAGAGGTGACCTGCAGGGCCGCGTTGTATTCCAGGACCGACGCGTCGGTCGACTTTGCAGCGTTCACCCGCCGCATCTTACGGCGGCTGCTTTCAAAGGGGGTGAAGTTCCTTGGGGGCCGCGAGCTGGTGGGCGTCAGGAGGGAGGGCGGGGGAGCGCTCGCAGAGTTCGCGTCCGCAGACGGCAGGGACTTTGTCAGATGCGGGTTCCTGGTCAACGCGGCCGGAGGGGGTGCCCTCGCCGTCGCCCAGCGCATGGGGTTCGCCCGGAACTTCGGGGCCCTGCACTTCCGAGGGGAATACTGGGTGGTGGAGGGCCAACTCGCATCGAAGGTCAGATCCAACGTCTACAGGCCGCCGAAGTTCCCCCAGTATCCCTTCCTCGACCCCCACTTCGTTGTGAGGGCCGACGGGTCCAGGCAGATTGGCCCTAACGCGGTCGTGGTGCCGGGGCCGTACGTCTACTCAGGAGCCGGCCTTACCAAGCTCCCCCGGGCCCTCGAACGCCCAACAGCGCCGAAGGTCAGGCTCTTGGCCGACAGGGGCTTCGTTTCGCTGATCCTGCGAGAGTGGAGGAGCTCCCTCTCGAAGGGTGCCATGTGCGGCAGGGTCAAGGAATTCATCCCAACCCTGGACCCTTCCATGCTCAAGAGGCATGCCGTGTTTGGGATCCGTAGCTCCGTAATCGGCGCCCAGGGGTTCGTCTCCGAGGCGCTCCTATTCAAGGGGGAAGGGTCGGCCCACGTCATCAACTACAACTCTCCCGGCGCCACCGGAGCCCCTGCTTACTCTGCCAGGGTCGTGGACGAGCTTCGCTCAGAAGGCTTCCTCGCGCGGCTGAGGCCTAGGAAGGAGACTGTCGGATTCTTGGGATGGTCCTTCGACGACGTGGTCGCGGGGTTCTAGGCAAGAGGAGCTAGCTGCCTGTTGGACCGTCACGGGGACGGCCCAGGCGTTTCATCGGTAACGCTTACGGTACGCAAAGAAGGTCATGAGGTCGTAGGCGACCTTGGTGGCGCCACCGGCGAAGGGGATCCCTCCCACCAGCCCGGCCCCCAGCATCGCGGCCGACACCGGGCTCGCGAGGAACGTCCCTGCGCTCCTCAGCGTGTTGGTCACGGCGTAGGCCTGGACCCTCTCCTCCTTCTGGAACATCTCGGTCATCAGCGCCTGCCTCGTCGGGACGTCCATCTGCGAGAGGCTCTGACGGAGGAAGAGGAACGTGAGCGCGAGCACAAGGGAGCCTGCGGCCCCCATGAGGATCAGGAACGCGTTCGAAGCCATGTGCGTGTAGACCATGGTGCGCAGGTTTCCGACCCTGACGGCTATGAACGCAGCCCCATAGGTGGAGGCGGCGGAGATGAGGGTCGCCACGAAGAACACCGGGCCGATGGCTGTCAGGCTCAGGCCGTAGGTGGAGTTGAACCAGATGGTCAGGAGGTAGGTCGTCGCGAAGACCCCCCCGAAGGCGTCCACAGAGAACAGCCCTGAGAGCCGTGCCAGGTCCCTCTTGCCCTGGGAGGTCAGGTTCGCGAGCCCTGGCCTTGTCGCCCTCCCGCTCTCCACCCCGTGCAGCCCGGTGTAAGTGGCGAAGAGTATCAACCCTGCGACGGCGAACCCTGCGAAGACGGCGCGGAAGGCGGCGATGCTGTCGCCCTGGAGCCCTGCGCCGGACGACGCGAGCTGACCCAGGGCCGCCGCAGCGTAGCCTATCATGTTGTACCTTCCGAACACCTTGACGCTCATCCCCGATCCGGCCAGGTCTGGGAGGACCCCTGCCTCTATGGACTGGAAGGGTCCGGCTTCGGTCCCTGTGCTGCTTATGTTCCCGACCAGGCAGGCGGCCAATATGACGACCGCCGCGCCCGAGACAGCCATGAGGGACCCGGCCGCTACCATGAGCAGGCTGAAGGCCTGCAGGAGCCTCCTCCTCCCCACGGCCGCGTCGAGATAGGTGACAGCGACGTTGGAGACGGCGTTCCCAGCCACTATGGCGACAAGGGCGAGCCCCTGGAAGAAGAGGCCGTACCCGAGAGCCCTGAGGTAGAACGGGATCGAGATGCTGAGGAGCCCAGAGACGAACACCCTCACTGCCTTGACGAAATAGACCCTGCGGGGCCCCTGGCGGCTCATCGCAGCCGCCCCTTCCTCACCCCGCAGTATGCGTAGACCGTCCCCCCCGTCAGCCTTTCGGCCGCGACGCTTTCGAACCCTCCTGCTTCCATCGCTCCCTTGAACCCGCCGTCCCAGCGGGTTTCCCAGATTATCCGCGGAAGCCTGAGGAACGTGACTGCCTCGGCTCTCTTCATCAGGCTCAGGGCAAGGCCGGCGAGCCTCAGCCCGCCCTGGGTGTACAGGTCGAGGAAGGGCGCCAGTCCCCCCCTCGGTCGCGCGAAGTCGTAGACCACCGCCCTGGCTCCGGGCCTGGAGACCCTCGACAGCTCCGCGGCGAACCTCTGTACGTCCACGTACTTCGGGACGTAGCAGCTTACCACGCCGTCGAACGCCCCTTCGGAGAAGGGGAGCGCCTCGGCGTCCCCGTTCAGGAGCCACACGTTCGCCGCCCCCTTTTTCTTGGCCACCCGCGTCATTTCGGGGGACAGGTCTAGAGCCACGACCTTGCATCCGCTCGGGGCCAGGGCCTCCTCCATGACAAGGGTCCCGCTGCCGACGTCAAGTATGACGTCTCCCTTCTGCGCCCCGAGCTGCCGGGCGACCCATCTCTTCCACCTCCTGTCCTGGTACATCGTCGCCCAGTCCAGGGCTCTCTCGTACGACTCTGCGAGGCCTGCGAAGATGGCCGAGGCGGTCCCCTTCAACGACTCGGGCTCCCGCTTCCCCAACCGGGCTCTCTTCCCTTTCCACCCCTTATGACCTTTCGGAAACGGTCAAATCGGACGGACTGCCTCGCGGGGACGTTGGGCGAAGAAGAGACCACGAGGATTCGTGAGTGGTGGGTGCCGCGAAGGGGACCCCGAACGCTCCGTCTCCTCATCGGCCTGAGCTTTTACCCATACTCCCTCATGAACGCCAGCTACGTCCTCATCGGGTCGTTGCTGGCCCCCTCGGTCCACTTCTATAGGATGGCGGGCATGGCCGTGGTCTACCTTCTGGCCGTGGGGGTGTCTGCACATTCGCTAGATGCGATGGCTCCCAACAGGCCCTGGGGGGAGTTCCTCACGCGCGGCCAGCTGGAGGCACTGGCCCTGGCTTCTCTCGTCCCGGCCCTGGCCGTCGGGCTCTTCTACGCGCTCGCCTACGCCCCTCTCCTCATCCCCGTGGGGATCGCAGAGCTCTTCTTCCTCCTAGCATACAACCTGGAGCTGTTCGGAGGCGCCTTCCATAGCGACCTCTGGTTCGCGGCGTCCTGGGGGTTCTTGCCTGTGATTGCAGGATTCGTGGTCCAGACCGACGCGGTCTCCATCCCCTCCCTCGCAGGGGGGGCCTTCGGATTCTTCACGGCGTTCGTGGAGATAAGCGCTTCGAGGCCCTACAAGGCGCTACGGCGGGGAGAGGGGGACGAATCGCAGGTCGCCTCGAAGCTGGAGTCCGTCCTGAAGGGGATTGTCCTGGCCGTCATCGCGACCGCGGCGTTCCTCCTCTCGAGGGCGCTCTTCGGCTGACCCGCTGCCAAGGCCGCTGGCGCGGGCTCGCTTTAATGCCAGCCTTTCGTAAGTCTGGCCGTGAGCGCCTACACAACAGACAAGTACGAAGGGATGCTGTCAGAGACCGTAGCCATCGGCGGCCACAAAGGGCAGCTCGTCAACGCTTACTTCGCCCGCCCCCTGGGCCCCGGGCCTTTCCCCGGCGTTGTCCTCGTACACCATAGGCCGGGTTGGGACGAGTGGTACAAGGAAACCACGAGGAAATTCGCTTACCACGGGTTTCTCGCCATCTGCCCCAACCTCTACTTCAGCTACGGCCATGGCAAGCCGGAGGAGGTCACGGAGAGGATGCGGGCCGCAGGCGGGGTCCATGACGACGACGTGATCGCGGACGTGTCCGGCGCCGCGGCGTACCTGAGGTCCCTTCCCACCAGCAACGGGAAGGTCGGGGGGTTCGGGTCCTGCTCCGGAGGGCGCCACGTCTTCCTCGTCGCCTGCAGGACGAAGTCCCTCGACGCAGCCGTCGACTGCTGGGGAGGCTCTGTGGTCCAGAAGAATGAGGAGCTCACCCCCAACGCCCCCGTCTCCCCGCTCAGCTACACAGGGGGGCTGTCGTGTCCCCTCCTCGGGCTCTTCGGCCAGGAGGACAGGAACCCCAACCAGGAGATGGTGGCGCAGATGGAGGCCGAGTTGAAGAGGCTCGGGAAGGACTACGAGTTCCACAGCTACGCCGGCGCCGGTCACGGCTTCTTCTACTACCACACGCCCGGATACAGGCAGGAGCAGGCCGTGGACGGATGGAACAAGGTCTGGGCCTTCTTCGACAAGAACCTGGGCGGCTAGCTCGTGTTCTGACCCGCAAGATCCGCCCGCGTCGCTAGGCCACGACCAGAAAGACGAAAGCCGACTGCTGCACCCCCCCTTCTGTGACCGTCACCGCGACGGTGTAGTCCCCCGCGGGGAGGGACGCTGCGGCAGTGATCTGGACCTTCAGCTCGTAAGAAGTCCCGGGTGGGATCGTCAGCACGGACGGGGAGATCGCTATCTGGACGGGGACCGAGCCAGGATTCTCCGTGTCTGATACGTTCACTCCCAGGGGGGTCGACCAGGTTCCCGCCACGCTCAGGTCGACCGACGCGGTCCCTCCTGGAGAAAGATAGAGCGTGTCGTTGACGGGGGGCGAGATGGAGAAGGCCGGGACGAAGCTCGCGTTCACGAACCCCACATAGTTCCCTGAGAAGGATGTGAACCACAGCCCACCCGCCCCGGGGGTCATCGAGACGTCGTTCTGAATCCCGCCGGCGTTGGAAGCCGGAGGGTCCGACTCGCTGTACTCGGTGAGCGTCCCGGAGGCCGGGTGGAGCTCTGCGATCTTGTTGGCATAGTGTTCGTTGAACCAGACCTCCGTGCCCGCAGAGTAGATCAAGTAGGGGAGGGTGGCGTAGCTCCATGGGACCAGGGAGGTGGGGTATCTCGTCCACTGTCCGGTGGCGAAATCATAGCTCACCACGCTCGAGGCGCCGTGCTGTGCCACCCATACTTTGCCGTCTGAAAACGACACGCTGTCGGGGAGGACCAGGGGGTAGTTTCCTCCCACTCTTGTGGCCTGGATGTCCGTGGAGTTGACGGAGGGATCGAAGGCGTAGATGTGGCCCGTGCAAATGCATGACCCGTTCGACGTCGTGGCCTGGTTGAGCGCAGCGATGAAAGCCAGAGACGAGTTGACGAAGTCGACCTGTATTGGCTCGTCGTACCTGCTCACCCCGAGCAGGTTCACCGACGACACCGTCAGGTTTGGCGCGATACGCCCAAGCCGTGCGGGATACTGGGTTATGTTGACCGACGTGTACCACAGGTTGTCGTGCGGCCCGACCGCCAGCCAGTACGGGTAAGGTGCCTGAGCCGTAAGGTTCACGGCTTGCATCAAACCTGTCGCTGGGTCGACCCCTATTATTGTCCCCGCGCCGTTGTTCGCGTACATGTCGGCGGCCCAGACATTCCCGTTCCAGATCGCTATCCCGGACGACTGGGCCTGGTCTAGGCAGTCCGGGGGTTTCGGCGTGGGGAATCCCGGCCATGCGTACTCGACCAGGGTCCCGTTGGTTGGGAAGAGATGCGCGACCCCTGGCAGCTCCTGCTCTGCGAACCAGACGGATCCGTCTGGAGCCGCGACGATGCCGTTGGGAATCCTGCCCTGGCTCGGGAGGTCCCACTCGGTCACCGCTCCGAACGTCTTGCTTGTGAGCCGGGTCGACGCATGCGTCCCGCCGGGGACCGGGTCGCACTGGGAGACCTGGGAGGTGGAGGTTTGTCCTCCGAAGAGCGGGGCTCCGTAGGCGGCGAAGCCAGCGGCCACCAGGATGACGAGCACAGCCACGGCGGCGACCGCGTTCCTGCGCAACGGCGACCTCCACAGGCTCTACGAGTACGCCTCGAACCCCTTGCCCAGGGCCCCGAGCGCCAGCTTCTGTTCCATGATCTCGTTCGCACCCTCGTAGATCATCGTCACCCTGGTGTCCGCGAAGTGCCTCGCCGGCCTCCCTTCGAAGGAATAGCCGTTCGCCCCGAATATCTGCACCGCTCTGTTGGCGGCGTCGAACGACGCGTTGGCGGCGAAGTACTTCGCGCGGGCGCACCAGAGGTCTGTAGCATCCCTGAGCCCAAGGTTGGTCGGGTCCTCTTCGTACTTCTGCTTGACGAAAGCCGCCTTCAGTAGGAGGAGCTTTGCAGCCTCGAGGTTCGTGGCCATCAGCCCGATGTGCCTCTGCACCAGCTGGTGCTTCCCGATCGGCTTGCCGTGCTGGAACCTGACCCCTGCATACTTCACCGACTCGTCGAGGCAGTCCTGTATGACCCCAACGCACCCCGCGGCCACGCTGAACCTGCCGTTCATCAGCCCGGACAGCGCCACGGACATCCCCTTCCCCGGAGGCCCGAGCATGTCCTCCTTCGCGACCTCTACCCCGTCAAGGTAAACGGTAGAAGTATCTGCGGTCGGGAGCCCGAGCTTGTGGTGAATCATCTCCGCCCTGTACCCGGGACTCTTGGTGTCGACTATGAACCCGCACATCCCCTCCCTCTTCCCCTTGGGGTAAGCGAAGACCAGGACGTATTTCGAGGACGAGCCCAGGGATATCCACATCTTCTGCCCCGATATGACGTACCTCCCTCCCTTCTCCTCGAAGTATGTGGTCAGCGCCGCGGGGTCGCTCCCGGCATTGGGCTCCGTCAGCCCGAAGGCGAGTATGGCGTCTCCTCTGCTGGCTGCAGTGAGGATCCTGTCCTTCTGCTCCTCGGTCCCCCAGTGCTGCACCGTCATCTCCCCCAGCGCCATGTGGACCGAGAAGAACGTCCTCACCCCTGTCCCTTCCCTGCCTATCCTCTCGATTGCCAGGGCGTATGTCACCATGTCGGCCCCCTGACCGTCTCCGTACTTCCTGGACACCGGGAGCCCCAGGAGGTGCGCCTTGGCGAAGAACGGCCTGACCTGGTCGTTCACCTTGCGGTCCAGGTAGTACCTGTCCTCTATCGGGCGGAACTCCTTGCAGGCCGCATCGATCTGCTCCAGCATGAGCGCCTGCTCTTCAGAGACGTCGAAGTTCATCTTCGACAGGTTCATGGACCCGTCCTGCTCCACCGTCCTACCTCCACCTCTCCTCTCTTACGCGTCCTCTGACGTGTTCCACGATCTCCTCGAAGGAGCTCCCCGGCCCGTACAAGCCGGTGATCCCTAATCGCATGAGCTTGGGCTTGTCTTCTTCCGGGATTATACCTCCTCCCACCACCACGATGTCCTTCCCTCCCAACCTGTCCAGGATCCTCTTCACCTTCGGGAACGCGGTCATGTGCGCCCCGTTGAGTAGGGAGAGGGCCACCACGTCGACGTCCTCGTCTATGGCCATCTGGGCCACCTCCTCCGGCGAGGGGAGGAGCCCGCTGTAGATCACTTCCATCCCGGCGTCCCTGAACGCCCTGGCCAGGACAAGGACCCCCCTGTCGTGCCCGTCCAGCCCCGGCTTCGCTACGAGTATCCTGATCTTCCGCTGAATGGCGGTTGACTTCTTCGCCATCTCCGTTCAAGGCGCCCACCCGGGACTTTCAAACCTTTTGCCCCGGCCGGGCCCCTGATCCTCTTCGCCGTTGGGAGGCCCGAGGCGACGGCTGAGACGACGCCAGAGCCTAGACCTGTTACGCCTTGTGCGCGTCAGAGCGCCCCCGGAAGGAGTGCGCCGGTGCCGGACCGCTAGAGGATCATCGGTTCCCGGTACGTCCCCCATGCCCTCCGCCCGACCCCGACTATCTCCCCCAGGGTCGCGTACTGCATGACGGCGTCGAGCATCGGATAGATGGAATTGGCATCGTCTTTTTCGAAAGCCTTCTCCAGCCTCGCCAGTGTGGCGTTCACCTTCGTCTCGTCTCTCATCTTCTTCACCGAAGCGAGCCTCCTCGTCTGTGCGCGCTGCGCTCGGAAGTCTATCTTCAGCGTCTCAATCGGCTCCTTCTCGGTCTTCGAGTACTTGTTCACCCCCACCACCGAGTCCTTCCCTTCCTCGACCCTCCTCGAAAGCCTGTAGGAGTTCTCGGCTATCTCCCGCTGGAGGTATCCGGCTTTGATCGCCTTCAGCAGCCCGCCGGCAGCCTCTATCCTGTCGAAGTACTTGTACGCCTCCTCCTCCATCTGCTCTGTGAGCCACTCGACGTAGTACGAGCCTCCCAGGGGGTCCGCGACGGCGGGGGCCCCGGTCTCCTCGGCGATGATCTGCTGCGTCCTGAGGGCTACTTCGACCGCCTGCTCTGTGGGGAGCGCCCAGGCTTCGTCGTATGAGTTGGTGTGAAGGGACTGGGTCCCGCCCAGGACCGCCGCCAGGGCCTCTATGGCCGTCCTTACGACGTTGTTGAGAGGCTGCTGCCAGGTGAGCGAAGCCCCCGACGTCTGGGTGTGGAACCTCATCAGGAGGCTCCTTTTGTCCTTCACCCCGTACCTGTCCCTGAGCACCGTCGCCCAGATCCTCCTCGCCGCCCTGAACTTCGCGATCTCCTCGAAGAAGTCCATGGTGGAGTTGAAGAAGAAGCTGAGCCGCGGAGCGAACTGTTCCACCTTCAGCCCCGCCTCAAGTCCGAGCTCCACGTACCCGAACCCGTCAGCGAGCGTGAACGCGAGCTCCTGCACCGCGCTGGACCCTGCTTCTCTGATGTGATACCCGCTTACGCTGATGTAGTTCCAGAGGGGCATCTCCTTGGACGAGAAGACCATGAGGTCCCTGACCAGCCTGAGGTGCGCTTCCGGGGGGTAGACCCACTCCTTCTGGGCGATGTACTCCTTCAGCATGTCAGCCTGCACCGTCCCTCTTAGTTTCGCCATGGGCACCCCCTGCTTCTTGGCCACCCCGGCGTACATGCAGGTCAGGACCGTCGCAGGGGCGTTGATTGTCATAGACGTGCTCACCTTTCCCAGGGGGATTCCCCCGAAGATGACTTCCATGTCCTTCAGGGAGGACACGTTGACCCCGCACCTCCCCACTTCTCCGTGGGCGCGCTGGTGGTCGCAGTCGTATCCGTAGAGGGTGGGCATGTCGAAGGCTACGCTGAGCCCCGTCTCGCCGTGCTCCAGCAGCATCTTGAGCCTCCTGTTGGTATCCTCCGGGGTCCCGAACCCCGAGAACATCCTCATGGTCCAGAGCCTCCCGCGATACATGTTCGGGTAGACCCCTCGCAGGTAGGGGTAGACCCCGGGGTATCCCTGGTCAGAGTAGTCGGCGTTGGACACGTCGTCCGGGGTGTAGAGCGGTTTCAGAGGGATCCCGGAAGCCGTCTGAACGTCCTTCCGTTCTCCTGGGGCCCTGTCGTTCCACTCCTTGTAGACCGTGTCCTGCCACTGCTTCACCCCTTTCCTCACCTGCTCGAGCGCCCTCTTGTCGTAGAGGGTTCCTGACTCCGCTCTCTGCTCCACCACCGACTTCGCCTTCCTCTTCCAGTAGGGGTCCTTCCCTCCTCTGAGCAACGGTTCCCGCCGCCCTGCCCCAAGAGATAAAGAATCCTCTCGAACTGATAAAAGAGGCGCCAGGGACGGCCGGCCTCGCGGCGTTGCACATCGCTCAACTGAGTGCGGCCATAAAGAAGGGGGACAGGGCAGCCCTGGCCAGGGCGATCTCCCTGGCTGAGAATGATCCTTCCAAGGCATCGGCTCTCATGAAACGCGTAGGGAACGGCGGGAAAGCGTTCGTCCTAGGGGTCACCGGGCCTCCAGGGACCGGCAAGAGCACCCTCGTGGACCGGCTCATAGAGTCGCTCCGTGCAAAGGGGCTTAGGGTCGGGGTGATAGCGGTCGACCCGACGAGCCCTCTCACCGGAGGGGCCCTGCTCGGGGACAGAATCCGGATGACCAGGCACACGGGGGACAGGAGCGTCTACATCCGGAGCATGGCATCGAGGGGGTGGTCCGGGGGGCTCTCCATGGCCACGGCCCAGGCCATCAGGCTCGTGGACGCCGCCGGGTTCGACATCATCCTCCTTGAGACTGTGGGTATCGGCCAGTCGGACATCGAGGTAGTGGGGGTGTCTCACGCTGTCCTGGTCGTGCTTATGCCGGGGCTAGGGGACGACGTCCAGATTTCGAAGGCGGGGCTCATGGAGGTGGGTGATGTCTACGTGGTGAACAAGGCGGACCTCGAGGGGGCTGACCGCATGGTGGTCGACATCCTGTCGCTTTTCCAGAGGGGGAGGCATAGGCCGCCCGTGCTGAAGGTCTCCGCGAGGTCTGGAGAGGGGCTCGAGAAGCTCCTGCGATCGGTCGACGAGATACGCGGGAGGTTCGTGGCCGGGGACGAAGCGCTCAGGCTGAGGGGGATCCGTGGCATCATCGTCGAGACCGCCCGCGGGGCGGCCCTGGCGAGGTTCGCCGCGGTCTCGGAAGCGAAGGCTGACCGTCTGGCGAGGCTGGTCGCCGGGGAGAAGATCACGGTGGAGGAAGCCGCGGCCAGACTGGCCGCCTAGACTCTGTCACAAGATTGGTCTCCCGTGGGCCGCCTGCTCAAGATCCACATTCCCGTCTTAGCCTGTTTTCTCGTCTCCCGAGGACACGGCGCACGCTTTATACCATCTAACGGTGTCCTCGGGTGTGCGACGGTTACTGGTGTTCGGGCATAGGGGGGCGAGGGGGTACGCCCCCGAGAACACCAACGAGTCTTTCAGCGTCGCCGTCGAGATGGGGGTAGACGGCATAGAACTGGACGTTCATCTCTCGAAAGACGGCGAGCTGGTCGTCATGCACGATGACACGGTTGACAGGACGACTGACGGGCACGGGGCGGTGAGGGACCTTACAGTCGAGCAGCTGAAGAAACTCGATGCGGGGGTGAAGTTCGGTCGCAAGTGGAGGGGGGCAAGGATACCGACCCTCGGGGATGTCTTCGACAGGCTCGGCCGCTCGGATTACAGGATCGAGCTGAAGCACAGCGGCGGGGCCTATCCTGGAGTTGAAGAGAGGCTGGTCTCATGCGTCCGAGACTTTGGGTTGGTCCATCACGTCGAGGTAACCTCCTTCGATTACGACGCCCTCGAGAGCGTGAGAAGGCTCGACGGCAGATTCCGTACGGGAATAATCATGCACGGGAAGGCAAGATGGTTCATACCGATCGCCAAGAAGTTAGGCTGCACCTGGATGCACTCGAATTCTGATCTTGTAGGCAAGGATGACGTGTCGGCTGCCCATGTCAAGGGGTTCAAGCTCGGGATGTGGACCGTCAACAGTACAGAGTCGGCCGAGAGAGCTATCCGCCTGGGGGTCGACGGGGTGACTTCAGACTTCCCAGATGTCGTGATGAGGGCGGCAAGGATGTCGGGCAGATAAGCGACTTGAGGCGTCATCCGTCACACTCCGCGGCATCTCGACTTGATCCGAACGATGGCGCTCGGGGACGCTGTCAGGAGACCAGTAGCCAGGGCACCAAGCAGTCAAACAGTCTCCCGACACCCTAGTCGCCCTGAAGCCGCGCCTACAGGCGTTCCTTCATTCGGTCCTGTTCTTCCCCCTTCGAGCACGGGTCCCGTCTGAAACGTGCTCCACCTGGGATTCACTTGCCCCTTGGTTTCTTGGGCGTCTTCTCCATCCTTTCGTAGGCGAAGGAGGCTGGTCGAGGGCGACGCGCCGAGTCAACAAAAGTCGGTCATCGGCCCGTTTCTTGGGATGGGCTCCTAGTTCATCGCTTCTCTACGGGGACGTACCCGAGTCCCGCCGGTCCGAGATAGGTGGAGTCGGGGCGTATCAGCTTGTTGTCCTGGACCTGCTCGTTGTAGTGGGCCATCCACCCGAATATCCTGCTCGCTGCGAAGATGGGGGTGTACAGCGGAATCTCTATCCCGAGCGCGTAGAAGATGGGCGCGGCATAGTAGTCGAGGTTAGGGGGGATCTTCTTCCTCTCCCACATCTCCGTCTCAACCGCCTCGCAGAGCCTGTAGAGTCCGTCGTCCCCTCCGCGCCTCTTCAGAATCTCCTTCAGGTACGCCTTGCAGAGCCTGGCCCTCGGGTCGAATTGCTTGTAGACGCGATGTCCGAAGCCCATCAGCTTCTTCCCCTCTCTGAACGTCGAGTCGACGAAAGCCGCGGCGTTCTCCGGCTCCTTCACCCTCAGGAGGGTCTCCATGGCGGCCTCGTTGGCACCACCATGAAGCGGCCCCTTCAGGGCGGCTAGCCCGGCCGATGCTGCGGCGTACGGATCCGCCAGGGTCGAGGCGACGACCCTTACCGTGAAAGAAGACGCGTTCATGTCATGCTCCATGTAGAGCACAAGGACCCTCTCGAACGTCCGGCGCTCGAACTCCGTATGCGCCCT
>JAKACC010000065.1 GCA_021796515.1 archaeon | reverse complement strand
AGCGCCACTGCAGGCTGACCATGCAGCGACGCAGAACCGACTCTGCCCCGAAATTGAGGCTTTGGCGCCACCTACCTCCTTATGCTCCTGTCCTGATAAAGAATTATATTGGTGATATAGAGTATGCATTGCTCATGACCAACAAGGCCGGAGGGCCGGACTTCAGGAAGGTGCAGAAGACCGGCGGAGACAGCTTCGTGGTCTCCCTTCCGAAGACATGGGTCAGAGACGTAGGGCTCCGCGCCAAGGATCCCGTGGCGGTCCTGGTTCAGTCTGATTCATCCCTGCTCGTTGTACCAAGGCGCGATATCAGGTCATCGGTGAAATCGGAAGCGACGCTCGAGGCGGCGCAGGGCTTCGACAAGGACTTCCTCCTCAGGCATTTCATCTCTTATTATCTCGCGGGCTATGACACCATCAGGATACTGCTCGGAAGGTCTGACACCGGGCTCCGGAGCTTCATCAGAGAGGGTATTCGGCGGAAGCTGATCGGTGTTGAGATCATAGAAGAGTCATCGGGGGGGATACTTACCCAGTGCCTCTCCGGATACATGGACCTTCCTCTGAAGAAAGCGCTCGAACGCATGGCAATCATCGCAGCCGGGATGCTCGCGGATTCGGCCGCCGTCCTTCGGACAAAGAGCAAGAGCATGGCCCAAGAAGTCATCGACAGGGACGACGAGGTAGACAGATTCTATCACTTTCTCCTGCGCCAGCTCAACATAGCCGTCAGAGACAGATCGGTCATCAGCGAGATCGGGCTTGGCTCAACGAGGGACTGCCTGGGATATCGGCTTGCCGTGAAGAGTGTCGAAAGGGTCGCAGACCACGCCGCTGCGATAGCTGGAGAAGCAGAGTACCTCATCGGACTGACCGAACCATCGGTGACGAAGGTTGAAGAGATGACGGCGCTTTCGAGGAAAGTGTTCGACAGCTCGGTCTCTGCGCTCGTCAGGCTGAACGGCAAGTTGGCGGAGGAGGCGATTGCGAAGGCAAAGGAGGTCGTCCAGATGGAAGGCAGAGTCAGCGGCGAGATTCTGGCTCCCAAAATGAGCGGGGCTCAGGTCGCCTCCACCAAGATGATGCTGGAGAGCATCAGGAGGACAGCAGAGTACGGGTCGGATATCGCCGAGATAGCCATCGACCTGACCGTGCCGGAGCCTCAGGCTATCTGACCGAGAACGGAGGGGCCTACCAGAGCTCCGGTAGTTCGCAGGTCCTTTCCAGCATGCTAACCAAGAGCATCTCGCCCCTTCCCGTCAACTCCACTTCCTCCTGGATGCCCCCAGCTCTCATTTGAGAAACCGCCTCGACGAGGCACTCGCGCTGAAGCCGGGAAAACAGCTCTCCGAACGTGCCTTGTGACAGCTTCGTTCTCCTTCTGAGTTCGCCTATCTCCATCTTCTTCGAACCCACCAGAGCTAACAAGGCCACAAGGCTCTGGCCGGGAAGGGCGTCCCAGACGTCGCCTGCGCCGGGACCTATCGTGTTATGTCTCTGCATGGACCACGTTGACGCCCCATTCTGCTAAAAGGTTCCCGACTGAACATCTAGCCGGGCCCATGAAATATAGAGCGGTGTCGGCGTCTTCGCCTCGGTGGCGTCGGCCAGAGCGAGAGGCAAGCCGCCGACGTCACTGCGGTCCTCGGTTTTCCTAGCCGGCGGCATCGGCAGGGCAGTCGTCGCCATAGGCGGCATCTGGGCGGTCGTCTCGGGTACATCCTGAAGAGTCAGGTGTATACAGAACAGGAATCTGATGCCCAGGCGGAATCGCCCGCCATGTTTTGTCAGACGGCCGGTATTGTAATTCCCAACGTCCGTGAAACGGCGGCGGAGAGCTCGTCGCCCAGGATCTTCAGCCTCGTCATCAGGAACTCGAGGGTGAGCTCGTCGTCCGCTCTCCCAGTGGAGGTCTCTGCCATCATTGCCTTGACAAGGCTCCTGTAGGCAGGCCCCATCACCTCGAGCACGTTATCGAGCACCTTCCTGCTCCTGAGGCCGTCCACGGAGGCCTCTCCGTCCACGGAGAGCCGGAGAAGGGACACCCTCTTCTTGGCGAGTTCGGAGAGTTCTGACGCCACGTCTGCCGCTGCCTTGCGTATAGCAACCGTGTCCACGAAGGCCACCAACGATTGGTCGTTCATGACGTTCACCCCGAGCACCTTGTCGCTGTAGTCGATCCCGATGAAGCTGTCTGGCTGGTCTCCCGAAGTTACCAGCCTAATCTGTGCCTCGTTCTCGCCTTTCCCAAAGGCAGCCCTAAGCTTCCCTCCAGAAGACTCGGCCTCTTCGAGCACGTACTGGTCGAGTCTTTCGAATCCAGCCACCCTTGTCTTGCTCAGCAGCCCTCTGGAGAACCTCACTGGAACCTTCAGCTCATAGCCGTAGTCGGAAAGCCGACAGGGCTGGTGAAAGAGACGAGAGTTCTGAGCGGCCAGTCCGAACTCGTATCTTATCCGCCCCTCGCATTCACATCGCGACCTGGCTTCGTAGATGTCCTCCACCAGCTTCGCCTGCGTTACCTCTTCGACCACGGGGAGGGGGTCGGAAGCGAAGAATGCCTCCAGGCTCTTCAGCGCCTTGTCCTTCTCTGCGAGGGCAGAGTCGCGATACTCGGCCAACTCTTCCTTCGCCCTCTTCTGGAGCTTGGTCTTCGCCTGGTCCTTTGCCGTTGAAAGGAAGTCTTGGACCTGCTGAGAGAGCCCCTTCAGGACTGGGTCGTGGTCTGCCTTCATGGATGTGAGGACGTTGTAGAGGTCCTCGGAAAGCGCTTCCGTCTTGTTCAGGGCTGTTTCCAAGTCGCCCTCGACCTTTCTGGCCGCTTCTTCCAACTCGTTCGCATGGTCAGCAAACCTCACGGCGTCGAAGAGATGTGTGACTGTCTGCCTCAGCGAAGCGCTAGCGTCCATCCGAGCCCGGACCCCTGCCTTTCGCCTTTAACCGTTTGGTGCGACGTGAAAGAGGCCCCCCAAGGATGAAATACTCCCGGGGCTGGTCAGTGGAAAGGTTGAGCTCGGATGAAAAGAGGGCTGAAGACCTCCTCGACAAGCTGATACTCGATATAAAGGCCACCACCCTTCTTCTGGGGTCCGAGGACGAGCTGAAGAGGACGCTGGACAGCAGGTTGACGGGCTCTCATGACGAGAGCCTGCAGAAGTTCGTTAGGGTCCTCCAGGTTAGGGAGGGCGGGAGGACGGGCAGGCTGGTCGCCATCGCCCTGGGAGAGCTGATGTTGGCGTCAATCCTAGTCGCCGCCGGTGCGGTAGTGCTCGTCCCGAACATAGCAGGGATTGACACCTTTTCGGGCCTGCTTGGATACCTGGCCGGGAGGGCTTCAGGCACCCTCGCGGGATCTCCGCTCTCACCCTACCTCTCGTTCATGGAATTCGCGATAGGGTTCGTGCTACTCCTGTCTGCATTCTACTCGCTCCGCGAGGCCGCCTCCAACCTGAAAGGGGCAGGCTTCTCTGCGGAGCCGACGTAGTCGTAGCACCATGAAACCAAAGGTAAGGACTGCCGCTCTTGCCCTGAAGGTTGGGGCATCGGCCGTGGGAGTGCTGATGGTGTGCGTCGCCATCGGGTACGTGTACGACGAGCTTACGTTCCTAACGGGGGTCGGGAGCACCGACCTCGGAGACGTGGTGGCCGTCCTGGCGGCGGTGGCGTTGGCTTTGTGCGGGTCGGCTCTGATAGCTCAACTCCCCGAGTCATTTCGGGTGAAGTTCAGACGGCTCCCTGCCGTCGCGGGCAGGAGGAAGCCTGTCTATGGCTTCGGGACGCTGCTCGCGATAGGGCTAGGGGCAACCTTGGGATCCCCCCTCTTCATCCTGATCCCTGAGAACGTCACCCAGTACGAGGTAATCTCCATCGCCTCTCTGTTGCTCGCGACCCTGCTCTCTGTAGGGATGGCAAGGGTCTACGCCAACATGTACCGGGTGTCGAAAGCGCTCGGAGTCTATGGGATAGGGGGCCCTTCCTTCACCAAGGTCGCGGTGGGGACGAGGAGCGTGCGCTACTTCGTTTCACGCCTTTCGATGTGGGTCTCCAACACCGCGCTCGCCGCGTACACAAAGATCGTGTTCCTCATCTTCGTCCTCGACCCGCGCTACCTCCCTGCGATACTCGCCGCCAATGGCGTTACGCCCTTCTACGCTTCGGTCACCGTCTACACGGTGGCTGGGGCGTTCGTCTGCTGGACGGTGCTGAACATAGTGTTCGAGCAGAAGTACCTGAGGCTACTGGGGCTCTTTCAGGTGCTGATGACCGGTGCCCTCGTGCTGATCCTCGTCTACCACAGCATTGTCCTAGGCTCGACGAGTTCCTGGAACATCTCAGGCCTGTTCAACACCGGGCTCGGAAGCGGATGGCTCCCGGCGCTGGTGGTCAATACAGGGTACCTCTACCTCCTCTTCTTCGGGTTCCAGGAGATTCAGGCCATGCAGAGGGACGCGGTGGAACGGTCAGGGGTCCCCATCCTGTCGTGGGTCAGGAAGGGGTTCACGCTCGACAGGACGACGTACTTCGAGGTTGCGATGGTGTTGAGCGTGGTCATAGCTTCGGCGGTGAACATCCTCTATGGCCTTGCCGTGTATGCGTCACACACGCCTCTCCAAGGGTCCGCCATCCCTGCCCTCTATCTGGCGGGGGTTCTGCTGGGTCCAGGCCAGGAGCTCCTCGTGGCGGTCGCATTCCTGATCGCGACGGTGACCACGTTTGTGCCTGCTTTCCTGGCTGCGGCGAGGCATCTGGAAGCCTTGGGCGAAGACGGCTACATGCCGAGGAGCCTGGCGAACCTGTCATGGGCGTTCACCCTGGTCGCCATCTTCCTCCTTGCGGCGGGAAACCAAGGCTTTCTTGTGGACATAACCGACTTCATGGTCCTCGTCAGTCTCGGGATAATCAGCCTGTCCGCATACTGGCTCAAGCCGAATCTCGTAACCGGGCTCAGAGTCGGGAAGGCCCTCCCCCTCGTGGTCGGGGTCAGTTGCTTTGTCTTCGGGAGCGCCGTCTACGCGGTCAACCCGTCGGTGGTGGTCTTCGGTTCGATCGCGGTGATCTTCGCGTACCTCATCTTTGACATAATCGAGCTTGGGTCGCTCGGAGCCCAGATCTTCCTTTCCATCTTCGGATTCGTCTCTCTGACCTTGCTGACCGCACTAAGGCATTCCGTCTATTCTGGAGGGGTGCTCGGGCTCGTATCGCATCCCTTCGGGGTGGACCCCAACACCCTGCTAGTCTGGGGCCTCATCATATCCTCCCTCCTTCTCGCCACCAACGTGCTGTTGGACGTCGGAGTCCTCAGGAAAACGGCCGTCAGATGACCGCTGATGAGCCGTAGACGGCCGAAAGGTTGAAGGCGGCTGACGTAGGTCTGCAGCCGCAGTGCTAGACTGGGTCTACCAGAAGTGCCCAAAGTGCTATCAAAGGTCTCGGAAGAAGGTGGTAAGAAGGGAACAGAAAAGCTCCGAGCCCATAGACAGCTCCCGGACCAGATGGACCAGGAGCGGAGCTATGAGGGTCGAGGAGCCGTTCCGGGTCTGGCTCCATAGCCTCGAGGTTGAACATGAGTGTCGCCTTTGCGGGCACCGCTGGACCGAGTATGTCACCAAACAGAGGCCCTGGTAGCTAAAAGACCTCGCCTTCGCCCGCATTGAAAAACAGAGTCGACCGCAGTCAACTCGCCTAGTCCCTTTGTGAGACTACACGTGTCAATCAACTTATCTTGGGGAAGCATTCAGTCGCGCCTAAACAGGGTTTGGCGCGTATAGTGTTTGTAAGAGCCAGACAGTGTTTAAAACAGAGCAGCGAGGAGTGATAACTGGCGTGCGGAAGAGAACTGTGGTGATAGGCGCTGTCATCCTTGTTGTTGGAGTCGTCATGGTCGTGGCCGGTGGCGTCGGTGCGCTCAGCTCGTTGACAATCAACACGTCGTTCACCCAGCCGCATCCTGGCGAATATGTCTCTAGTGAGATAATGCTCAATGCGACTTCCGAACTCGTCGTGTCGTCTCCGGCAGCTACGGGCGGAATCATTCGAGCCCAGAACCTGAACCTGGTTAACTCCACTAACCTTGACACCTACGCAGTCGCCTACAGCGCGTCGGGAGCAGGAAGCGACGTGTACAAGTCTCTCAGCGGCGACTACTACTATGTTGCCTTCGCTTCAGCCCAGCCTGGTGCCAAGATTGTCGCGTTGACACAGGGTTCGTCTGTGCTGACATATGGCGGATTGGTCCTTCTGGGCGTGGTCCTCTTGATTGCGGGAATCGCGATAATCGTTGTTGGTCTTCTTCGAAAGGGCCCACCGGCAGTTGCGGGCCAACCCTGAGCCCACCCGACGTCCGCCCTTCATGCCATTCGTCAGATTGTTAGCTGAAACTGTGGAATCAACGGGTCAGTAAGGCCGTCCTCGTCCGTGATGTGTCGGGAATAGATGTGGGCTCTGGTAACTTGGCGACATCCGACGAGGGCTCTCTGTCGC
>JAKACC010000064.1 GCA_021796515.1 archaeon | reverse complement strand
CCGCGAGCGGGAGTGCCGGAGCCATAGGCGCGCCCCCGTCTGGGCATGCCGTGCGGGGCCCCCCTCTAGCCGCCTCCCTTCTCGTCCCAGCCCAAGCGGGAGCCCCGAGGCTTCAGGCCTCGAACGACCCGGTCTATGACGAGCAGCTCGGGATGTCGTTCACCCAGAACTTCAGGTCGCTCGAATACAATGTCACGGCAGTGGCGCAGACCGACCCCGTGTCAGGAGACGGTCCCGCGTACCTCCTCAACGGGCTTACAGGGTCCGGATACTGGTACCAGGTGGGGCTGGCCTGGAACTGGTACCCCGGGAACACCCCTGGGACGGGGTTCGACATGGTCTACGAGGTCTTCGACTCCGGCGGGGCCTCCGTCTTCCCCGCAGGAGGAGGGGGCGGGCTCCAGGCCTTCACAGGCGCCGTCCAGGCGGGAGACACGGTCGTCCTGCGCCTCTACTTTGAACTTGGCCAGGTCGTGATGTACGCCCAGGACGTGAACACCGGCGCGGTGGCCGCGGTAAGCTTCAGCGCCCAGGGGGCGACTGAGTTCACCGGCCAGTCTTCCTACCTGCCGTTCGGCCCGACAGACGCCAACGGGTTCTTCACAGGGCTGATGACGGAGTGGTACCATCCGAGCCCCTACTACTCCGACGAGGCCAAGGTGACGTACGAGGCTCCGAGCCCGATATCCAGCGCCTGGATGTGGATCGACGAGTTCCAGTGCACGGACTCCAACTGCACGACGACGTCCCTGCTCTTCTCCTCGTCGACAGGCGGCCCGATAACGTACGGCACCTCCGACCGGCTCGTCCGGTTCTCTTCGAACGGCGCCACGGAGTTCAGCAGCCCCTATGTCTTCGTGACCGGTTCCCTTTCTCTCCAGAAGTATGCCCTCGCCGTGGTCTACTCGGTACAGGAGGCGGGCATCCACCCGGACCCCGTGCTGAGCTACTACTCGAACGGGGCCATCGTCGAAGCGTCGCTCTCCGGCTCGGGGGGGACGTTCCTCGTCGACCAGGGGAGCCGCTGGAACATCACCGCCCTCCTCCCAGGCTCCGGGGGGGCAGAAAGGTGGATCACGCTCGGGGAGACGAGCGGGGTCGCGTCGTCCAACTCCACCGTCGGTCTGACCTACTTCCATCAGTATCGGGTGACTTTCGGAGCGGAGGAGGTCGGAGGGGGGGCTGGGTTCCCCCAGCCGGCGGTGTCATACGTCGAGTTCGGCGCGCAGGAGACCGTTGCGACCGGGGTTGGGGTCTGGGCGGACGCGGGGACCAACGGGACGTTCCCGGCCGTGGTCCAAGGGGGGACAGGAGAGAGATGGGTCGCAGCTGCGCCCCAGGTCTTGGTGAGCGCCTCCGGGCAGCTCACGGCCGTCTACAGCCACCAGTACTTCGTGACGGCGGCGCCCGCCCCGGGGGCCGGAGGGGTCGCGTCGCCGACGGGGTGGTACGCAGCCGGAGACGAGGTGTCGGTCGTCGCATCGGCCTCGCCTGGGTGGAGTTTCGAGGGGTGGTCGGGGAACGGCGTCGGGAGCTATTCTGGGAACTCGTCGACTGCGACCCTCACGCTGGGCGGGCCTGTGAACGAGACGGCGGCGTTCTACCCTGGGTTCACGATCGCAACCTCGGGCGAGGGGTCGGTCGCTTACGCCTACGGAGGGGTCTCCGGGACGGTCGCCTCGGGCTCGCTGACCCTCTACCTCCCTCCCGGCACGCCCGTTGAGCTCACAGCGACCCCCTCGTCGTTCTACTCTGCCTTCCAGAAGTGGGAGGGGGCCCTGAACGGGACGCAGCCCTCCGGGTCTGTGACGGTGTCGGGCCCCTCGCAGCTGGGCGCGAAGTTCGTCCTCGACTACCTGTCGCTGGCGGCCTCCGTCGCCGCGGTCGGAGTCGCGGCCCTGGGCATCGCATATGGGCTCCGGAGGAGGAAGCGCGCCCCGGGGAAGCGGAGCGGCGGAGGCGGCGGAGCTGGTGGGCCCGCCCGGACTCGGACCGGGGATTCTAGCGCGGGGATCCTGACCCCGTTTCGCCGTGTGAGAGCGACGTCATAGCCAGACTAGACCACGGGCCCGACCCTGCCGTCGGGACACCCGATATTTGCGTTTACGTTCACGGCTTGGGCCATACCCTGGTGACCTGCCTCAGGCCGAGGACGGCCAGGGAGAGGCCGACCAGCACGACCAGGTCCCGGAACTCGAACCCGAACGGGACACCGTTCGCAACGATGTCCGCCGCTGTCCTGGTGCCGAAGGCTGCGGCGAAGAAGGCGGCCGCCGCTATGAAGTAGGAGAAAGCGCCGGAGAGCGCTCCGCCCCTGAAGAGCCTGCCGAGCCGGTAGAGGCAAGCCACGGCTATCAGGCAAAGGGCGAAGGTGACGCCGTCGGCAAGGGCGGCGTAGGAGACCCCGTGTGGTGTCGCCCCGCTTACTTCTTGAGCCCGACGGACCTGTTCTTCAGCCGCAGGTCCGCTGACCTGCACTTCCTGCACCTCTCGGCGTTGAGCGGGTTCCTGGCCCCGCACCTGAGGCAGACCTGTAGGAAGAGGCGCCGCTTCTGCGCGATCTGTTTCTTTGAAGCGTCAGCTATGGGCAAAGTGACTACTTTCGCCCGCCTGACGGGTCCCGACTATAAGTTTTCGGTGCACGGTCAGGTCGGAAATGCCCAGGGTCGGAGGGTGCAGCCGAGGACGGCCGACGGGCGCGTCGCGGACGCGTCCCCGAAACCACGACCGGGGTTCAGGGGAACGCGGAGGGCGGTTTGACGCGCAACCCCGGGATGCGGGGGAGGGCGTCAGAGGCTCTGCCTGACGAGGGACGGGACCTCCATGGGGGTCCTCGCGACCTTCACCCCCGCGTCGGTGAAGGCTCGTATCTTCGAGTCCGCGGTCCCGAAGTCCCCGTAGATGATCGCGCCGGCGTGCCCCATCTTCTTCTCCTTGGGGGCGTGCCTCCCCGCCACGTAGGAAACTATGGGCTTGCCGTACCCTGACTTCTTGATGTGCCTCGCGAGGCGCTCCTCGGCGTCCCCCCCGATCTCCCCGACCGCCACCACGACATCGGTCCCCGGGTCGTTCTGGAGGAAGTCCATCCACTCTATGGGCGTTGAGCCGTTGATGGGGTCCCCCCCGACCCCCACGGCCACCGACTGCCCGTACCCCGCGGCAGTGAGCTGCCCGGCGATCTCGTAGGTGAGCGTCCCGCTGCGAGAGAAGAGCGCCACCTTTCCAGGCGAGAACGAAGGCGCCGGCATTATCCCCATCTTCACCTTCTGTGACGGGACTATGATCCCGGGGCAGTTCGGCCCTATGATCGTCGCGCCCCTGGTCTGGGCGAGCTGCACGAGCCTGAGCTCGTCGCGGACGGGGACGTGCTCCGTGATGAGGACGAGAAGGGTGACCCCCGCATCCAGCGCCTCCTTGCCCGCTGAGTAGGTGTACTCGGCGGGGACGAAGCAGACCGAGGCCCTCGCCCCCGTCTTCTCCATGGCCTCCGCCACGGTGTCGTACACGGGCACCCCTTCGACGGCCTGTCCCCCCTTCCCGGGGGTGACCCCGGCCGCGACCTTGGTGCCGTACTGGAGCATCAGTTTCGTGTGGAGCCTGCCGTAGGTGCCCGTCATCCCCTGCACCATCACCGGCTCTCCCCTCCCCGGTATGATCACTGCCCCTTCACCACCGCTTCGACCGCCTCCGGGGCCGTCCTGTAGAGCTTGGCGCGGGTCCCCACGAGGAGCTTCCTCGCCTCCTCTTCATCGGCCCCGCTGACCCTGGCGTAGAGGGGCTTCCCTCCCTCTGCCAGGACCGCCCTTATCCCGGCCGCTACGTCGGTGCTCCGAGTTATCCCTCCGTAGATGTTGACCAAGATCCGCCTGACCCCGGGGAGCCTGTTCACCAGCCTGAGGGCCGCCTCGACCCTGTCCTGCTGGGCGCCGCCGCCCAGGTCCAGGAAGCATGCGGGGGTCCCCCCCGCGTCTCCCACGAGGTCGAGGGTCGAAAGGACAAGCCCGGCGCCGTTCCCGACGACCGCTATGTCCCCCCCGAGCCTGACGAACGCGAACCCCTGGCGGGACGCCTCCCCCTCGAGCTCGTCCTCCGGGTGGAGCTTGGCGAACTCCGGATGCCGGAAAAGCGCGTTGTCGTCCACGATGACCTTGGCGTCCAGGGGGACGAGGGTCCCGTCCTTCCCCACCGCCAGCGGGTTGATCTCAGCGAGCTCACACTCCTTCTCCCGGGCGAGGCGCTCGAGCGAGAGGAGGATCCTGGCGTGCTGCTCCGCCTGGCGGGGCGGGAGCTTCAGATCTTCGGCCACCCCGGCCGCGAACTTCTCGTCGATGCCGTCGATGGGGATCTTCCGTATCACCTTGCCGGAGAGAGACTCGACCTCCACGCCCCCCGCCTTCGCGGCGATGACGACGAACGACCTCTCCCCCCTGTCGAGGGTGACAGAGAGGTACATCTCGGAGTCGTGGGGGTATGCCTCCTCGAGGAGGAGCACCCCCGGCTTCTCCCCCCCTATGGACAGGCCGAAGATACGCTCGGCCTCCGACCTGACGCTCGCGGCGTCACTGACTATCGCTATCCCCCCCGCCTTCCCCCGGCCCCCGGCCAGGACCTGCGACTTTATGGCCACGGGGGGCGCGAGCTTCCCGAACGCCTCGACGGCGCCGTCCACCGTGTCCGCCCTGATGGACTTCGGGACGGACAAGCCGTACTCCTTGAAGAGCTCCTTGGCTTGATACTCGAAGAGGCGCACGACAGGCGCGCCCTGACCATCGGGGTTAAACTTAGCGCCAGATTTTGCCGTGGGCCTTGAAAGTCGCCATTGTGCGAGTCAATGCAGCCGCTGGGAGAAGCGAACGAAATCCCTGCTGGCCGACGCGAGGCTTGGACGGTTCTCTATGACGGGTTTCGTGTCGAAAAGAGTCGCTTGACCAGCTCGAGGAAACAGGTCGAGGCGATTTTATGCACGTCTCCACCGGAGAGGCAATTCGTCGGAACCGTTGCCGATGCCGGGGCCGCAGTTGGATGGAGTGAGACGGGCAACCAATGCGCAGCCCTTAATTAGACCCCGACGCCTTGGATGGTACAATGGCCAACCAACCAGAACACGAAGAAGCGCAACCACGCGAACCAAACACGGTCTATGTGGGCAAAAAGCCGACAAATGGACTGAAGTTAACACTTCGTCCAGTCTAGTGAATTACGTGCTTGCTGTGCTCACACAGATCAACAACGGGTCGAACACGGTCACCGTGAAGGCTCGAGGACGAGCCATCTCGCGGGCGGTCGATGTCGCCCAGGTGCTGACGAAGCGGTTCGCCACAGACGTCCGGGTGCAGGGCATCTCCATCAACACGGAGCAGGTCAAGAGCACCATCACCGGCGGCATGAACAACGTCTCTTCCATAGAGATCAAACTCGGGAAGTAACACCCCGAGAGACGGCTCAAAAGGCGACGCAGGAGCGCCATACAAGCGTAAGCTGGGGAGAAGAGGGAGCCAGGAAGCCGCCCCTTCCCCGACCGTCTGCCCCTTCTCCCGCCGAACATTTTTTATGCGTGTGCAGGGGTGCTTTTCTTCGATGCAGCCGAAGCTCCCCATCTGCTTCTTCGACGCGAAGACGGGGATGCTCTGCGGCAACTGCGAAGCGCGGCTCGCGCGCGGCGAGGTCACGCAGGCCGACGTGGAGGCTTCGAGGGCCGTGGCCCAGCTCTCCGACAGGGTCGTGGAGCTGCAGAAGGCCACCCTGAAGAAGGCGTCCGAGGTGAACGGGAGCTACGTGCTCGAGTTCGACCGGTCGGACATGCCGGCCCTGCGAGGCAATCCTCTCCTGGTGGAGGAGCTCGAGAACGCGCTGAAGGGGAGGGTGTGGGTGGTCGGCGCGGGCGGGAACGACAGGAAGTTCCTCGAGGACGTGTTCTTCCCCGCGAAGGTCCTTACCGTCAACACGGTCTACCTCCCGGACGGGGAGAAGAAGACGAAGGTCATCGTACCGGCGAGGAGGAGCGAGCGGCGGGTAGGGGACTTCGA
The DNA here is from genome assembly GCA_021796515.1 of archaeon. Lineage (GTDB taxonomy): Archaea > Thermoproteota > Nitrososphaeria > Nitrososphaerales > Gagatemarchaeaceae > UBA183. The sequence goes on along the minus strand of JAKACC010000064.1, from coordinate 488 downwards.
CAAGCTGAGGGCGGCGGTCAAGGGCGCCAGGGGGATAGACCTCCTGATGGAGACGGAACGGGAAGTGGCCGCAAGCCTCTATTCCTAGAGCCTGACCGAAAGGACGGAGAGCACCGGGACCTGACGTCGCAAACTACAACGGCTAAATACGGTGCCAGATCGGCTCGGCTTCGTTGCGTTTTAGCGGCAGTGGGGTCCGCCTTCTTTCAATCGCGGTCCTTCTCGTATTCGCCCTTTCGGCCTTGACGGCTCCGGCGTCCTTCGCCTTCAGCGCGAGCCAGTCCCCGAGCGTGGTACTCAACCACAGCAACTACTCGCTGACGTTCGACTCGCACGGCGACCTCTGGGTGTCTGACGGCCCGGCGGACACCATCCTGGAGTATGTGGCGCCAGTGACAAGCTCCAGCGTCCCCTCCTTCACCCTGAACCTCGCGTTCTCCCCGAACGGCATCGCGTTCGACTCGTCGGGGAACCTGCTGGTCGCAGAC
>JAKACC010000008.1 GCA_021796515.1 archaeon | reverse complement strand
CCTCTTCGCTGCCGGAAATCGGAACAAGATGGTTCACAGTCCCACCCACCTGGCACTTTTCATCGCCCTGGGGATCGCGTTCCAGAACTTGGCCGAAGGGCTCCTCTTCGGCGCCTTGAGCGTGGGAATAGGCCTGACGGGCACCGCTCTGGTGGTGCTCGTGGGGTTCGTCTTGCAGAACTCCACAGAGGGGTTCCCAATCGCGTCCCCCTTCCTCGGCTCGGCGGAAGGGAAGCGAGGCACCATCGCCGCGGCCCTGCTCATAGGAGGGGTACCCACCATTTTGGGAGGGGCCGTCGGATACTTCTACAACGCGACCGCTTTCGACTTGGTCTTCTACGGCCTCGCGATCGGGACGATGCTATACGTCATCCTCCCGATGCTGAGACACCTATTCGCTCAACCTTACGCATGGAGCCCCGGGGTCACCTATGCCGGTGTCTTCGTCGGATTCATGCTGGGTTTCGCGGTCAACCTCGTGTAGACATGGGGGTCGGAGGTACCAGTCCGACGCGGGGGGCGCCGTCGGCTGGGAGCGGTCCGGAATCACTAGCAGAGCTCCATCGAAACCAAGAGCTTTTTGAAAAGGCCCCTAGGCGCCCTCCTGTTGTTCAGGCCTGCGTACTCTCTAGGCGGTTTGGAACGACACGGACGACATTACAGGGGACGCCCTCTGACCAGATCAGTCAGAGGGCATTCTCGTAGCTCGAGGGATGAGGGAGCCGCACCTTCCTCACCCAGGGCTCCTGGAACCAAGGTCACAGGACGCGCCATGCTGGTAGCCGTCGTGGTCGTCATCGCGGTTGCGGGGGCTCTGCTGTTCGCTTTTCCGACCTCCACGCCGGTTGCGTTGACGACCGGAACCACCACCGTCTCCAGAGGGGCCGAGGCGATCGTGAGCTCCGCCGCACAGATCGACCCCGCAGGTTTCACCCTCGCGACGTCGACACAGCAACCCTCCGTCAGCAGTTACTGGGCCACCCTGCAGAACTCTGACGGCTCGGAAGCGAACCTCACGGCGATCGTGTTCCCCTCCAGCAACGCCTCCTTGGCGTACTTTGACAATCTCGTCGCCGGGGTCAGGGGCCTCCCTGGATACACCGATATCTCCGCGACCCTGGTGCCCTTCCAGCTCTATGGGGCGTGCTACGGATACGGAGAGGATGTCGACAACATAGCCGTGGTCAACGGGTTCTGCGTGAAGGGGAATGCGTTCCTTCAGGTCCATCTGGTTTCCGGCATAGCTTTCTCGGCTCTGGAAGAGGACCTCGCGAGCATCATGGGCGCGCTCTACCAGAGCGCCACCTAGGGGAGGGCTCTCGTCAGCCCATCGGAGCGATAGGCTGAGCAGGCGGAGGCGGTAGGCGACCCTGGCGCAGACCTCCGATGCGAGCGAGACAGCCACCTGCGGGCGGAATTCCTTCACCATCGGGATGACCGCTTCCTGCCGCCTCGTCGCCGCCAGCAGCTGCTCCTCAGGGCCCCTTGTTCCCCCGCTCTCTCATGTAGGCGAGCTCCACCCCCCGCCCGCTCGGCGACGGGAGCCACTTCCCTGTGCCCTGGAAGTCGCCAGGACCTCCGCCCTGGACTCCTTCAAGTCGTCGATGACGGACCCGAAGAACAGGACCTGGTTCGGGGTCAGGATATCAAACAACGCCCGCAATCTGCTCGATCCCTCGCATGGCCGCGGGAGCGCTCGTCTACGTCACCATGCTTATGTTCAGCACGGGCCGCAGGCGATACAGCAGCGGCCTGATGATGGGAAGGTGTTCCTCGGGCTCTGCCTGGGATTCGTGACGGACCTAATCGTGTCCTTCGGCGGTGCATGAACCATGTACACATTTGCGCACGAATGGCTATAAACGTCGTCGGCGTGATACCGAAATGAGAGATTTGGGTGGTCGCTTTTGGCTCCTTAGTCGCCACGTCGGAGCTGAACCTGTCCGCCAAGCGCCTTAACATCAAAGAAAACCCCAGAGATCTGTTCGCGAAGTTCCTGTGCGAATTCGACAACACATTTCTCCTAGAATCAGCAAGGGACAAGACGCGGCTGGCCGAGTACTCCTTCATCGGTTTCGAGCCTTCGCTGCTGGTCGAAGCGAAGGCTGGGGTGCTCGAAGTCCGCGACGTCGATTCTGGCTCGGTGGAGCGGACGAGGGTCTCTGACCCGCTCAAAGAGCTGAGGCGCATCGTCCCTCCCAATTCAGTCAGTGGGTTATTCAGGTTCATCGGCGGGGCGGTAGGATACGTATCATACGATGCCGTCAGGTACTGGGAGAAGCTCCCCGCTCGGATCGCCGCAGACTCCTCGTTCCCTGACATGCAGTTCGGGGTATACACTGACGGGGTGGTCTACGACCATGCAGGAGGGGAGACCTACTACTACACCCTGGGGAAGGACAGGATTGGGCAGGTCCTGGACCTGGCAGGGAAGAGCGCCCCCGGAGGTAGCACGAGAGCCTCCGAGCCAAGGCAGTTGATGAGGAAGGAGGACTTCGAGGAGAACGTGAGGAAGGCGAAGGAACACATCGCAGCCGGGGATGTATTCCAGACCGTCCTCTCCAAGCGCTGCGAAGTCGACGTCGAAGGCGACCTGTCACGATTCTACGGGGCGTTGAGCCAGATCAACCCCTCTCCGTACATGTACTTCCTGAAGTTCGGCGAAAGAAAGATAGTCGGTTCGAGCCCCGAGATGCTCGTCCGGGTCGAAGACAGGAGGGTCGAGACCTACCCCATAGCAGGGACCCGCCCGGTGGTCCGCGACGTCGGCGAGAATGCGAGGCTCACGAGGGAGCTGGTCGAAGACCCGAAGGAGAAGGCGGAGCATGTAATGCTGGTGGATCTGGCAAGGAACGATGTCGGGCGGGTCTCGAAGTACGGGTCTGTGAAGGTCCCTGACTTCCTAACGGTCGAACAGTTTAGCCACGTCCAGCATCTGGTGTCGCACGTCGTAGGGGACCTCCGCGACGGCCTGGACTCGTTCGACGCGCTGAGGGCTGTCTTCCCGGCCGGCACGGTGTCCGGCGCGCCGAAAGTGAGAGCGATGGAAATCATCGAAGAGCTCGAGGAGGTCAGGAGGGGGCCCTATGCCGGGGCGGTCGGATACTTCTCTTTCAACGGCAACTCGGACTTCGCCATAACTATCCGGACCCTCGTGTCGACCGGCAGGAAGTGCGCCGTCCAGACCGGGGCTGGGATAGTGGCAGACTCTTCGCCGGCGAACGAATGGGAGGAAGCCGAGGCGAAGGCTCAGGGACTACTCAGGGCGCTGGAGATGGCGGGGGAGAAACCATGAAGGTCCTGATCTTGGACAACTATGACTCCTTCGTTTACAACCTGGCCCAGTACGCCGGCGCCCTTGGTGCGGAGCCGGTGGTCGTGAGGAACGACGAGATTTCGGCAGGGCAGGTGCGAGACATGCGACCAGACAGGATCATAATCTCGCCTGGACCGGGAGACCCTTCGGACAGCGGAGATTTCGGGGTCTGCGGCCAGGTCCTGCGCGGCGTCAGCAGGGTGGTCCCGACGCTCGGCGTCTGCCTGGGAAACCAGGGGATCGGCCACGCCTTCGGTGGCAAAATCGGCCGCGCAAACAGGGTGATGCACGGCAAGACAAGCAGAATCGTCCATGACGGGAAGGGGGTGCTGGAAGGCGTGAGCAGCCCCCTGCAGGCCACCAGGTACCACTCGCTCGTGGTCCGGAAGGAAGGGCTTCCGCGCGAACTCAAGGTCACGGCCCTAGCCCTAGATGATGCGGAGATCATGGGGTTGAGGCATACGGAGTATCCGATCGAGGGGGTCCAGTTCCATCCGGAGTCGATCATGACGCCGGAAGGAATGAAGATCGTCAGGAACTTCGTCGAAAAGGGGGTCAGCAAGTGATTCAGGCTTCGGTTCAACGGATCCTGGAAGGGGGCGAGCTCTGCCAGGACGAGATTGCCCAGACGGTGAGAGAGATTGCAGAGGGGCAGGCGACCCAGGCGCAGGTTGCCGCGTTTCTCATCGCCCTCAGGCAGAGAGGGGAAACCCCGGGGGAGATTGCCGCTTTCGCGTCTACTCTCCGGGAGTATAGTGTGAGGATCAGGCCGCGGGTACCGGGCAGACTCGTCGACACGTGCGGCACGGGCGGTGACAGCGTGAAGACCTTCAACGTAAGCACGATCTCGGCCTTCGTGGCGGCGGGGGCGGGTGCCTACGTGGCCAAGCACGGGAACAGGTCGGTCACCAGCAGGTGTGGGAGCGCTGACGTCCTCGAACGGCTGGGCTTCAATCTCGACGCACCGCCGGGCGCGGTCGAACAGGCGATAGAACGGGTGGGAATAGGATTCATGTTCGCGCCGGCGTTTCATCCTGCGATGAAACAGGTCGCCCCGGTGAGGAAGGAACTGGGGGTCCGGACGGTCTTCAACCTGATGGGACCTCTGATTAATCCTGCGGGAGCCGACGCCCAGGTCATGGGAGTCTATGCCCCTGAGCTCGTAGACAAGGTCGCCGAGGTCCTTCGTCTGCTCGGTTCTAAGGAAGCGATGGTCGTACACGCCTACGAAGGGATGGACGAAATCTCCGTGTCTGGCAAGACGCGGGTGTCATGGCTTCGGAAGGGCGAAATCACGACCCGCGACCTGGCTCCGGAGGACTTCGGGGTGAAGAAGGGAGCGAGCATCATGGGAGAAATCGAGGGACCTGACCAGGCGGCGAAGTTGGCCCTCAGAATTCTAGGAGGAGGGGAGATGGGCTCGCCCATGACGGAAATGGTCGTGGCGAATTCGGCCGCTGCCTTGGTGGTGGCCGGCCGGGCCGGTGACCTCGTCGGGGGGGCCGAGGAGGCGCGGAAATCGATAGTCAGCGGCGAGGCCCTCGCGAAGCTGAAGGGGCTGGTGGAATCGGCCGGGGGAGACGCGTCGAGGATCGAGGCCTTTGCAACGGTCAGATGAAGGATTTCTGGCTAGGCTGGCCCAGGAAGCAAGATCTAGGGTGGCCAGCGGCTACTATGCGGTGGACGGAGGAGCAAGGACAGACCGAGCGAGCCTGCTGGAGGCCCTCCGAGCGAGAAAGCGCATCCCCGTGATTGCCGAAATCAAGTTCAGGTCCCCGTCCGAAGGCCTGATAACAAGAGTGAAGGAAGTCGCCGAAATCGCAAAGGCTTACGCGAGGGGAGGGGCTGCAGCCATATCCGTTCTCACCGAGCCGGAGAACTTTGGCGGGAGGATGGAGTATATTTCCGAGGTGAAGGGGGCGGTGAAGCTACCGGTCCTGATGAAGGATGTGATTGTGGACGAAGTCCAGGTCAAGGCTGGTGCCCGCACCGGGGCCGATGCCATCCTCCTCATCGCTGCGGTCTTCCACTCCCGCATGGCGGACCGCTCACTCGAAGAGATGGTGGGCGTCTGCCATCGCCAAGGGCTGGAGGTGGTGGTGGAGGTCCACGACGACGAGGAGTTCGAACCCGCAATCAGAGGGGAGGCGGACATCGTCGGGATAAACAACAGAGATCTGCAATCGTTCTCTGTCTCTCTGGAGACGTCGAGGAGGCTGCTCCTGCGGGGCCCGCAACCCAAGCCTGTCATCTGCGAGAGCGGAATCGGCGGGAGAAGCGACATCGAGTCTCTTGGAAGACTTGGGGCATCCGGTTTTCTAGTGGGGACAACCCTGATGAGGGCCAGGGACCCCGAAGCGGCGCTCCAGGAGCTGACGAGGGTGGGACCGCGGTAAGGGTGAAGATCTGCGGCCTCACCAGGGAGGAGGACGTCGAGGCCGCAATAGAATCCGGAGCGGACGCGGTGGGTTTCATCTGTGGTTTCCCGGAGTCCCCGAGGAACATCTCGGCGTCACGAGCCCACGAACTCATCAGGAGGATTCCTCCCTTCGTTGATTCGGTGCTGGTGACGAGGTTGGAGTTCTTGGAAGGACACCCCGGGATGTTGAAGAGGCTGAAGCCGTCGGCCCTTCAGCTCTACGGGTCCAGGGCTGAAGCCCGGAGGTTGAGCAGGACGCTGGGGCTGAAGATTATCCTTCCACACTTTATCGGCGGGGACGGCCGAGGGCTCACATCTGCGAGCGGCTTCGACGCTGTCCTCTCTGACACCTACCGCCGGGGGTGGTCCGGAGGGACCGGGCAGACATCCGACTGGGGGCTCTGCAGGCGCCTGAGGGATGAGATCGCCCCGACTCCCTTCATCCTTTCTGGGGGGCTGAATCCGGCGAACGTCAAAGAGGCTGTTCGCCGCGTCCGCCCATACGCCGTCGACGCCTCGTCCGGGGTGGAGAAGGCGCCGGGGGTCAAGGACAGGGGGAAGATGGAAGCTTTCGTCGGGTTCGCGAAGGGAGGCGGCTAGGTCTGGCTCGGCAGGGGAGATTCGGAAAGTATGGGGGACAGTATGTCCCGGAGACTTTGATTCCTGCTGTGCGCGAGCTTGAGGAAGCCTACTCGCTGTTCAAGAGAGACAAGAGGTTCAAGCTTGAGCTTTCGGCCCTCCTCAGGGACTACGCAGGAAGGCCGACCCCTCTCTATCTAGCGGCGAACCTGACGCGGCGAGCAGGAGGCGCGAGGATCTTCCTGAAGAGGGAAGACCTGCTCCACGGCGGCGCTCACAAGATCAACAACGCCATCGGGCAGGGGCTCCTAGCAAGGAAGATGGGAAAGAGACGGGTAATCGCCGAGACCGGGGCGGGCCAGCACGGAGTCGCTACGGCCATGGCCTGTGCTGCCCTCGGTCTGAGGTCGGAGGTGTACATGGGGACCGAAGACATGGAGAGGCAAAGGCTCAACGTCCTAAGGATGCAGCTTCTTGGGACGGCCGTTCACCCTGTCGACGGCGGGACGAGGACGCTCAAGGACGCCATCAACGAAGCTCTGAGAGACTGGGTGACCAACCTCAAGGACACCTACTACCTCATCGGTTCGGTGGTCGGCCCGCACCCGTATCCGATGATGGTCAGGGACTTCCAGAGCGTCATAGGGAAGGAGATCGCGAAGCAGATGCTCGCGAGGGGGGGACGGCTCCCGGACGCCCTGATAGCCTGCGTCGGGGGAGGGAGCAATTCCATGGGGACGTTCTATCCGTTCCTCGGAAAGAAGAGAGTGAGGCTCTATGGGGTGGAGGCCGGAGGGACGGCTGACTCTGGAAACGCGGCGACCCTCTCGTTCGGAAGGGAAGGGGTCGTCCACGGGATGCTTACCTATGTCCTCCAGGACCGTGACGGGCAGATCAGCGGGACTCACAGCGTTGCCGCTGGGCTCGACTATCCCGGGGTGGGCCCCGAGCATTCCTTCCTTAAGGACATCGGACGGGCGAAGTACGTCACAGCGTCGGACGAAGAGGCAGTCGAAGCGTTCCACGTGCTCTGCAGGGAGGAGGGCATTCTCCCAGCGCTCGAGTCCGCCCACGCCGTCGCATACGCGCTGAAGCTGGCGCCGACGATGAAGAAGGACGACGAGGTGGTTGTGACGCTCTCTGGCAGGGGGGACAAAGATGTGCAGGCAATCGGCAATCGGGTTGGGTTCGCAGTCTGAATAGAATTAGAGAGACCTTCGCCTCGCTCCGGGGAGAAGGCGGCCTCGTAGCCTATGTGATGGGAGGAGACCCCGATCCGTCCTCGTCCCTCGAAGTCATAGAGGCGGTCCTGAAAGGCGGCGCGGACATCTTGGAGATCGGGATACCGTTTTCTGACCCCATAGCGGACGGGAAATCGATCCAGGCTGCGGCGGTGCGCGCCCTGGCTTCCTCGACGAGACCCGTTGATGTTCTCGAAATCGCCAGTCAGGTTAGGAGGAGGCACTCGGTCCCGGTCGTCCTGATGACCTACTTCAACCCGGTCTTCGCGTCAGGGATTGGAGGGTTCCTCGACGCAGCGAAAAAAGCCGGGGTCGACGGGGTGATAGTCCCTGACCTCCCCCTGGAGGAGGCCCACGGGTTCGGGAAGGCCGCGCGGAAGAGGGGCATAGACTCCATCCTGCTCGCAGCCCCGACCACGGGGAAGGCGCGGATGAGGAAGATCGTAGCCAGCGCATCTGGATTCCTCTACCTGGTGTCAGTCCTGGGGGTCACAGGCGCGAGAAGCGGTCTGAGCTCTGAGACGGTGGCGCTTGTGAAGTCGGCGCGGCGGTTCACGGCGGGGAGAATCCCTCTGGCGGTCGGGTTCGGCTTATCGAGGCCGGAGCACGTCGAGGCAGTGATCGGGGCAGGAGCGGACGCCGCTATAGTGGGGAGCGGCATAGTCGAACTGGTAGGACAGGCAGGGGGGGACGGAAGCAGGAGCTACGGGCAGATAGAAGAATACGTCCGTTCCCTGAAGCGAGCGACCGCGCGGAGGAGCTAGCCTGAAGCCGAATAGACCCTCTCGAGGGCGCGGGCCAGCTCCGTCCGGCTGAATTCGGCAGAGAGGGAGACGAAACGCTTCTCGAACCCCTGGGAGTCCTTGCTGGCTATGAGCTTGTTCAACTCCTGTAGCTCCTCGACCATCGTTGATATGACCTCTCCCGCATACGGGTTCTCGAGCTGGATGTAGGAGTACAGGGACGGATCCTGGGAGAGGACGGCCTTCGCCAGGTTCAGCTGTGCGGACCCCATCGGAGTGGCCACCCTGACGAACTCGTCGACCCCTATTCCCTTCTTCAGTGTCGATACGAACGCGAGGTTGAGGAGGTGGACCATGGATAGCGCGTACGCCACGACCTGGTCGTGCTCCTCCTCTTGTAGGCGGAGGAGCTTGGCCCAGGGGAAGAGCGAGCGCGCGATTGAGACGTCGCGGGGCGTCCCGATCACGAAGATTTTGGGGTTGGGAGCCTTCGAAAGCGGTCCGAAGAGGGGATGTATAGAAAGGAGTGCGACGCGCCTCCGCGCGAAGGCCCCCTTCAATTCGCCCAGCAAACTGGCCTTGACTGACGTCATTTCTACGACGACACACCCTTCTTTCAAACAGGCGGAGACCTCGCGAGCGACATTGACGGTGTCCCTGATCGGCACTGCGAGGAGTACCGCGTCGGCGCCCCTGACTGCTTCGCGATTTGAGCTCATGAACGAGAGGCCGGCAGGAGGAGTTGACCCCGGCCTGATGTCAGAGCCCGCTACTTCGTGGCCATCGGCGAGGAAGCGCCGTATGAAGTACGCCCCCATGGCTCCCGAGCAGCCGAGGACTGCGACTTTCAAGGCAAGAGCTCGCCAATTCGGTGCAGGCCCTCGAGCACGACTTCCTTCGGCTGACCGAGCGAGATTCTGAAAAAGCCAGGGTAGTCGCCGAAGGCCGAGCCAGGGGTGACGCTGACCCCTCTGCCGAGCAGTCTTTCCGCGAAGGAGTCGCCGCTCTCACCTGACTTGATCCTTGGGAAGAGGTACATTGCGCCGTCGGGCCTCGAGTACTCGAGCGAACCTATCCCGTCGAGCGCGCTGCATGCAGCCTCTATTCGTGCCTGCATCCGCCCCACGTTGCGTCTGACCTCGGCGTTGGATTCCAGCGCCCTGATTGCCCCCCATTGTATGAACTCGGGGACCGAAGTGACTAGCAGTGAGGTAAGCCTGGTCATGGCGGCGATCGTCTCCGGCGAAGAGATGGCGTATCCGACCCTGAACCCGGTCATGGCCCAGGCCTTCGAGAAGGAGGACGTCAGGATGAACTTCTTCGGGGTGGTCTTCAGTACGCTCGGACAGGGCTTCGACGAGTACTCGTTGTAGATTTCGTCGCTTATCACTGTCAGCCCCAGGTCGTCGGCGAGCCCGACTATCTCCTTGAACAGCCGGCCGGTAACGCCCTTCCCGGTGGGATTGTTGGGGTAGCTCAGCACGATTGCTTTCGTGTTCGGGCGCACGGCTTCCGAAATCTCGTTCACAGAAGGGGTCCAGCCCCCTTCTAGGCTGGTCCGTACGATGGCAGGCCTTGCGCCCACATGCGCCAGCGCTTCCCTGTAGGCAGGCCAGTTCGGATCGATTACGAGAACGCTCTCCCCCTCGTTGACCACGCTGGAAAGGGCTGCGTAGACCGCAAACCTTCCGCTCGGAGTGACAGTGACCTCGCTGTCGTCGGCTCTGAAACCGTGTTTGTTCGCCACGTAGCGGCGGAGGGCTGTCCTCAGCTCAGGGATCCCGCGGGCCTCGGTGTAGTGGGTCTTGAAGGAGAAGAGGGCCTCGGAGCACGCTTTGAGGACTGCCCTCGGAGGGTGGAAGTCGGGCTCTCCGACGTCGAGCCTCACCACCTTCATCCCCTGCCTCTGGAGGGCGAGGGCCCTAGAGAGGACGGCCCCGGGGGTGCTGCGGTCATTCATGCCCTGGACGCGCTTCGATTCTGCCAGCAGTGCGGCTAGGATCTTGAGCCCGGACCTCCGCTGAATGCCCACGTTGTCGCACTCTGCCATTACTTCCCTGACGAGGGCGTCCTCGGTCTCATCGTCCTCGGTCGGAAGCGACTCCCGGTCCTTGATGCGGCCCACTTCACGGGCGACGGACGTCCTTTTCCCTGCTAGGCGAATCATCTCCTTTGTGATGCCCGCTATTCGAGTCCGCAGTTCCTCCAGAGTGGGCTCGCTCTCCAAGCGGGTTCTCACTGCTTCCCAATGACCGGAGGGATCATCCCAGCCCTCAGGGCGTGGTCGGCCAGCACCAGCGCAGTGGTGCCCTCGACGACGGGGACTGCCCTGGGGACAACGGTCGGGTCGTGCCTACCTGGAACCACAAAGTCTACCTCCTTGCCTGACCTCAGATCGACGGTGGTCTGCTTGGAAGCGATCGACGAGGCGGGCTTGAACGCGACCCTGTAGACCATGGGCATGCCGTTGGAAAGGCCCCCGAGAATGCCCCCAGCGTTGTTGGTCCTGGTGCGGATGTTGCCGCCGTCGAAGAAGTACTCGTCGTTGTTTTCCAACCCGGTCATCCTGGCCGAAGCGAAGCCGGAGCCGAACTCAACCCCCTTGACTGCCGGGATGGAGAGAGCGATCCTGGCGAGGTCGGAGTCTAGGGAACCGAATACTGGCTCGCCGAGGCCTACAGGGACGCCGGTGGCCACGCACTCGACTACGCCCCCCAGGCTGTTCCCTTTGCCGCGCATGTCGACGATCTTCCTCTTCATCTGCTCTGCCGCTTCCGGTGTCGGAGCCCTGGTTTCGTTGGAGTATCTGTTCTTGGCGGCCTCGGCAAGGGTGAAGCCGCTGGCGCGTATCCCACCAATTTCGAGCGAGTAGGCGACGACCTCGACCCCGAGCGCCTGCCGGAGCAGTTTCTTGGCGACTGCGCCCCCCATGACGAAGGAAGCCGTTATCCTCCCTGAGAACCTCCCCCCTCCCCGGGGGTCGTTGAATCCGCCGTACTTGACCCTGGCCACCAGGTCTGCGTGGCCCGGCCTCGGGGTGTTGTTTATCGCTTCGTAGGATTTCGAGTCCTTGTCGGCGTTCCTGATCATCATCATGATAGGGGCGCCCGTGGTCCGCCCGTCGAAGACTCCGGACATGATTTCCACCTTGTCTTCCTCCCTCCTCTGGGTCGTCACGATTGACTGACCCGGCTTCCTCAGATCGAGCTCCGATTGTACATCTTCCTCGGTGAGGGCGAGGCCTGCAGGGCAGCCGTCGAGGACGGCCCCGACGCATTTCCCGTGGCTCTCGCCGAAGGTGAGGAGGAGGAACCTCTCGCCCACCAAGTTTCCGCTCAAGCTCTCTCCACCGAAACACCGATCCGCTGCAAGTCGGTCAGGAACGACGGGTAGGATACATCCAGGCTCTCGGCGCCGATGACCTGTAGCCCGTTCGGAAGGAGCAACGACGCAAGAGCGAAGGCCATGAACATCCTGTGGTCGCCGTGGGCGTCCAAGGCAGCAGGGGTTAGCTTGGATGGTCTGACAATGGTAATCCCGTCGGCATGCTCGGCGACCTTCGCGCCGATCTTCGAGAGCCCCTCGGCCGTCGCATGGACCCTGTCTGATTCTTTGAACCTCGCGTGGGCGACCCCGGTGATCTCCAGAGGTCCATCGCACTTCAGGGCAAGGACCCCCAGGACGGGGAGGAGGTCAGGGGTGTCGGACAAGTCGAAGCTTCCTCCGCTCAGCCGATCGCCGTCGGAACGGACCACCATCGAACCGGAGTGCTGGATGACCTTTACCCCCAGCCGACCCAGCAGGTTCACGATCGCAGAATCACCCTGGGGGAAGGATGTTGTCAGGTCGCTCAGCTCGACATCTCCTCCAACAAGGGCGGCCGCGGCCATTATGAAGGACGCAGAGCTGAAGTCACCAGGCACGGAGAAGTCGCAGGCTCTGTACCTTTGTCCTCCGCCGATCTTGAAGTTGGAATACCCGTCTCTCTCGACCGTTATGCGGTAGAGCTCCGATAGCTTGAGGGTCGCGTCGATGTATGGACGAGAGACGGCGTCGAGTACCCTGAGGCTGACCTCACCGCGGGCCAGGGGGGCGGAAATTAGGATGGACGAAACGAACTGGGAGGAGACGTCTCCTCGTATCCCTGCGCTCCCTCCCTCCATTCCTCCTTCGCCGACTATTATCGGGGCGCATCCGTTGCCTCCCGTCGACCATGCCCTCGCCCCGAGCCCAGACAGGACGTCGAGAAGGCCACCCATGGGCCTTCTGCGTATGCTCTCGTCGCCGGTGAGGACGGTGTACCCGCGCTCGGGGAGCGCGAAAATCGATGTCATGAATCTGAGGGTTGTCCCCGAGTTCTCGACGTTCACTACGTCGGCCGCAGCGCGGGGCTCGGAACCGGTCACAGTCAAACAACCGCTCGACTCTTCCAGCTCCGCTCCCATTGCTCTGCAGGCCCGGAAGGTCGCAAGGGTATCCCGGGACACAAGGGGGGCGAGCACTCTGCTCCTTCCCCGCGAAAGGCTCGCCATTATCGCCGCCCTGTGGGTGTAGCTCTTGCTGGGGGGGACCTTGACCTTCCCCCCTAGCTCCCCCTTGGCGACCAGCTTCACGTTAGGTGCCAACTGTGGCGCCTCCATCGCTGGTCGTGGTCCTAATCACTTCTGCGCCGTCGTCAGCCCAGTCCCTTGCCAGCCTGCCCGCGTCTCTCTCGTCGTCGAAGACGGCTGCGACCGCAGGGCCAGTCCCGGAGAGACCGGAGCCGAGGGCGCCTCGCTCTATGGCCCGCAGAGCGGCCGAGGGCGCATAGGAGTAGATTGAAGAGAAGAGGAGCCCGTTGAGAGTCATCGCCTTCCACGCATTCCCCTCGATTCCGATCTTGAATATCGAGTCTGCGACCTCGGAGAACCTTCGCACGTACCTTGTGGGGACGTCAGCTCGCCTGCTTTCTTCGCCGGGGACCCTGATGAGCACGGGCAGGGAGCGTCTCAGGCTGACCCTGGAGAGTATTCTCCCTGAGGAGTTGTCGACGAAGTTGACCCCTCCCAGGAGGCAAGAAGCGGCGTCGTCCATGGCTCCGGTGATGCTGACGCCGCTCGTGAGCGAGGCTGAGACGCTGCAACCGAGGACTTCGGCGTCGGGATACCTGCTTCCGAATGCGGAGAGGACAGCGAGGGTTATGGCGACAGAAGCCGAGGACGAGGTCTTGAGCCCAACCCCTGTGGGAGCCAAGGAGGCTGTCTCGACCGAGCCGGAATATGCGTGGGGGTCCCTCCCCAGCATCCTGATGGTCCGCCGAAGCGTGTGGAATGCGAGGGCAGATTCGACCTGCCTCCCGTTCTGAAAGACCTTCCATCGACCCCGTTCTTCCTTGACGTCCACCTTCGCCGAAGTCGGCAGGTCCACAGACAGGGTCGCGCCCCTGCCGCTGGCAACAGCATTGACTACGCTGATGGCTCCCTTGGCCTTCGCTTCGCCAATCACCACGCAAGCACCTCAAGGGAAGCCATTAGGGCTTCTTTCATGGAGGGGAGTGGTGGAGGATTTCCGGTCCAGATCCGGACTGCTTCAGCCCCCTGATGAAGCAGCATCTCGTGGCCGTAGATGACCTGGCAGCCGTGTGCCTTCGCCCGTCCGATTAATTCGGTCTCCACTGGGGAGTAGACTGCGTCGAAGACCGTAGGCTTCGTGTCGAGGATTCTCGACAGCCGGGGCGGGAGCGGGATCGCGTTGGACCCGCGAGGAGACGCGTTGAAGAAGAGGTCGAATCTGTGGGAGGGCTGGTCCTCGACGGAGACAACTTCGAGGTCTATATTCGGGAACGCGGCGCTCATGCTGGAGAGGAAGTCCGAGGCGGTCGCGGGTTTCCTAGACATGGCGGTGATGCTCCTGCATCCCAGCGCGTTCATGGCTGCGACGAACGCCCTCGCGGCACCCCCCGTCCCGAGGACCACAGCATTCCGGATTCGGTGCAGGCCCCTGGACGTCAGGGGGCGCACGATCCCGCCCACGTCGGTGTTGTAGCCCCTGTAAGAGGCCCCCTCCCTCTTGACTGTGTTCACAGCCCGCACGGTGGAGGCGGTCTCGTCCAAGGACTCGAGCATCTTCAGGATCGAAGTCTTGTGCGGCATCGTCACGTTGAAGCCGCTGACGTCTGATCCCTTCAATTGGGTCAAGACCGTGGAGAGCTCTGCAGGTCCCGTGCTCAGGGACCGGTAGACGGCGTCCAGTCCCAGCGCGCGGAAGGCCGCGTCCATCATGCGCGGCGTCGGCGAGGCGCCCACGTCCCCTCCTAAGAGGAAATACCTGTCAGGCAGCTTCGAACCGCCTCCTGATCGCGAGCATCGTGTCGAGAGGGAGCTGCCCTTCCGCCGTCTCTTCGCCGTCGAGGGAAGCGTAGGCGAGGGGGGTGCCGCGCTCGATTGCGATGACCCTGGACAAGATCCCAGCCTGGCCCTTGCAGAACGCTATGGGCGGGGGGCCCCGTATGTCGTATAGGGAGAGGACGGCGAGGTTGTCAGCCGCCCTTGAAGCGACCCCGACGATTTTCGCCAGTCCTCCGTAGAGTCGGGCTCTGGCGAGTAGAGAAGCAAGGCGGGCCCGGCTCGGGGTCCCGGCAAGGGCGTGCCAGGAGACTATCTGCCTTGCACCGAGCCTGATCCTAGCGAACTCGGGGCTCTCTTCTAAGGTGCGGAGCTCGATGTCGAAGTAGGCTGGTCCTGCTTCTGCGGCCTGACGGATCAGTGCGAGCCTCTCGGATTCCGCCCCCCCGAAGCGTCCTCCCTCATCCTTTCGGCGGACTGTGAATACCGCCCGCTCGGAGAAGGGCGAGAGGGTCTTCGCCGCCTCGGAGGCTTCCGTCGAACGCAGGTGGTCAAGCCTGAACTCAACCAAGTCCGACCCGTGGGCCAATGCCCTGCGGGCTTTGGCTGCGAGCCCGTCGGAGGTCGAAGCGGAGAGCGAAGTGCAAATCAGGGTCCGGACCCGCGGGTCGGACTTGCCCCCAGCGACCCTGGCCTTACTTCTCTTGGATGTGCTCGTCCACCTCACCGCCGAAATGCCGCGCCTTCGCTTTCTCACTGTGAACCAGGATCTCGTCGCCCGGCTCGAGTTCTGTCACCGAGACTGGCGCTCCCCCCGCCCTTACGAGGCGGATGGTCTCAGCCTTCTGAAGGATTACCGCCCCTGACGCCTCGCCTGTGGATGCTTCCACAAGAACCATAGGACGCCGTTCGATCTTGACCCGTCCGACAGAAGCCTCGCGCGCTTTCCCTTCACCGTCTACGACTGTGACCCTGTCGGGAGGTTCGAGCTCTGACAGGTACCTGGTCTTGCCCTCAGATGAGATTATGTAACTATGAAGGGCTCCGGCGTTGACCCTGAAAGGCCGCGGGGGGATGTATTCTGAGGTAACGGTCTCTCCATGGACGAGGAAGAAGAAGCTCGCCCTGCTCCCGACGAGCATGCCCTCGCCAATCCGAAGTTGGGAAGTGGTGTCGACGCAGGCCCTGTCTCCGATGCCGGCGTCTACCACTCTGGTCACCCTGGCCGGGACCAGGGAGAACGTCTGGGAAGAGCAAGATTTGGTTCCGTAGAGGGAGGCGAGGGCAGATGTGGGGACGACGACCCCGTCGACGCCCCTCTCCAGGATGGTGAAAGCGGTCTCAACTTCCTCATTCGAGCTCGCGTAGGCGTACAGCTTGTGTCCTCTGCGCCTAAACTCGGCGATGAGGTTCTCCAGTGGTATTATGGTCCAGTCGGAACACTCCACTACGACGAAGGACTGGTCCCTCGTCCCAGCTTCGACGGCCCTCTCTAGGTCGGCGGCCCCGGATATCGTCACCCAGCTTGCGAACCCTTCCCCGTGCTGGTCTGATATTTTGACGAATGAGAGGCCGTCGAGGGAGACGGTGGGAGGTGATTCCCTCGTGAGGAGGCGCCTTATCCCGCTGCTCTTGGCCTGGCTCAGAATCTCAGCGGACGGGCCCGGCGGTGTGACGAGCAGTACGATTTCCTTGTCACTCGACTCCAGAGCCTAGGGCCTCCATTCCCTCTCCGACCGTCCCCCCCTCGACCACGACCTTCCTGAGTGCTCTGACTATGGCCGTCGGGTTCTGGCGCTCGAACACGTTCCTGCCGAAAGTGACCCCCATTGCCCCCGCCCTGATCACCGAGTCTGCAAGCTCGAGGAGCTCCCTGTCGGAGTCCACCCTGGTCCCTCCGGCCAGGACCACGGGGACCGGGCACTTCCTGACAACCTCCCTGAAGGTCTCGGTGCTCCCGGTGTATACAGTCTTGACTATGTCGGCCCCTGCCTCGGCACCAATGCGGGCCACGTGTGCGATGGTCTCGGTTCCCGTGGGGTCCTTGATGCCCTCCCCTCTGGGGTACATCATGGCGATCAAGGGGAGCTGCAGAGAGTCGCATTCGTCAGCCACCGTCCCCAGCTGCATGAGCATCTCGGGCTCTTCCCTGCTCCCGATGTTCAGGTGGATGGAGATGGCGTCGGCCCCGAGCCTGACACCCTCCTGGACGGAAGCGACCAGGATCTTCCTGTTGGGGGATGGACCGAGGGACGTGCTCGCTGATAGATGCAGTATCATTCCAATCCTCGGAGGCCTCCTGAGGGCCTTGATGATCCCCTTGTGGGCCAGAAATGCCGTGGCCCCGCCCCTGGCTGCTGACCTGACCAACAGCTCCGGGTCTTCGAGACCCCTGACTGGGCCGACTGTCATTGAATGATCCATGGGGATGCAGAGCATCTTCCCGCGCCTGGTGATGCGGGTGAGCCTGACCGACTTCCCCGAAGTCAACCCGGTCTCCCCAGGTACCCCTGGTTCTGCATCAGCTCCGCGGTAAGTATGGCGGTCCCGGCCGCCCCCCTGATCGTGTTGTGTGAAACCAGGGTGAGCTGGACCGAATTGTCGCCTATCCCCCTCCTGACCCTTCCCACCACCACGCTCATTCCGGGGACGGATCCAGAGAGCCTGTCAAGGCGCGGCTGGGGCCTGTCGGGCTCGTCCCTGATGATTATTGGTTGTTCAGGCGCTGAAGGCAGGCGCAGCTTCTGGGGGAGGCCCCTGAAGGCGCTCAGGGAGTCGGCCACCTCGTCTGGCTCGACTGCGCCCGGAAACTCGCCGTAGAGCGTCTCCGTATGGCCGTCGATGACCGGGACGCGATTGCACGAGATTGCGATTTCTATGCCCGGGTGTCTCATCCCACCTTCGACAGGATGCTCCAGGATCTTCCTCGACTCGGCCACCACCTTCTCCTCCTCGTCCTTGATGTAAGGTATCACGTTCTCTGTAATCAGCAATGAAGGGACACCGGGGAAGCCGGCCCCCGATACCGCCTGCATGGAGGTGACGATGGCCCGCGCGAGCCCGAACCGGTCAAGGAGCGGCTTCATCACCATCACCAGCCCCGTCGCCGTGCAGTTCGGTGTGGTGACGAGGGACCCCTTCCACTTCCTCCTCCTCTTCTGGACCTCGATGATGCCCAGCTGCTCGGGGTTGATCTCCGGAACCACCAGGGGGACGTCCTGGTCCATCCTGTGGGCGCTCGCCTCGCTGATTACGCTGAACCCAGACATCGCGAATTTCGGCTCGATGGCAGCCGCTGCTGCTGCCGGAAGGGCCGAGAAGACCACGTCGCAGCCCCTCGCGCTCTCCGGGACGGAAGCGAGGACTTTCTTCGCAGCGAACTCCTCCGGAATAGCATCGGCCTGCAGCCAACGGGCGGACTGTCCATAGTTGCCTCCCGCTGACCTGCCCCCCATAAGCACGTCGAGCTTGATGAACGGGTGACGCTCGAGCATCGATATGTACCGTTGGCCGACCGCGCCGGTCGAGCCTAGAAGTGCTGCCGTGAGTTTTTTCACTTTTCGCTCACCGCCATCGACTCCTTGATCAGCCTCGAGGCTTTCTTGGACTGGTCGGTCGTGACGAAGACCCTGATTGAGGAGTGGATGGTTATGACGCCGTAGACGTTGATTCCGGACCTGGCCAGAGGTTGAGTCACTCTCTGGATTATCCCAGGCTGGGTCTCGAGCGCCTTGCCTCTGACTGAAATCATCGCGAGCCCCTCGAAGGAGGAGACCGCCTTTCCCAGCTTCCGCCGGACGAGCTGATGGTGCACGCTGTCTAGCACCCGGCTTCCACCCGAGACGTAGAAGATGGCGGAAGAGGACTCCAAAGAGAGCGCTAGTATGGAGGCGCGGGCGTTCTTTATCGCCTTGGCGATCTTCTGCATTGAATCGAGCCGGTCAGAGTTCAGCCCGACTGTCGTGACCATGGAGACCCCGACGCGGGTCACATCTACCTTGGTCTCCAAGAGGTCCCCCTCGATGACAGTACCGGCTTCTAGTTTCTCTAGGCTGGTTACGCGAATCTTAAGGCCGGGGGGCTGATATCTCAGGGCCTTCAGGTGAAGGAACTTGGCCCCTCCGGCGGCAAGCATCTCGGCCTCTTCGCCGTTGAGGCTCTCGATGAATTGGGGGTTCGTGACCTTATCGGGATCGCTGGTGTAGACTCCTTCGACGTCCTTGATGAGCACGACTTCCTTGGCTCTCAGGCAGTTGCCGATTACCACGGCTGTGGTGTCGCTGCCGCCTCTCCCCAGGGTGGTTACCTTGCCGCTCGATGTCCGTCCAAGGAATCCGCACACGATGGGGACCCTCCCGCGGGCGATCTCGGGAAGGATGACCTTCCTTGACTTCGCCCTGGTCACGTCCATCAGAGGGTTGGCGTCCTGGTGCCTGTCGTCGGTGATCACAGGCCAGTCGGGGCTGTCTGTGTCCACGACGAAGGGGGTCAGGCCGTGATGTGCCAGTGCAGCCGCGACCAGCCGAGCGCTTGTCTTCTCCCCGGAGGAGAGGAGCTCGTCTATGAGGGAAGGTTCCATGTCGGGATTGACCCCCCTCGACAGCGAGAGCAGGTTGTCCGTGACCCCCTTCATCGCCGAGACGACGACGACTACGCCGGACCCTCTTTGTTGAGTATTCTTGATCATGAGGGCGGCCTTCCCTATGGCGTCTCCGTCCTCTAGGACAGACCCCCCGAACTTGACGACGATTATCTCCTGTAATCTACTGTTGCTCATGAACGAAATTCCTCCAGGATTGCGAGAAGCTGGAAGAAGTTCTACCAGCTATACCCGTAGTAGCCGTACACGGTGAAGCGTGAGGCGGTTCCGACCCGTGTTGCGGCGTTCTTCAAAATTCTCGCAGTAGGACTTGGCGATTCAGCCTATTTAGGCATTAGTGCGCATCTTTGTACATTTCGTGAAGGCAGCCCGGGGAGGATTCGAACCTCCGTCGAAGGCTCCAAAGGCCTCCATCCTTGGCCAACTAGACGACCGGGCTCCGGGGACTCGCCACGATGCCGTGGTGATTTAGGCTTGATTCGCGGCGCTCTGGACCGACCTTGCTATCCGGGGGACCGGGTCTTCCATGGAGTCCAGGACGCGCTTGGCCTTCTTCGCCAGCCTCTCCCTTACGCCGTCCCTGAGGAGGGCTCTGGCGTGGGACAGAAGGGAGGCCTTGGATCCGGCCTTCGCCAGGAGCCCCACCGACCGGAGGTACCTGTCGGTGTAGAGCGAACCCTGGAAGGCCGAGATGGCGGGGACCCCCATCAGCGCAGCCTCCGCGGTCATTGTACCGCCCATCCCGACGAAGAGGTCCGTGGCAGCCAGCAGGCCCCGGCCGCTGACGACATCGCCCGGGACGGTCCAACCGGAGCCGTATCTGTTCCGAATATCCTCGACCTGATAATCGTACCTGCAGAGGGCGACATGGTTGGCGTCCGGGAACGCGTCGAGGAGCCCGGTGAGGACGTCGTCTATCCATCCGACGTCGGCCTCGGCGAGGTAGGGCGCGTCGCTCTCCTGGACCCTGACCGTGACCGTCTTCCTTGATCTGTCCAGCTTCGGCACCGGACCGGGCGCAGGGTCCCTCTTCAGCCAGGCGGCCGGGTCCAGCGCCCTGTATGTTGTCACCTGCTCCGGTTTGATGCCGAAAGGCTGCCAGGCCTTGTAGGGGATGACCCAGGGACAGAGCAGGCGGTAGCTCAGAGGCACGGAGAGCCTTCCAGCGACTTCCGAGTGAGGCGAGTCGTTCACGGCGATGTGCCTGATGCGTAGGCCATAGGCGACCCTGGCGCAGACCGCCGACGCAAGCGAAACAGCCACCTGGGGACGGAAGTCCTTCACCATCGGGATGATAGCCTCCTGTCGTCTCGTGGACGCCAGGAGCTGCTCCTCGGAGCCCCTGTTGCCACGCTCCCCCACGTAAGCGAGTTCCACCCCAGCCTGCTCGGCCACGGGAGCCACCTCCCTGTACGCCCTAGAAGTCGCCAGGACCTCTGCTCCGGACGCCTTCAACTCCTCGATGACCGGCCCGAAGAACAGGACCTGCTTCGGAGTCAGGATGTCCAGCCACGCGCGCAATCCGCTCCAGCCCTCGCGGGGCCCGGGGGGCGCCTTCATACTAATCCGTTTGCCCTCCTTCCGCGGAGGCTCTTTCAAAGTATAATACCGAACGGTCACCCGGCCACGATGAGCTTTTGCCAAAGATCAGAGTCGCCATGTACGGGCTGACGAGTGAGGCGTACAGGCTCGCCGCGGACCTCGGGGAAAGGGCCCAGGTGACCATAGTAGACGAGACCCTTCAGATGGCCATGGAGATTGACCCTGTGTTCCTGAAGAAGAACCCCAGCCTGCAGGAGGTCATGGCGGGGGAGCCCCTCCTCAGCTTCAAGCCTCTGGAGCAGGTGCTCGGGGACTCCCAGGTCGTCTTCTTCACCCCGAAGCTCAGGCGGCCCTCAGAGGAGGCCCTCATCGAAGCAGGGACGAAGCTGAGGGACCTCTCAAAGTACCTCTCCAAGGGGGTCACCCTGGTGAACGCCCTTCCTACCGGGCCAGGTGGGAACTCGGACAACATCATGCTCGTAGAGAAGCAGACGGGGCTGAGGGTCGGGTCCACCCTGACCTACGCCTACATGCCCCTGAAGCCCAGGGAGCCGAAGCCTGCCGTGGTCTCCGCCGCGGGGTTCCAGGAGAAGGGGCCGTTAGACGGGCTGGGGTTCTCTCCCAACTCCCAGAACGTCTTCTCGGCCGAGCTGGAGTATGCGTCGTCGGTAATCGAAGCCGTGGTGTCTTCGGTGACCGAGATCGAGATGGCAAGGAGGGCGAGAGAGGCGAAGGTTGCGTTCCAGAGGGGTTCGGACGTCTATCTGGACGAGTTCACCAGGTACCTCTACGAACTCAAAGCGATACAGTCAAGCGAAGAGACCGGGGAGTCGATCTCCTATCTGGCCGGGGCCATTCTGAAGAGCTTCGACAACTACGTCAGATACGTCGTGGACGAGACCAGGGAGGCGCTGAAGGAGAAGCAGCTGAAAGCGAGCAGGACCAAGATAACCCTCCTCTGGAGCCTTGACAGGTACGAGATGCGCGGGGAACGACTACAGGTCGCGGAAAACATCCAGCAGAGGCTGAGGGACTACGTGACCGACGTCGCCCTTGTGTCAGGAGAGAGGCTCAAGGGCGGAGCGGAGGTCTTTGACCCCCTGAAGCACAACGTGGTCATCGTCTGCTCGAAGGCAGACCAGGACTCCCTGAAGGGCGCGAGGAGGGGGCTGAGGAGCGCCGAATCGACCCTGATATCCGCGACCCCCGGACTGAAGAGAGAGTGAGCTCGCCATAATCCTATATCCGTACCCTCTCGGGTGGCTAATCTGATGGCACGGGTAGGGGTCGTGGGCACCGGCGGATGGGGGAAGAACCACGTCAGGGTCTTGAACGAGCTCCAGTGCCTGGCCGCGGTCTGCGACATGGACAGGGAGAGGGTTGAGACGTTCTCGAAGAAGTTCCACGTCCCTGGGTACACCTCCCTCGAATCGATGCTGGAGAAGGAGAAGCTGGACGGAGTGACGATCTGCACCCCTGCCTCCACCCACTTCAAGGTCGCGATGGAGGCGCTGGCCCGGGGGATGCACATTTTCGTCGAGAAGCCCATGACCACCACGGTCGCTGATGGGGAGGCGCTCATCGAGGCAGCGAAGAAAGCCGACAGGGCCCTGACCGTGGGGTTCATCGAGAGGTTCAATCCACCTATAACCGCGCTGAAGCAGATGATATCCGAGGGGAAGATGGGGGATCCCATCCTTCTCGAGTTCCACAGAGAGAACAGGAGGGGAGCAAGCATAAGCGACGTGGGCATAGTCAAGGACGCATCGGTCCATGACATCGACACAGCGTGCTGGCTCTTCGACGACGTCCCCAAGGTCGTCTATGCCAGGGTCGGGTCGATGCGCGTCCCCCCAGAGCACGAAGACTTCGCCACCGTACTCCTCGGGTTCTCGGGGCAGAAGACCGCGTTCCTCGTCACGAACTGGATAACCCCGAACAGGGTCAGGACGCTGAGCGCCGTCTTCTCCGGCGGGGTGGTGGACGTCGACTTCGTGACCCAGCAGACGAGCATCCACGAGGGTGCCGCCACCACGGTCCCTACAAGGCCCTATCAGGAGCCGCTCATGCTCGAGCTGAAGGAGTTCGTAACCGCCATCCAGGAAAAGAGGCAGCCCCTGGTCACCGGGAGGGACGCCCTCAACACCCTCAGGGTGGCTGAAGGTGTGCTCGCGTCGAGCTCTTCAGGGGCGCCGATCTACCTCGGGTGAGGGCTTGAAGGTCGTCAACTTCGTCGCGCCGGACGTCAAGCTAGGGAAGAACGTCAGGGTGTGGCACTTCGCTTACGTCGGGTCAGGCACAGTGGTAGGCGACAACGTGAAGATTGGATCGCTCGCCCACGTCGACTACGACGTGAGGATAGGGAGCGGGACCAAGATCGAGGGAGGCGCGTACATCCCGCCGCTTTCGAGGATCGGGAAAGGCGTGTTCATAGGGCCGGCAGCCGTGCTCACCAACGACCCTTACCCCCCGAGCAGCAGGATGATCGGGGTGACAGTGGCGGACGGAGCGGTGATAGGGGCGAGGGCAGTGGTCAGGGCCGGGGTGAAGATAGGCAGGAGGGCGGTGGTGGCCATGGGAGCGGTGGTTACAAAGGACGTCCCGCCGGAGAAGGTGGTGATGGGGGTCCCCGCGAGGGTCGCATACACGAGGGAGGAGTTCGACGCTAAGATGCGGGCCTGGGAGTCTTCCCGACCTTCGACCTCACGTAGAACGCGGTAAGCCCGTCGAGCACCACGAACCAGACCACGACCAGCCCCAGTATGAGTGCCGCCTTCGCGAGCGCCAGCGCGGTGTATCCGGAGAGGTCGTGGGGGAGCCCCAGGGGGGTAAGAGGCGCGACGAAGATGAAGAAGACATAGGTCTCTGCTATGATGAGAAGGAACGCCACCGATTCTATCAGGAAGAGAGGTAGGAGCTTCACCTAGAACACCCAGGTAAGGAAGGAGATGGCTATAGAGAAGGCGCAGGAGACGACGGTGAGGGCGACGATGCTCGCGACGAGCCCCTCTTCGGTGCTCGGTGAGGCCAGGAGGATCAGCCTCACCAGCGTGTTGGGCGCGTCCTTCGCGGTCGAGGCGTGGAGCAACCCGTCTTCCCCTACGTAGGTGGGCCTCGACGACATCTTCCTCCTCTCTACGAAGCCTCTGACGCTGGAGAGGGTGTAGAACGAGTTCAGGATGGCGGGGACTATGGCTATGATTGCGGCGACCTCTATCCCCCCGACGACGGCCAGCCCTGCGAACATGGCGCCGAACATGAGGCTACCGCTGTCCCCGTCGAACGACCTTGACGGGTACCTGTTGTAGAGCAGGAAGGCCGCGGAGACGCCGACCAGGGGGAGGGCGGACGCCAGCCTGGCGGGGGAGAACCCCTGCGTAAAGAGCTCGCGGAGCGCGACCCCGACCGCCAGGGCCAGGGACGTGAGGAGGGTGAACCAGGATATCTCGCCGTTGAAGGCGTCCATCATGTTGAAGGCGTTGGTGACGACCGGGAAAGCGGCCACCACGAGTATGGTATAGATGATGAAGTGGGGGGCGGTGTCCCCCAGGATAGGGAAGTAGATGTCGGAACCATACAGATGGACCCCGGCCCCCACCAGAGAGACGAACGCGACCCCGGCGAGGACGAGGAGGAGGGGCTTGGCCTTCCCGCCCAGGACGAAGAGGTCATCGTAAAGGCCGACAGCGAACGCGACGGCACCCCCCAGGACCAGGGCGGCGGGGAAGAGGGAGCCGAACCCCAGCGCCACAACCCCCTCGCCGACCAGGACGGCGGCGAAGAGGAGGGGCCCCGCCGGCTCGGGAACCTTGGCGGGAGGGCTCTTGTGGACGTCTTCCGAGACCCGCCCCAGTCGGGTCAGGTACCTCAGATATGGGGGGAAGGCGAGCAGGAGGAGGACGAATGGGACGAGGAGCGAGGCCAGGAGGAGCGCCCCCTCGGCCAGCGGCGAGACCAATCCGAAGGGCGTCCGATACCTTTCTCATTAAACGGTTTCCAGAAGGCGCCTTGGGCGCTTCAACGTTAAATAACGCCGTAGGACGGCCAGACCGTCGCATGAACATATCCGATTTGAGGGACGGCATGAGGAGGGTCGATGCGGAAGGGGAGATTTCAGACATGGCGGAGCCGCGGTCGGTGAATCTTAGGACCGGCGGCGAGGCGAAGGTCGCAGACTGCATGCTGAAGGACGACAGCGGCCAGATCAAGCTGTCGCTTTGGGACGACCAGATCGACATGGTCAAGCAGGGATCCAAGGTCAGGATAACAAACGGCTACACCAACAGCTTCCGCGGGGAGCTGAGGCTGAACGTCGGGAAGTACGGGAAGCTCGAGGTCCTCGAGGCCTAGAAACTTCTAAAACAGCGAGCGTTCCCGGACGGGCAAGACATGGGGACCGGAGGGTTATTCCTAAGGAAACTTAGGGCCCAAGTTTCGAACAGGCCCACGGGGTTCGTCTGGGTCGAACAGGAGAGACTCGCGGGCTCCGGCTATCCAGCCTCCCGGGGACAGGTAGAATGGGTGTCTGCCAACGGCATCGACGCCGTCCTCACCCTCACCCAGGACCCGCTCCCGAAAGCCTGGACGGACGGGCTCGGGCTCTCCGTGGAGCACGTGCCCATGCAAGACCATGGGATTCCCGACGCCAAAGTCCTCGACGAGTGCGCTCGGCTGATTGAGGCGAAGCTCGACGAAGGAAAGAGCATCATGGTCCACTGCCTGGCGGGAGAGGGGAGGACGGGGTGCGCGCTGGCCGCATATCTGATTAGGTCCAAGGGTCTCGGCGCAGACGAGGCGCTAAGGAGGCTGAGGGAGAGAAAGCCTGAGTTCGTTGAGCTCGCCCAGGAGAGGGCCGTCTCCGACTATGCTGCAAGCCTAAAGCGACAGCCCCGCTCCCTTAACGCGTGAAAAGGCGCTGCGCCTGGCTGCTGGCGGCACTCCTCCTCGTTCCGCTGATGGTCCTCTCAGCGTCACCGGCGGCCTCGGCTCAGAGCTGCGGCATCAGCTTGACGGCCCAGCCGTCGCACGTCTCATTCCCGTTCGGGGCGGTCCCGGCGCCAGGAGCAGCGACCTTCGGAGAGACCTTCGACGTGGCCTATCCTCCTTCCCTGGCCAACCAGACCGTCAGGGTGCAGTACCTCAACGGGAGTCGGTGGCATGACCTAGAGAACTTCGCCGCTAACGCCATGGGGTTCACCGAGACCAGCTATGGCCTGGACAGCGGGTGGGTGAGGTTCGGGACCACGTCGGTCAGGGCGGTCAGCGGCTTGTGCGAGTCGGGAACCGCCGTGTTCGGAGTTTCTTACGACCCTGGCGCGGCTTGGATGGATGCAGGGGCCTACGCTGCAGTGATCGCCTTCGCGGGAGCATTCCTCTTCCTGGGGAAGAGCCTCGGATGGAAGCGCTTCCTGATAGTGGCAGTCCCGGTCTATCTCGCGATAACCCCGTGGACCGGTCAGAGGTATGACGTCTACTTCCTTCTGAGTTCGGGCATCAGGATCCTCCAGCACGTCAACCCGTTCGCACCAGGGAACCCTCCTCTCTACCCCGGGGGGCTGAAGTGGGCATACCCTCCGCTCTACGCCCTCTACAGCGCCCTTTCGTTCCTGATCTACCGGGGGCTCAGCGGGGCACCACTCCCTTCGGTAGGGGGACTTACTTGGCCCGGGTGGCTCACGGCGATGTACAACGTCTACCTGGCCTATGTCCCCTCCAGCCTCCCCCTGCTGGTCTCGCTCCTGAAGCTCCCCATGGTGGCTTCGGCCGTCTTAATGGGAGCCTTCCTCAACAGGATGACCAGGAGCGGGTGGACCGGAGTCTTCTGGCTCGCAAACCCGTTCGTAATCTTGGTCGCGGCGGTCTGGGGACAACTCGATCCCATGGCGGCGC
This sequence comes from archaeon, assembly GCA_021796515.1. Lineage (GTDB taxonomy): Archaea > Thermoproteota > Nitrososphaeria > Nitrososphaerales > Gagatemarchaeaceae > UBA183. The sequence goes on along the minus strand of JAKACC010000008.1, from coordinate 4,864 downwards.
TCCTGACCGTGATGGCGCTGTATTACTTCGGGAAGGGAAAGATGTACCACGCGTACCTGTTGGCTTCCCTCGGTGCGGCGGTGAAGGTCTGGCCCATCATCATCATCCCATTGATGCTCGCCATCACGCTGAGGCGAGAGGGGGTGCGGGCATTCAAACCGCTTTCGGCGTGCATACCTGCCTTCGCCGCCACCCTGGCAATCCTCGGCGCATACGGGAACCTGGCCTACACCGTCTATGTGTTCCTCTATGCCCGGGCGATACCCACCTATGGAGGGGTGTTCACGGCGAACGGGCTGACCTGGCAACAGGCGCTGTTGCTTGTCAAGGCACCTCCAGTCCCGGTGTTCCTTCTGGCAGGGGTCCCGGCCTACGTGGCCTGCCTCCTCTGGGTGTACTGGAAGAAAGACGCGGACCTGGTCAAGTGGACCGTCATATCCATACTCGTGTTCTTCCTCACGTACAACTTCGTCAACCCGCAGTACTTCTACTGGATCCTCCCGCTCCTCATTCTCCAGAGGAGGCGCATCGCAGGGGCCGTCTTCACCGTCCTCCCCCTCGCCTACGTTGCCCTCACCTACAACCTGTTCTACTTTGTGTCCCCTGCGGTCCTGATGAACCAGTTCTCGGTCGGGGCGTCGGTCGCCGACCAGTTCAAGGTAGACTTCTTCAGCCAGACGCCGGTCGCGTTCCTCGTCCTCACGGCGGTCGTTCCGACCGTCATCTACGCGCTGCTGCTTCTGAGCGAACTAAGACCGGGCTTGCTCTCGAGACGCGTCCTCAGAAGAGGACTTCCTGAAGACGAAGAGGGTCTGGTCTCCGAGCCTGTTAAAGGGCGAGACGCCAGAGAGAGGCAGTTCGAGGCGCTCGAGGAAGGACAGAAACGGCCTCAGCCTGAGATAGTAACCGTTGAGATAGGCAGGGGGGAGCAGGGCGGGAAGGGCTATGACCTGCGCCGGGCTGAACCTGGGGGAGAAGTAGGAAATGAACGACGACGGCGAGAAATAAGTCGACGGCACATCCCTCCCGCCGACGGAGACCATTATGGGCTGGACCCTGCGCGGATTCGCTCTGTCGAACTGCAGGACGAGGCCATGGGATATCATTTCGGTCGCGCAGGTGGTGTTCCTGACGGAACAGACGAAATAGCCGTCAGGCTCAAGGAGGGAGTCGAGCTGACGCACGAACGAACCAAGGTTAGGCTCGCAGTTCAGGGCGCCGTTGAACGAGTATGCTACACGTATCTCCTTCTCCCCTATCAGGTCCCTCACCCTTGAGATCTCCGATGCGGAGAGTTTCATGGGCAGAATCTTCCCTGCCAACCCTCTCGCCGCGACCTTTTCTTCCAGGAGCCCGACCATCCCGGCCGAGACGTCGGTCGCTACAATCCCCGAAACCCAGTCTGAGATTGCGATTGCCTCCTCCCCCGTCCCGCACCCCACTTCCATGAGGTAGTCTCCTGGGCGAAGCAGCTTCCTCAGGACCTGCAGTGATCGCTTCCGAATCCATGTGTTAATGAAGTTCCGCCTTATGGTGAAGTCGTATTCGTCCGACGCCGAGTCGAACGCGCCAGCGACGTCGACGTAGTAGTCCTTCTTCTGCGAGGCCCAGTGGCCGAAGTCCGCCTTGACGTCGAGTTCGCCTGAGGCGCCGCCACGCCTCACGGCGGAACCGATGGGAGTGAGGCGGAGACAGAGCTCGGAATGCGAATACCATCTCGACACGAACCTGGCGCCATATTTTTTCCCGAAGGACATCAATGCAGCCTTCGCCTCGGCCTCGTCAGCTTTGCGGGCGGCCACGTCGACCAGGTACTCGCCCAGGCGCACCTTTGCCTTCCCAGACTTTAGGGCGTTCAGGCCCCAGTCGCTGGACGGGCTGTTACCCAGGACGAAGTATTCGCCCCCCAGCCAGGCATATCTCAGTTCAACTATATGCGGGAGGTTCGTCCTCCTTCCCCTAGTCTCCAGCCTCAGGTATTCGCTTGACCCCAACCGCTTCGGGCGTCGAAGCGCTCCTGCCGAGTTAAGGTTTAATCGAATGCAGAGCCGCGACGAAGGAACAGATATCAGAGTGAGCAATCCGTTGCGGCTAGTTCCCCTTGTCAGCCCGCTCGGAGAGAGTACACAGCAAGACCCCCTGGCTGGACGGGTTCGAGGAGACAGACTACTCCAAATTCTGGGAGACCAAGAGGATAGAAGACGAAGCTCAAAAGAGGGTCGTCAGGGGGATGATCCGCCCCGGGGGGGCCTGTCTCGACCTGGGAGGAGGCTTCGGGAGGATGACAAAGGTCCTCGAGCCCTACTTCCGGGAGGTCGTCCTGATGGACCTGACCAGGAGGAACCTGGGTACCGCGAAGGACACCCTATCGAAGGCAGAGCTGGTTCGCTCCGACGTCTCTGCCATCCCAGCCAGGGACTCTTACTTCGACTCGGTCGTGATGATCAGGGTCGTCCATCTCCTCCCTCGCCCCCTAGAGACGATGAAAGAGATTCAGAGGATCTCCAAAGACGGAGCGGTCCTCATCATCAGCGTCCCTAACCTCGTCACAAACTACATGATCCGCGAATTCGACGCCAAGGTCCTCCCTGGAATCAGGCACGTCATGCCGACCTTCGGCCCGGCGGTCTGGCCGGTCGGGGATAAGCCACGGCTTTCCCCGCACGAGCTCTTCATCCCCTCCCGGTTCAGGATGACGGAGCGGAGGGGGACAGGGATGTTCGACAACTTCATGGGAAAGGCCCTGAATCGATTCCCCTGGCTGCACCTGATCGACGTCGCCACGTCCCCCCTCTGGTACTTCAAACTGGACGTCTTCTTCAGGTTCGAGGTCCGCAAGTGACCCCCTTCAGGCCCGACCGGATTCGAGGCAGGGCCTACGAGTCCCAGTTCTTCCGCGAGCCGCCCGTCTGGACAAGTGACAGGTAGAGGACGAACGAATACCCGACAAGGTACACCAGGAGTATCGGGATAAGCCCCAGGTTGTTTGTCACGTACGCGTAGAGCACAGCGACGGAGGCGAGGACAACCGCGCCCGCCTCCAGCAGGTTTACCCTGTTCAGGGGGATCTGGTACCTCTTGCCCTTCCAGGTCTGACCTGAGCTCTCGATGGCGTACTTGGGGGTCCTCGAAAACGCCCCTGTGTCGTGCGAGAACAAGCCAAGAAGAGCCTGGGTGGAGTTGCTTATGCTGATGCCGTAACCGAGCGCCACAAGCACCACTATCTGCTCGATGTTGTGTAGCACCCCCAGCCTCTGGACCCGGACCGCCTCGAAACAGTAGAAGAAGACCGCCAGGGTGGAGAGGACGACAAGGGCCGTGAAGACGACCCAGGGAACTACCACCACCGTTAGCACCAGCCCGCCGCCGGGCTTGGAGATGGGGAGGGTCACAGCGTAGCCGATGACATCTATCCTCAGGAAGTCGGCGCTCACGGCCAGTAGGAACGAAGCCACCATGAAAGGGTGCACAAGATAGTAGGTGAGGTGGACGCCCGCCTCGAACTTCTGGCCACCTGACAGCTTCTTCGATGGAACGATGCGCCCAGCCAGCTTCCTCGCAGCCTGAAGGGAGCCTCGCGCCCACCTTCCCTGCTGCCGCTTCAAGCTGGCCAGGGTGGGAGGGAGCTCCCCGGGAACCTCGAGATCGTTCAGATAGACCCCCCGATACCCGGCAAGTTGCATCCTGTAGCTGACGTCGAGGTCTTCGGCCAGGGTGTCTGCCGACCACCCGCCCGCAGCCTGGATCGCCGATGCCCTCAGGACCCCAGCGCTCCCGTTGAAGTTCATCAGATAGCCGTTCCCGTTCCTACCTTTCTGCTCAAGGAAGAAGTGGGCGTCGACCCCTATGGCCACCGCCTTCGTCATCGTGCTGTAGTTCCTGTCGACGTGCCCCCACCGGGCCTGGACGAAACCCACCTCCGCGTCCTCTTCCAAGACGGCGACGGTCCTGTCCAGGAAGTCAGGCGGAGGGACGAAGTCGGCGTCGAAGACAGCGACATACTTCTCATGGGTCTCTTCGAGGGCGGCCTGCAAGGCGCCTGCCTTGAACCCCAGCCGGCTCCCGCGCCGGATCACCCTGAACTGTAACCCGCGGGCCGAGTGCTCCGAGACGGCTTCGTCAATCGCGAGGCTAGTGTCGTCATCTGAGTCGTCTATCACATATATGGTGACCAGTCGCTCCCCGTACCGCTCCGCTACGCGAGCACACGAATCCAGGAGCCTTCTCACCACATACAGTTCGTTGTAGATAGGGAGATGGATCGCCACCGTCGGACGGGCGGAGAGCGGCGGTGCGAGGCGGAGCTTGTACCTTCTAGACCTGACAGTGAGGTACAGGATGTTTAGCCCGTACACCGCGAAGGCTATGCTGAGGAGGACGGATGCGAACAGCACGGCAGGGGCGAGGGAATACGCCGGGAAAACAATCATTGCCGATCACTTATGAGGGCGCGTGCATGCGTCGCTGAATCTGGCTGACGGGAGGGTCCTCGCTCATAACCCATCGGGTTTGAACAAGCCCCTGGGCCGCAGGGCCTCCCTGTACTTCTCTCGCAGCGCTGCATATCTCTTGGACTCGTAGATTAGGTGATCTGGCGAGCTCCGGACCTCGAAGACGTCCGAGCTGCGTCCCGCCGCCTTCAGCCTACGATTCAGGGCGGAGGCCTTTAGACCCAGGTAGCGGCCGACGAGCCTGAACAGAAGGTGGTTGAGGGCCGCGCTAAAGGCAGACGGCCGTCTTCCGGCCCCCCGCGGGGCGTGCGTTGCTCCCGCTCTTTCGTATGCCAGTGGATAATAGCTCGATATCCAGCCTGCCGTCTTCATGAGGCTCGCGTACGTTCCCCTCCCCTTCAAGACCTTCGTCT
>JAKACC010000063.1 GCA_021796515.1 archaeon | reverse complement strand
TCAAGAGAGTACGCGATGATCACCACCGCGTTCACGGAAAAGATGAGGAGCGTCGCCCGGGAGAACATGGGTTGGTTCGACAAGTTCACAGGCGACGGCTTCGTGGTGTACTGGCTCTATGGGACGAAGCCCTCCAGGTTCCTCAGGGAGGTCGTGCTCTTCTGCAGGAAGGCGCACGAGGCATTCGAGGCTGAGATATTCCCCGAACACAGGAAGAATGCCAGGAACCTTCCTGCCCATGTGGGGCTCGCCCTGGGAGTGGACTCGGGGCGCTGTGCCCTTGAGGAGATAGCCGGAGACTTCACGATAATCGGGCACGCGGTGGTGGGAGCGAAGCGGATGGCGGAAGCAGCTGTAAAAGGACAGACATTTTGCAACATCAGGATGGGCCATCTGCTTGCAGCTGAGCCTTCATTAGAGAGAGCAATAGAGCTCCAGACGACCATCGCCAAGACGAAAGAGTACCCTGACCAAGGGCAGGAAGCATACCAGATATCGTTCAGGTGACGTGAGGGAAGAGCGCTTTGAACGTCTATCGCGGTAGAAGCGCTCCAGCATCGGGTCCGGTCAAAGTGACCTGGAAGCAGGCGACCGCCTTCAGACTCTCCAGGCACAACCTCATCAGGAGAAAGTCTGCGACGGCTCTGGTCTCGGTGTTGAGGGACATGGGAGGCGCCCAGTCGCAGCTGCTCATGGCGGGACAGATGTCCATCTGGGCGAGAGTCAAAGGCATGAGCCTCTCCCGGCTGGACTCGGCCCTCTGGAAGGAAAGGACTCTTGTGAAGGCCTGGTGCATGCGGAGGACGCTGTTCCTCGTCCCCTCGGGCGAGTTGGCCACCTTCGTAAGGGGGAGCGCGTTGCGTGCGGAGCGGGAGATTCGATGGGTTCTGTCGAAGGGAGTGCCGGCATGGAAGCTCGACGCGGTGGTGGAAGAAGTGCTTCGGGCGATGCAGGAACCAGTCACCCAGTCCGTCCTGGCGGAAAGGGTAAGCATGGCCCTTCACCAGAAGGTGAAGTACGTGCATGGAGGAGGGTGGGGGAGCAGGCGGAAGGTCCCTTGCGTCGAGGTGGGAGGCCTGACCCTCCCCGCGAACTATCTCCTGCATCTAGCCGGCGCTCGGGGGGTGTACTGCTCCGGACCAAGCGTCGGCAGCGAGACCACTTTCGTGCGGGCCGACAGGTGGCTACCAGGCTGGAGGGACGTGTCCCGGCGCGAAGCTGAGAAGGAGCTGGTCACCTGGTATCTGAGGTCGTTCGGACCGTCCACTACCTCGGACTTTCGTATCTGGACGGGAATGACAGCCGGTGACGCGAAGGACGTCTGGTCCCGCATAGAAGAGGAGACAGTCCAAGTTGACGTGGAAGGCTGGAGCGCCTCTGTCCTCGCAGACGACCTAGAGGAACTGCGAAGCTCGCATCTGGATGAGGCCAACGTGCGCCTCCTCCCGTTCTTCGACTCCTTCCTCCTCGGGCACAAGTCCCACCGCAACATAGTCGGCCCGACGGACCACACGCACGTCTACAGGCCCGCAGGGTGGGTCTCTCCTGTCCTCCTGGTCGATGGCAGGGCGGCCGGGGTATGGTCCTACACTACGAAGAACGGAACCCTCCAGATCCAGGTCACGCCGTTCTCAGGCCTTCCGGAAAAGGTCTCGTCGCTGGTGCGCGAAGAGGCCGCGGCACTCGGACGGTTCGTCGGCTGTCCCGCGGTAGACGTGAAGGGATTGTGAGGGGACGGGACCGATGCCCAAGACTAAACTAGAGGGCCGGGAGCGGTCCCTGGCGTGGCCTGCGTAGTCAAACAGATCAATGTCAAAGCGCGCACCCCTGGCGAAAGGGGGCTCCCCAAGGGGTCCGTGGACTCTGCCTTCGTTGGCCGGGGGGGCCTCGTGGGTGATTTCAACGTCTACAGACATGAAGAGATCGGGGACGACCCGGACTCGGCCATCCTGATAATGCCAGTCGAGATGATTGAGGAACTCAACTCCGAAGGGTGGCCAGTAAAGCCCGGAGACCTGGGTGAGAACCTCACCACCAGTGGGATTCCCTACTCGTCGTTTAGCGTCGGGAAGACGTTCACGGCCGGGAAGGTCCGGCTCCAGATTTCAAGGGCCTGCGACCCCTGCGACAACCTGTTCCTCCTTCCCTACGTGCAGAAGTTGAGGGGGCCGGCGTTCCTGAAGACGATGCTGGGCAGGCGCGGATGGTACGCCAGAGTCGTCGAAGAAGGATGGGTAAAGACAGGAGACCCCGTCGCCGAAGCTCGCGCTTGAGACGGGACTACGTGCTCCTTCGGGTGAGACGTCCTGCTTTCCGATGGCCTGAAGGCTCCGAAGCTCGGTCTCTCCCTGCCCTCATGAGTGACCAGATGTAGGAAGGGGTCAACGGGAGCTTCTCCACGGTAGCCTCGAATGGTGAAAGGGCGTCCTCCACCGCGTTGGCTATGACAGGGGTGGCCGCTATGGTGCCCGCTTCTCCGACTCCCTTGGCTCCAAGGGGGTTGAACGGGGAAGGGGTCTCCGTCCTGTAGCACTCCATGGACGGAGCGGTGTCGGCCACGGGGATGTGGTAATCGGAAAGGGTGGAAGTCACGAGCTGGCCGTTGTCGTCATAGACTATTCCTTCCAGCAAGGCCTGAGATATCCCCTGCAGGACCCCTCCCTGGACCTGCCCGTCCACTATGAGGGGGTTTAGGACTTTGCCGATGTCGTCCACCGCCACATACTTGATGATCTTCACCTTTCCCGTTTCCTTGTCCACTTCCACCATAGCCAGATGGGTGCCGAACGGGAAGGTGTTTCCCGGCGGTGCGAAAGCACAGTATTCGTATAACGAAGCCTCCATCCCTTCAGGCAGTTCCGTAGGCCTATAGGCAATCGAAGCCACTTCCTTGAAAGACACCTTCTTCCCCGATCCTTCTGCGTAGATCTTACCCTTCGAGAACGTCAGTCTACGTGTCCCTGTCCCTAGCGTCTTCGCCGCGATCTTCGTCATCTTCTCTTTCACCCTGCGGGTCGCTAACAGCACGGCGGACCCTCCGACCACTGCCGACCTGCTCCCGGCCGTGATGGTGGACCATGGGAGTGAGTTGGTGTCCCCTGACCGGAACAGCACCTCCTTTGGCTCCACCCCCAACTCATCGGCTACTATCTGCGCGAATGGGGTCCAGTGACCCTGGCCATGGGGAGTGGTGCCGCTGGTGACGATGACATCCCCCTGATCCGTGACTGTGACCGCGGCCGTCTGGGGGTATCCTGATCCGAAGCCGCAGACTTCCACATAGGTTATCGCGGCCACGCCCACGAGCTCACCTCTGGCCCTCGCCGTCCTTTGGTAGCGGAGCATGTCGGCGTACTTCGCCAGCTTCAGGGCCGCCCTCATGTTTCCTTCGTAGTCCCCACTGTCGTAGGTGAGCCCACCGGCAGAGTGATAGGGGAACTTCGTCCTCGGCACGTAGTTCTTCAGCCTGATCTTAACCGGGTCTAGCTTCAGCTCCTTCGCTATGACGTTGACGGTCCTCTCGATGAGGTAGGCTGCCTCCGGTCTTGACGCCCCCCTGTAAGCGCCTATGGGGGACTTGTTTGTGAACGCTGTGAACGCCTCGCCGCTGAACGCCCCGATGTCATAGGTCCCGGTGGACATCTGGACGGTCGTCTCGGGCATCGAGATAGACCAGTCGCTGTATGCGCCGCCGTCGCAGATCACCTTGACCTTCAGCCCTAGTATCCTGCCGTCCTTGGTAACGGCCGCTTCCACATGCTGCGTCTGTCCCCTCCCCTGAGACGCTGCGAGGAAGTTCTCCGCCCTAGACTCGACCCACTTCACTGGCCTTCCGAGCTTCATCGCTGCGTAGCAGACCGACGCATACTCTGGGTAGAACCCCTTCTGACCGAACCCTCCTCCCATGTCGGAGACGATTACTCTCACCTTCGGCATGGGCATGCCCAGAATCGACGCCAGGTCGCTCCTCATCTCGTGGGGAGACTGGCTGGCGACCCAGGCCGTCAGAATCCCCTCCCCGTCATATGACGCGATGATGTCCCTTGGCTCGAGTGGGACCGCGTTGAGCCTCGGAAATTCGAGGTCGACCCTCACGACATGCTCTGCCGCGGCGAACGCTTTCTTGACGTCCCCGAAGCTATTCTCGAAGTGGTAGCCCACGTTGTCCTTGAGATAGGAGTGGACCTTCGGCGATCCCTTCTCCAGCGCTTTCTCGGGATCTACGACCGGGGGGAGCTGATCGTACTCCACCTCAATCAACTCTGCCCCCTCCCGGGCAGACCTTTCATCGTCCGCCACCACCAAGGCGACGGGCTCACCGACGAAGTTCACCTCCTCCGAGGCCAGGACCTGGCGGTGGGTCGCCGTCGCCACCTTGGACCGTCCGACCGAAGGGACTTCGGCGATGTCGTCGGCGATTTCAGCTGCGGTGAGGACGAGCCTCACCCCCTTGCACCCGATTGCCTTCGAAATGTCGATGTGTAGTATTCTGGCGTGGGCGTAGGTCGCCCGCACGAAGGCTGCGCGGAGCATACCAGGGAGTCTGATGTCGTCGATGAACTTCCCGGTCCCGGTGATGAACTTCGGATCCTCCATCCTCGTCATCGGCTTTCCCAGTACTCCCTCCTCGTTCCTAGCCAGACTCTGTACCGTGGAGGCCAACGGGGGTCGGTGCGGAGCCACTCTAAGTAAATATTATTGCTGAGGGTCTCGGCCCGCCTTGTGGCGGCCCTTTGATTCTCCACCCCTTCGAGTACCACGCGCCTGAGACCTTGGAAGAAGCCGTTGACCTAGCTGAAAAGTATGGGGAGGACTCCAAGTTCCTCGCAGGAGGGCAGAGCCTTATCCCACTGATGAAGCTGGGTTTATTCTCGTCGGGCCACGTAATCGACTTGGGGCGTGTGAGGGGGCTAGACCACATCAGGAAGGAGGACGGGGTCCTGGCCATAGGAGGGCTCGCAAAAATGGCCGACATCGAAGGGTCCAGGTTGGTGGAGCAGGCGTGTCCGGCGCTCACGGACTGCGCGGTGAGCATTGCCGACCCCCTGGTCCGCAATATGGGGCCCATAGGGGGAAACGTCTGCCATGCAGACCCTGCCAACGACGTCCCAGCAGTCGCCGTGGCTTCGGGGGCCGAGATGGTCCTGGTAGGCAGGCAGGGGGAAAGAAGGATGAAGGCGCAACAGTTCTTCCTAGACACATTCACTACTGCTGCGGGGAGGGGGGAAGTCCTGAAGGAGATCAGGTTCGATGCGGAGAGGTGCAGGGGGAGCGCCTACATCAAACTGCAGTTGCAGGCCACCGACTTCGCCATAGTCGGGGCGGCGGCTAGGCTCTGGGTCCACGACGGCACCGTCGGTGAATGCGGCATAGGCCTTACCGGAGTCGGGCCGACGGTGTTGCATCCGAAGAAGGCAGAGGGAGCGGTGCAAGGGAGCAGACTCGGCACAGATGCGTTCTCCAGGGCAGCGGAGCTGGCGGCCGCAGAGGCCAGGCCGGTGTCCGACCTCAGGGGGACGGCGGAGTACAAACAGGAGATGGCGAAGGTGGTCACAAGGAGGGCGCTCGAGAACGCTCTCAAAAGAGCTGGAGGAGGGCGGAGATGAGGGTCCAGATGGAGATAAACGGGATTAGGACGGAGTCGAATACCGATGCGACTACGCTGCTTTCCGATTTCATCCGGGAGGAGGCTGGCCTCACAGGCACCCATGCCGGCTGCGACACCTCGAACTGCGGCGCATGCACCGTCCTACTCGACGGCAGGGTCGTGAAGTCCTGTACCGTGCTCGCTGTCCAGGCCGCCGGAAGGAAGGTCACCACCATAGAAGGGCTGGGGGATGCGAACGACCTGAGCCCGGTGCAGTATGCTTTCTGGAAGAAGCACGGCCTGCAGTGCGGGTTCTGCACACCTGGGATGATTGTGTCTGCCTATGCCCTTCTTCAGAGGAACCCGGACCCTGACGAAGAGGAGATCAGGAACGCGCTCGCGGGCAACCTGTGCAGATGCACAGGGTACGTCAAGATAGTCGAGTCTGTCCGGTACGCCGCGAAGCTCACCAGGGAAGGGAAGACACCGTTCAGGGCGGCGGCACGCCGACGTAAGGAGGGAGAAATCCATGGACCTCCCGGTGAGAGCCTGTGATGCGCTACGAGGGGAAAGTGGAGTTCGATGCTGGCAGGGCCAAGGTCTACTCGTTCATAACCAACCCGGCGAGCATCGTCACTATAGTGCCCGACGTCGTCGAGTCCAAGGTCGTCGACGGCGATCATTTTACGGTCAAGGCGAAAGCCGGAGTCGGGCCGATCCGCGGGACGATAGATTTCGCCTTCACGATAGCGGAGAAAGAAGAGGGGAGGAGGGCGACCCTCGTAGGGAAGGGGAAGGGGATGCAGAGCACGATAGACCTCACCATGAAGATGGAGATGGAGGATGCCCAGGATGGGTGCGTCGCGAAGTGGGTAGCGGAAGCGCAGGTTGGAGGGACCATGGCCGGGATCGGGGCGAGGCTGATAGGCGGGATAGCCGAGAAGTACGTCAGGCAGGTGACCGACAACCTGGCGAAGGCGGCTTCAGCCTAGGTCAGCTGGACTCCTCGATTCCTGAGGCGCCGGCGGTTATGCCGAGCGTTTTCCTCACCGCTGTCTTCCCATATCTGTCGGCGACCACTTCGGCGATTATGCTCAGTGCGATTTCCGTGGGGGTGATCGCTCCGATGTCCAGCCCCACGGGGG
>JAKACC010000062.1 GCA_021796515.1 archaeon | reverse complement strand
TTGATTGCTGAAAGGCCCATGGCGACTGCGCCGCTCCTCTCTATGTGCCCCTTCTCGACGACGACTATCTTGAGGTCCCGCCCCCAGTACCTCGCTTCGTAGGCAGCGCCGCACCCGGCCATCCCGCCTCCCACGACGAGGACGTCGCAGTCCACCGTCTTCGTCTTCAGAAGCAGCGCCCTCCAGGACCGTGCGGAAGCGTCATCGCGTCGTCACCGTGACAAGGCCCCTCTCCGACTTCAGGTACTCCGGCTCGTGGGCGAGGAGCTGCGAGCCGAACTGCTCTCGGGTGGGAGCCGGATGGCTCTGCGCCGGGGGGATAGACCCCCACGGCGTTGTGCGGATCGGGAATTCGAACTCCTTCTTCGTCCCGTTCCTGTACTTCAGCTTCCAGCTCACAGAGTTCTTTTCCTTGTCCCTCAGGACTGTCAGCTTGTGGTTAAGGGGGTTGAAGTCCGCGTACCCCCTCATGTCTATGGCGTGCTGCGGGCATTCCTTCACGCAGGAGTAGCACTCCCAGCAGTGGTCAGGTTCGACGTTGTAGGCCTTCCTCCCACTGAAGACGCTGTTCGAAAGGTGCATTATGTCGCTGGGACAGATGTCGACGCACTTGCCGCAGCCGTCGCACTTGTTCGGGTCCACGTAGGTCGGCACTAGGCCTGCCCTGCCTTCCTGGTCTCCGCGGCGGGCACCGGGAGGACAGGTTCCCTCCCCAGCCTGGCGTCGACTTCATCATGGAAGATAGAGAGCGGCTTCGAGACGGCGTGGAAGAACTTCGTGAAGGGAGCCGTGGCGAGCAGGACCACCACGAAGGCCATGTGGACCCAGAAGGCGTCAGAGACCCAGAGAGACCCGCCCGCTGAGTAGACCGCCTGCTGGGTGACGAACCCCGTGACGACCGCCAGGAAGAGGGTGAGCACGAAGAAGTCGGACCGGGTCAGCCGCCACACGGGGGCGTGCTCGCGGTACCTGACGTGGAACATGAAGACGAACCCGACCACGATCAGCAGCCCCCCCGCGTTCCCGAAGACTTTCACGGGGTTTGTCAGTGGCAAGACCCTGTTGTCGGGGTTGGTGATGAACGCCAGCGTCGTCGATATGCCCAGAAAGACGAAGCCCCAGAAGATGGCGAGGTGGGCCCCCCGCTTCAACCTGCTGCACGAGTCCAGGACCTTGGTCGTGAACACGTCGCGGAACAGGACCGTGGAGAAGCTCCTCAGCGACGTCCCCTTCGGGACGTCCGCTTTCGTGGGCGGCTTCAGCACGTCCCACCTGTCGAAGTGATGCGCGGACCCCCCTTTCAGCTTGTACAGCGCGCCAGCGACTACCGCGAGCAGGACCACGACGCTCCCCAGGTCGATGAGGGCGTTTGCCACGGGCAGGTCCATGAACGACAACGCTACTCCGTCCCCCAGGCTCGCGCCAACTGTTGCATAACTGACGTAAAGACGCGGTTTTCCGAATTATTAATCGCTTTTCGCGGCGAAGGCGACTCCCGGCATGGCCTGACTTTTGCGGCGTCCTTCGCATGGGAGACGGCCGGACCCGGGGCACGACCGTCACGCCGAGTCAGGGCGCTTCGTCGCGCCGCTAGCTCCTCGCTCTCTGGACCAGTTCGAGCGGCTGCCTCCCCCTCGATGCCGGCAGCCCTGTGATCCCTCCGACGAGGCTCTCCGCGGCCACCCCCTTCCTCTCCAGCGCCTTGGCCATCATCAGCGAAGTGCCCCCGGCCATGCACACCAGCAGCAGCGGTTTCCCGTCCTTCGGAAGGAGTTCCTCGAACTCATCTGAAGGCTCCGACCCGTTGAGGACCGCCTGGACGTCCCTCGCGTCGGCGACCTTCACCGACTCCCTCTTGACCCCCAGTGAAGACGCGATGGTCTCGACGCCCTCGTCCCTGGGCGTGAAGCTGTTATGCACCCAGAGCACCCCGCCATACTCTCCGATGCTCGATGCGGCCTCGTTGAGCCTCACCTGGTCCCTCTTCCCCTTCCTGGCCACGGCCTGCACCTCGGAGATGTATTTCGAGGAGCCGTCGGCCACCATGACCACGAACTTCTTCCCCACTCCGTAGTTGAGGAGCTGCATCGTGGCATACAGAGCGAGCGCCCCGCTCTCGCCGACGTCGTACCCCTTTCGGTTGAAGAACCCGAAGACCCTGCTCGCTTCCTCGAAGTCCGCTTCGTGCTCTCCGGCGTAGGCCCCCGGCTCGTAGAACTTCAGCCCGACTGCCTTCTGCTTCGTCCGGATGCCGGCGACGTCCTGCCCCGAAAGCGGAAAGACCACCCTCGTCCCCTTCCTTCCATGACGCGAGGCGACGTACCTGCTTATCCCTGTTGCCGTCCCTCCGGTGCCGAACGCGCAGACGAAGTCGACCTCTCCGAGAGTGTGCCCTTTCTCCCCCAGCTGGGCGTCCACCTCAGGGCCGGTCACCGTCCTGTGGACCTCCACGTTCAATTCGTTGTCGTACTGCTCGGTGCAGAACCCGTCGTAGGCCCGGGCTAGCACCTTAGCGAGCCCTATCGCGTCCTGCCGGGCCAGGAGCGCCTCCGCCTCGCCCCTGACGGCATCGAAGCGTTTGGGGTCGAACCCCAGTCCCTCGAGCTGCTGTCTGACGCCCTGGGCGACCGCCTTCGCCATGGCCACGTCCTCGTCGCCGACCATCCCGGGAGCCGGGCATATGTCGATGTCCAGGTTCAGGAGTCTGACCCCTTCCGCGCGCAGCCGCTCCGTGACCCCCTGCTGCAGCCTTCTGGAGACCAGAGCCACCACGTCCAAGCCGAGCTTCCCGATCTCCCCGAGGGCGAGGCCGAAGTTCCCCGACGTAGCCTCGAAGACCGTCTGGCCCTTCGTCAGCTTCCCGCTGGCTATGGCTTCACGCAGAATCGCGACCGCCGGCCTGACCTTGACGGAGCCCCCGGCGAGCTTGGAGTCCATCTTGGCGAACACCCTGACCCCTTCGGGGGACAGGTCCAGCCCATATTCCGCCTTGGCGCACTCGAGTACCGCGCCAGTCACTTCTACCAGTGGGGTCGCGTTGGCGGCCTTCCCGCCCGCAAGGTGAGGAACCCGCGCCAGCACCTCTGAGTCGAACCGCGCGAGGAGCTCAACATCGCCGTCTGTCTTCTCCACGAAAGGGCTTTCCACGTGCCTCTTTATATAACATATGTTATCTCTTGGCTTAATGCCATCCAGGTACAAGGCTCCCGAAGTGCCTGACTCCCAGGTCACGCCGACCTTTGTGAGAGACGAGCTGCTGAAGTGCTTTGAGAGCGCCAACGCCGAGTTCGCCGCCGTCCTCCGCCAACCGGTCGCCGACGACCAGCTGAAGAGGCAGGTCAAGACCTTCGTCGAGGAGGTCTTCTCGCAGTGCGGCGTCAGCTATGTCTCGCCCACCAAGGAGGGGGTCGTGGCGGCCATATCGGAATGCAGGCGGAACGCGGAGCAGGCGATGGGGACGCGCGGCGCCGAGATAATCGACCACCACTACTCCGAAATGATGAAGCTGGTCGACAGGCTCTAGTCCCCGAACCGTTATGTGCGCCGCGGGCCGGCTGCCTGCGATTGAGAGCTCCGTCGGGGCTGACCACCCTCTTCTGCGACGTGGGAGGGGTCCTCATAGAGGTGCCCTGGGTCTCGACCGCACGGACCCTCGCCCCAAGGCTCGGCATGGACGAGGCACAGGTCTTCGGGCTCCTGACGCGGCTCAGCATGGAGCTCGACAGAGGCGAAATCACGCTCAGGCAGTACCACCTGGAGCTGGAAGAGTCCGCAAGGCACGAGGTGCCGTACCGTCTCTTCTCAGACGTTCTTGACTCCGCGTTGAAGAAGATAGCTCCGGTCTGGGGGCCTGTCAGGGACCTCAAAGCCTCCGGCGCCATGGAGGTCGTCGCCCTGAGCAACATGTCCAGGGAGGTATGGTCGTCCCTTCAGAGGAAGTTCAGGATCGGCTCCCTCTTCCACTCCTCCGTGCTCTCGTTCGAGCACGGGCTGCTGAAACCCGACCCGAGGTTCTTCAAGCTCGCGCTGGATGTCACAGGGGCTTCGCCGGAGGAGTCGCTCTTCGTCGACGACAGCGTGGAGAACGTCAGGGCCGCGAAGTCCCTCGGCTTGCACGCTTACCGCTCAGTGCGTCCTGAAGACACGGCGAACCTGCTGAGGTCCCTCGTGGACGCAGGGAACGGGGGCCGTCAGGCAGCGCTCCGCGCGGTCCTCCGCACTACGCCTCCAGATGCCCCCTCGGGGCAACCTGGACAGGCTGGTCCGCGCAAGGTAAGGGGGTTCCGGGCTGACCGAGTGAAACCGCTTAAATTGGATTCAGATGCAGCGCGGGTCGTAGCTTGAAGGGGATCTCCTGGAGGAAGGAGTGAAGGGCCAGCCCTTCCACCGGCGCAAGGTCAGGGTTCAGGAAACCCCGGCGTTGAACTTCGACGAGCTGAAGGCGAGGACCGTCAACGCCCTGGAAAAGCTCGGGGGGCAGAGGTTCTCCGCCGAGCCCGGCGGATATTCACTCGAGAACTGGGTCAGGGGGGTGAACGTCCTTCTCGACGAGTTCGAAGAGAAGGCCGGGACCGCGAGGCTTTCGCCGGAGTATCTGACGAAGCGCCGTGAGCTGAACGCCGCCCTGTCAAAGCCGGTCGTAGTCGCGTCGATAGATGACAGCATCTCCGAGCTCAGGTCGGGGATGGCTGCCGTCGAGGGGCGGATCGAAGCCGAGAGGACCAAGAGGGCTTCAAGGGTCGCAGAACTGAAAACGGAAGAGGCGCAATGCTCAAGCGAACTGGAGGAGGAGAGGAGGCGCGTCGCGGGCGAGGCTCCGTCCCCGGTCAAAGGCTCGTTCTTCAGTCGCCTCCTGGGGAGGTCCGAGACGCCCGCAAAAGTCTCTGAAAACAGAATCAGGGAGCTTGGCGCAAAGCTGGCCGCCATTTCCGAAGAGGTTGCCGAGCAGAAGAAGCAGCTGAAGCTGGTCGACCTTCGTACCCCCGGGTCGCCGTTTGTCGAGGACTGGGACCAGCTCGACTCGATGCAGGCCAGGCTGAAGGAGCTGGAGACGGAGAGGCTCGAGAGGGCCCAATTGGTCGCAGAGAGGGCGGAGATGATGGGGTCGATGGCAGAGGCCCTCTCAAGGATGGAATAGCCGCGCCCCGGGCGCGGCCGGGGACCTGAACGACGGGGTTTCTGCTGGCTGCAGACCCAACGGCTGGCGTCTTCCCACGCGGGCCGACGGACCATCAACTCGAAGGGTTGTTAACAAACGCTAAGAGCCTGGAGCCTTCGAGGCGCCCACGGCTTGGCAGGAGAAACGGCGCCCCTCTGGGTAAGGAACGGCCCCGACTTCCCCTATGACCTCTGCTTTGACTTCGAGAAGAGCCGGGTGCTGGTCCTCAGCGCCGGGAGCCTTGCCCGTGGCTACGGCTACCTGGGCTCCTTCCTCGGGGGATGGAAGCGGGCGTTGAAGGGGCAGTACGAACTCTTGCAAGGGCTCACCATAGAGGAGAGGCTCTCGGCGGACAAAGGGCACCTCGTCATCCCATTCAGCAGCGTCGTCAAGGTCACACTGACCAAGCCGTGGGGAAGGGCGCCGGTCCTCATCCTGGCGACAGCGCTGGAGGGAGAGCCGAGGCAAGTTTCCGACGGAGACCGGTACGTGATGAGACGCGAGTTCAGCCTGTCGGGCAACCGGAAGCTGCAGAGCCAGCAGGTCAGCGAGATCAGGGGGACGCTCCCCCACTCCGACCTCGGTACGAGGTTCGAAGACAGGATCGGGTGAGCTTGCCACCTCTGCCCCGAGGCGACCTTCGGGGGCCCTGCCAGGAGTCAGGATATAGAGCTGCGGCGGCAATGTGATTGCCGCTCCGCACCACGGTCCAAAGCCTCTTTGGGAGGCTGTCCGCACGTCGTGAGATGGCGTCCTATCGCAAGCGGATGGAAGCGAAAGAGCGGCTGAAGGACACGAAGGGGCACAACCACCCGGCCGACCAGAAATGCGGCCCGCACTGCCCCAGAAACGAGAAGTACAAGGGCCCGGAGAAGAAGCCGAACATACTTTACAGGAACAGGAGATAGCAGGGCCAAAAACACGGCGAGCTTCGGTCGGCTATCGCGCGTCGCGTCCTCGGAGCGCTCCGGGTCCAGAGTCGGTCTGGGAACTTGGAGCGCATGCATGGGGAAAGTGCGGGGGGTCGGACTAGAGCTAAATTTGCGAGCACCCGAGAGCAACTTCGATTCAGGTCCGAGCCCCGAGTGCCTAACCTGGAGGGTCCGAAGAGTGGATTCCAGGGAACTGTCAGGAGGGTGTCTCGGCGGCCGCAGGCTAGGACGGGATTCCTGGGATGGCGTTACCTTGAAATTTCTTCATTCAACACCTGGTAGGCTCTGGGCCCGAGCCGTTCCTGCAAGACCAATACGACGTCATCGTAGCTCAAGAACGCGTCGAGGACGCCCACTCCATTCCGGTAAAGCAATTCCGTGATGAAGGATGCGATTCCAGGGAGTTTCTTGGTGGAGATGGACAGCTGAATCGTGATCTTGGCCAAATCCCTAACAACCGTAGTCTTGTGGTTCTCTCCCAGTGCCTCCTCAAGAAGTTGCGCGTCTGCTTCCTCGGCGATCAGCTTGACGGAGTTGGACAACTGGAAGATGTACGGAATCGCGTTGAACCTTTCCTCCAGCTTCAGGAAGTCTTGCAATATCTGACGATGCTGAGCAGACTTCGCCTCGACTCTCACTTCGACCATCCGTCCGGCGAGATCCAGCTTGGACCCCTTCCGGCTGGCAG
>JAKACC010000061.1 GCA_021796515.1 archaeon | reverse complement strand
CTGCGCTCGGGAAGGTGATAGCAGAGATCGCCCGGTCCGGTCCGGAGGCCTTCTATTCCGGATGGCCCGCGGAGAAGGTGGCGTCCACCATCGAATCTCTCGGCGTCCCCTGCACCCGGGCCGACTTCGCCGACTTCAAGCCCGAGTGGGTCTCCCCCCTCGTGCTCGACTATCGGGGGACCATGGTCTACGAGGTGCCTCCCAACAGCATGGGTGCGACCAGCCTGCTCATACTCAAGCAGCTGCTTGAAGCCGACCTTTCAGCCATCGGCCCGCTCTCGAAGGAGAGGATAGAGAAGACCATGGAGGCGGCGCTCGTGGCATACGGGCGCAGAGACCAGATGCTAGGAGACCCCCGGTTCGTCAGCATCGACATGAGCTCCTTCATGTCAGCGAAGGGACCCGCAACCCTTCCCAGTTCCAGGATACGGTCCGGCGACACCACTGCGTTCTCCATTGCGGATTCGGAGGGGAACATGGTATCAGGGATACAGAGCCTGTTCCACCACTTCGGCTCGAGGGTCTTCGTCCCAGAGGTAGGCATAGCCCTGAACAACAGGGGTTCCGCCTTCGCCCTCTCCGGGCCTAACAGGGCAGAGCCGAGGAAGCGTCCGCTGCACACCCTGTCTTCGCTCATCCTCGAGCGGGATGGGACCCCTTATCTCGCCATCGGGGCAAGTGGAGGAGACTATCGCCCGATGCAGCACGCGCTCTTCGTGACCAACTCCGTCGACTATTCGATGCCTGCAGAGGCGAACGTCGCCCATCCCCGGTTCCTCTGGGGAGGGGGGAGGAAGCTGCTCGTGGAGAGCGGATACGACGTCCCCGCCGGCTTCGAGGTCACGAGTCTTCCCATGCCCGGCCGGACCGGAGTCTGCCAGGCTGTGGAAGTGGCGCCCGGGTACAGGAAGGCGGTCTGCGACGTCAGGGGAGACGGGGTCCCGGCGGGATTCTAGAACCAGACCGGTCCATGCCGTCAAGCTGCGATGGCGGAGCGCCTCCGTCCGGATGGCGGGGGCGAGAGCTTGGGGGCGCACGACGATCCGCTCTACCAGGAGCTTCGCGGCAACTGTGTTTGCGCGCCGGCCGACGCTTTGCTCGCGACGGACGGGACTGCCATCTGTCAGCAACGAGGAAAGGAGTGAAACTATCTCGGCCCGACCGCTGACCGTACCGCTTCGGGCCCATTGCGTCTCCCGCTCAGACGAGAGCCTGTTTTAGAAGGCGGGCCCGGTGCGATTTGAACGCACGACCTCTGCGAGCGCACGGCTCACTACAGCTATCTTCGGGAGGATAGGAGGCTCGGTCTCGACGAGTCTGCCGCGCTATCCGTACTTCGCTCGAAGACGATCTGCGCTACGGGCCCGATTTTGCCCGGCCCGATTGGACGTTATAACGGTTACCGACTCGTACCATCTGCACGCCTCATAAGTTGCCGGCCAGGTCGAAATCCAGCTCCAGTTCCCTCTTGGAGTTCCTGAACCTCGCCGTCCCGAGCGCGACTCTCCCTATCTGGAGGGTGTTGTCCACGTGGGCTTCGTTGCAGCAGTTTATGTTCCAGTCAGGGATCCTCACTATCTTGAGGAGGGTGACCTGCGGAGGCACTGGGAAGATGTCATAGATCGCGTCTCCAAAGTGCCCCTCGGCTTCGTGCCTCTCCATCTCGAACTCCAGCACCTCGGCCCCCTCGGCGACCTTCTCGTTGGCCAGCCGCTCTATGGTCGCCAGTTCTTCGTCGGTCGGCTTCCTTTCGAACTGTAACGTGAGCCGTCCGTGCTTACCTGATACGTAGACTGACGCTGTCCACTTCGCCCCAAGGACCTTCTGGGCGGCGCCCTTGAGTACGTGTACCGCCGAGTGCGTCCGGAGCTCTTCCGAGCTCAACTACATCCTCGTTACAATCTTGTAGAAGTCGCCGGGCCTGGTCTCGAGGCCGTAGCGAGTCGTGTTCCTCCTCATGTGCATGAAGACTGAGAGGAGGGTGGGCCACATCTTCATCAGGCTGAACCTCCCTTCGACTTTCGCCTTGATGAATTCGTAGACCTTCGCGTAGATGGCGTAGTGGTCCAGTACCGCCTTCCTGTACCCCTCAACGTCTCCGATGTGGTCGACGAAGAGGTTGACGCACTGCATGCTCGGGATTATTCCCTCTCCCAGCATCGGGTAGACGGTCCCGATAGACTCGCCGACCCCCACGACCTTCCCGTCGAAGAACGGTTCCATGAGCTTGGGCGGGGTAACCCTCACCGGCCTTCCTATCCTCCTCACAACTTCGCAGTGGTACTTCTTCACGAACTCGTCCATCTCTCCACGATACCTGCCAAGTAGGTCCCCCGCGCCGACGTGGGCCATTCCGTCCCCTAGTGGGAAATACCACCAGTACCCCGTAAGCCCTGGATAGGGCTTGATCACGAAATCGTCGT
Organism: archaeon; assembly: GCA_021796515.1. GTDB lineage: Archaea > Thermoproteota > Nitrososphaeria > Nitrososphaerales > Gagatemarchaeaceae > UBA183. Next base: position 4,363 of record JAKACC010000061.1, on the reverse strand, counting down.
AAGGGAGCTCTTTCGACTTGACCTGAACCTCGAACGACGGGATTACAAGGTCCTCCTCGACCTTCGGCAACAGGGACCTGTGCAGCCCCGTCGCGTCGACCACCTGGTCGAACCCCTGCAGGTTCCCGTTTGGCCCCTTGATCTGGGCGCCCCAATGTACCTTCTTACCTTTCAGCATGTCCTCAGTAAGCCGGTGCTTGTCGTAAGTTACAAGCCCCCTGAGGGGTATCTCTACCTCTTCGTCCCCAAGGTCGACGAGCATCCTCTTCCCCTTGTGGAGCACGTAGTCGTCGAAGTTGAACCCGGCCTCCTTGACAAGGTCGGTGATGAACGGCTGGCTCGTCCCCCAGGCGCAGACAGTGTACCAATTCTTCTCGGTCCGCATCTCGAAGGCCTCCGCGTCAACCCCCGAGGGGAGTCGGTTCAACAGGTAAGCCCCCGCTACCCCGGTTCCGACCACCGCGAGACGCATCTTGGAAGACCCCATCTGTCCCCGTGCCACGTCCTCTTTTTACCCTGTCGCCCTGACAGACTTCGTTTCAAGCAGAGCCGAAACCTAATAAACCCAAGATATTGAATATAGTCACAGGATGCCCATGCCAAAGAACCCGGATGCCGACTCCACGACCGTGAAGCTATCCAGGGAGACCTACTCAAAGCTCGCCGCCCTCGGTAAGTACGGGGACACCATGGACCAGATCATCCAGCACCTGACCACACAGGCAAGAGGCCTGGAGGACGTAGTAGCGGGGAAGAGCTCGATCACCTACATCGACGGTCGGGAGGGACGGCTTCTATACCGCGGGTATGACATCGCGGACCTCGCGGCTCACTCGAACTACGAAGTGACCACGTTCCTCCTCTGGAACGGACGCCTTCCTACCTCGGGAGAGCTGAACTCGTTCCGGCAGGAGCTCGCGGCGAAAAGGGCGATCCCTCGCGACCTGATTTCGGTCCTCACGACGCTCCCACAGAACTGCGACGCCATGGACGCGCTGAGGGTGGGGGTGGCGGCTCTGGGGATCTTCGACGACCCCATGTATACCCAACTTGAACGGGCTACGTCTATCGCGTCAAAGACGGGGACGATGGTGGCCGCGATACACAGGCACAAGCACGGCCAAGCCATAGTCCCTCCACGTGAGGACCTGTCGTTCGCCTCGAACTTCCTCTACATGGTGACAGGAAAGGTGCCTTCGGAAGGGGACGAGGATCTGATGAACGTCCTCCTGATACTACACGCCGACCACGAGTTCAACGCCTCCACCTTCACCGCCCGTGTGATAGCCTCGACCCTCTCAGACGTCTACTCGGCGATAACCGGTGCCGTGGGAGCCCTGAAAGGACCCCTTCACGGCGGGGCCAACGAGAAGGTCGTCGAGATGACTCTCGAGATCGGGACCCCGGACAGAGTCGACCCATACATCAGGGAGAAGCTGGCGAACAAAGTCAAGATCAACGGCTTCGGTCACCGGGTCTACAAGACTATGGACCCGAGGGCGAAGATCCTGAAAGACATGGCGGGGCGCTTCGTCAGGACTGAGAAGGAGAAACAGTCCCTGGAGATCATTGAAAGGACAGAGGCGATTTTGCTCAGAGAAAAGAACTTGCACCCCAACTTAGACCTCTATTCCGGACTCGCCCTCAACCACATCGGCGTCCCTGCCTACCTGTTCACCCCGGTCTTCGCGATCGGCCGTGCCCCAGGTTGGCTCGCTCACGTCCTCGAGCAGTTCGCCGACAACAGGATAATCAGGCCTATCGCTGACTATGCCGGTCCCCCGCTGACCCAATACGTGCCCATCGAGAAACGGGCTTCCTCAGGTGGGGGACGTTGAGGGTCGAGGCCCTTGTGAAACGGGAGCCGGTCACCATCGGCCCAAGTGCCACCATAAAGCAGGCTGCCGAGGTCTTCGCCAGGGAGAAGATCGGGCTATTGGTGGTCGCCCAGGCTGCGACCCCGACCAAGCCCCAGGCAGTCCTATCCGAGCGAGACGTGGTCAGGGCGGTCGCGAAAGGGACCCCGCTCACCGCGAGGATCGAGTCCGTGGCCACGAAGAGACTTATCAGCGTCAGGCGCTCTGACGGCCCGTCGGCCGCGGCGAAACTGATGATGGAGAACGGGATCCGCCACCTGGTAGTTGTGAACGACGACGGGACTCTCTTCGGCGTCCTCTCCATACGGGACTTCTTCCGCGAAGCGAAGCTCCTCGGCTCGCTCATGAAGGACGAAGCCGAAGAGACTCACGGGGTAGACTGAGAAAGGCTACCGCCCAAGTCGTTCAGTGCCTTCTCCCCTCGGCTTGCGCCGCTCGCGCGGATCCCTTCTGTAAAGAGCTGGCGGCCGGGCGCGGGGACGCCCTACATACCAAGGCGAGCCTGGGGGTCATGCCTGAGGGGTTCTCTCGATGGAACCGACGATCTGGTCACGGGGCCGCGGCTGTCTTTCCCGATTCCGCGGCCGGCTTGATGAACGACTCGTAGGACTGATAGTATCTCCCGTACCCCACCACTCCGTTGTGGTTGACGTCGAACACTGCAGGCTCGATGTAGAGCGACCCGTCAGGGTCCGCGGTCAGGGTCAGCATAGGCTCGGCGTTTGTCGGCGGCGGCTGGGTGCTTGCCGGACCTGCTATCGAGAGCGCGTCGGGGAGGCGGTATACGCTCCCATGGCACGGGCACTGGTATGTCTCGTCAGCCGGGTTGTTCGAGTTCTCGGGGTCGTAGTTAGGACTGCACCAGAGATGGACGCACACCTCGCTGAAAGCCACGAAAGCCGTCGCCGCCTTCTGGTCCCCTCCCAGGCTGGAAGGCATCCTGATGAGCCGCCACTTGACGAACGTGTCAGGGTTCTGAGAGTCCAGCGTCAGGTTGCCTGACGAAGGATAAGTGACCAGCCAGGAGCTGTTCGGCGGGAACGTCGCAAGGTCGTTGACATTGACAGGCTTCCCGCTTGCGGCGCCGTTGAACTTGTTGATGTCCGTCGTCACCTTTTGGCGCTTCGGCGTACCCGAGCTGGAGACCGACGAGGAGAGGAACTGCCCCCAGGGGACGAAGGGAATCGCGGTGAGCAGCGCCGCGAACGTGAGGAGGACCTTGAAGAAAGACCTCCTGGTCGTCTTCGCCTGCGGGGGCGGCCCAGACGGCGGTGCCGGAGGAGGAGGTCCGGGCTTGGCAGCAGCCGAAGGCAGCCGGGCCCCGAGAGGAGCCACGGCTGGGCGAGGAGGGGCACCCAGGGGAGAACTCACTTCAGGCTTACCCTGCCCCATCCCTCCGCCCCCAGTCGGCCCTCCTGGCGACTGCCGTTCCTCTTCTCGCTTGCTCTCTTCAGACGTCGAAACCACCGTTCAGAAGACGCGCGCGACCATGTTCATTTACGACTTCGGTTTCAGAAATCCAAAAATACCAGAAACTCAGAAATCTGTCCGTTATGGAGACATCTAGAACACCGAAGTCCTACCTGACGCACATACCGGTGAGGTCCCCTCTGGAGGCTGACGCCCTCTCGAAGGAGAGTACCTGGAACATACTCAGGCTGGTGCGGCAGGCAGGCGCGCAGGGAGCGTCGGCCGACGAGCTCGTGAAGAGTCTCAGGCTCCCCCCGTCTGCAGTCTACTCTACCCTCAAGGAGCTCAGGCGCCTCGAGTTCGTCTCCGTCCTTCCACATGAGAACAAGAGGAAGGGTGAGAGGAAGAGGCGGTTCGTCTGCGAGCGGACTACCTGGGGGAAGTACAGGATCGACGGCGCGTTCCTGGATGCCATAAACTACGAAGGCATCACGGAACAGGTCACCGAAGGGCTCGGCGGCGCGCTCTCGCAGGTGCTGGGCAGGCTGTTCGACGAGTTCGGGAAGAGGCCCAGGCTCCTGCAGTATCTCCCTGTGGCGGAGGAGGGGAGAATCTGCCCGATTTGCGGGAGGAACCACGAAGCCTCAGACTTCGCGTTCGCAGTAGTGCTCGCAGCTCTGGACGCCTACATCACGGAATCGGCAGACTTCTTGGGCCTGCTCAGGAAGAAAGCCTACGCGAGGTAGCTTACACAGGAGGGACGGGGCAAGGCTTTATCGGCGCTGGCGCCCGGCTCCCCCCGAGTTGTCGCGGCCGAAGGTCTTCTCTGGCAGGCAGGGACTCGCCGTCGGTATCGTTTTCGGGGGAGCGGGAGGAGTCCTAGCGCTGCTGGACATGTCCCTCTGGGCGGAGAACCAGTACGCCCTGGCCCTCTCCAGAGGGGTCGGAGTCGGCTCCAGCGTCGTCGACTTCTTCGCTTCCGAAGCGGCGGTCCTGGCGGTCATGGCTTCCGGCATCTATCTGGTCTACCGGGGAGCAAGGGCGATGGACCCCGGGAATCTCTCCTTACCTTCGAT
>JAKACC010000060.1 GCA_021796515.1 archaeon | reverse complement strand
GTCTCTTCGGGCCGCGTCGACTTCCCGAACCCCAGAAGGTCGGGGGCTATCACCTTCCGCGAATCGGCGAGCGGGAGGAGGGGCTCCCACACGCGCCAGCTTTCGTTCGGCTCGCTCCCGTGGAGGAGGACGACGGCGTCGCCGCTCCCCGCTGAAGCATAGTTTACTGTGTATTCCCCGACCGGGACCTTCTTCTCAGCCGCTTCCAACTTTGACACGCCCGGGTCGCGTCTCTTTTCAAACCTTCCTATTCCTCTACTTTACGAACGAGGCCCCGAACGCGTCCCTGTTCGCTTCCAGGACCCGTCCCTTGGTGAGGATGCGGTTCCTCAGAAGGAAGTCTATCTCCCCTCGCAGGTTCGTCTTGAGCATCTCTGGCCCGTCCGTGTTCAGCGTGAACTTCACCTTGTGCCGCTGCAGCGTCCGGAACACGCTCTTGATCTCCCGGACCCCCTTCAGGACCCCGGTGTTCAGGTTCGACGTAGGGCAGACCTCCAGGACGGCTCCGCTTGCTGACAGGAGTTCCATGGTGACTTCGTCTTCCGTCGCCCTGACGCCGTGCCCTATCCTATCCGGTTCCAGCAGTTCGATGACTTCCCTCACGGACTCCGGTCCCTCGTCCTCCCCTGCGTGGACGGTAAGGCCGAGCCCTTCCTTCCTCGCCCGCCTGTAGGTCTCTGCGTAGGCGGAGTAGCGGAACCCCTTGCTCGTCGGCCCGGCCATGTCGATCCCGACTACCCCTCTCCCTGAGAAGAGGACCGCCTTGTCAAGGAGGATCTCGTTGAGCTTCTTGTCGAAGGCCCTGTCGAGGCAGACGATCAGCCCTGTCTTCACCGGGTACTCGAGGGAGGCCCTGTCCAGCCCCCTCACCGCCGCCATCATTATCTGGTCGAGGTCCTGTTCTCCTCCCCTGTTCCTCTTCATAGGGTTGAAGCGGAGCTCGAGGCGCGTGATGTTGTTCTTCCTGTAAGCCCCGGCGATGGTCTGGTACACCGACCTCTCGATGGCGAGGGGGCTCGACTGGATCAGCTCGGTCCAGTGGAAGAGCGCCAGGTACCCCTCGAATGTCTTCCCCTTCCTCCCGTCCACGGTCACCATGTCCACGAAACTCCAGTAGTCCTTCGTCGGGAGCCTGATCCCCTGGGCGTGGGCGATCTCCCACATGACCGAGGGGTCCACAGACCCTCCCAGGTGGACGTGCAGCTCCGCGAGCTCCGTCGAAGGGCTGACGCTCTCCATCGCGGTCACTGGGGCTCGATGGTAGCCGGGGGCTTCGAAGAGATGGCGTAGGCTACGGCTACCACCCCAGCCACTTCGTTGGTGATCCTGCTCGAGATCCGCTCCAGGACGGGAGCGCTCAACCTGCTCCAGTCCGCTGTCATGGCGTCGACCGACTCGACGACTTTCACGGTCACCTGGCGCCCCGTCGTCCTCTCGTCTCCCAGGACTCCGGTCACCAGGTCGTCGCCGACGTACGCGAACGCCTGCCAGACCTCGCCGTGGACCCCTTCCTCTTCGAGGACCTCTTCCACTATCGCCCCTGCTTCCCTGCAAATCCTGAGCTTCTCGGGGGTCACCTCCCCGATCACCCTCACGGCGAGGCCGGGCCCCGGGAAGGGGTGCGCCTCGACCACGGCCTTCGGGAGCCCAAGGAGGGCGCCCAGCTCTCTCACTTCGTCCTTGTACAGCTCCCTCAGGGGCTCGACCACCCTCATCGAGAGACCTGCGGGGAGCCCCCCGACGTTGTGGTGCGTCTTGATCACGGAGGCGGGGCCCAACGACCTCCCGCTTTCGATCACGTCGGGGTAGAGGGTCCCCTGGGCAAGATATGCGAAAGGGCCGCGGTCGCGCGCAAACCCCTCGAAAACGTCAGCGAACGCCTTCCCTACGGTCTCCCTCTTCCTCTCGGGGTCGGGTTCCCCAGCGAGCGCCCCCAGGAACTTATCCGAGGCGTCGACGAAAGCGACGCGCACCCCGAGCTCTTCTCCGAGGTGCTTCCTGACGCGGTCCCCTTCCCCCTTCCTGAGGAGCCCCGTGTCTATGAATACGCACTGGAGCCTGTCCCCTATGGCCCTCGCCAGGAGCGCCGCCGTCACGGACGAGTCGACCCCACCGGAGACCGCGCAGAGGACCCTCCCCTCCAGCTTGGAGTGCTCTTCGACAGACTTCTCCAGGAACCCCTCCATGCTCCACGTCTTGCGGGCCCGGCAGATACCGAGGACGAAGTTCGAGAGCACGTCCTGACCCTTCTCGGTGTGCGACACCTCGGGGTGGAACTGCACCCCGTACTGGGGCGCGCCGGACAGCCTGACGGCGGCGTAGGGTGACCCGTCGGTGGTGGCAAGCACCTGCATGGTCGGGGGGATCTTCGTGGCCGAGTCGGAGTGGCTCATCCAGCAGGCCAGGTCTTTCGAGACCAGCCCGTCGAGGAGCCCGCCTCCTTCGACTACCTTGACGCGCGACCGCCCGTACTCCCTCCGGCCGGCCCTCCTGACCTCCCCTCCGTGCGCCCTCACCATGAGCTGATACCCGTAGCAGATCCCCAGGATAGGGATGCTCCCTTCGAAGAGTCCCGGCGCCGCCTCAGGCGCCCCATCGGAGTAGACGCTGGCCGGCCCCCCCGAAAGGACCACCCCCGCGACGCGCGCCTTCGACAGCTCTTCCAGGGAGGTGTCGTGCGGGAGGAGGGCGGCGTAGACCCCCAGCGCCCTGACCCTCCTGCAGATCAGGTGCGCGTACTGGCCCCCAAAGTCCAGGACCGCTATCCCGCCTTCCAGCTCCTGTCCGGTCATCTCTTCACCTCGAGCGAGTGGGCTCCGAGCTCGGCCGAGCCTGCGGCGCTCACGGAGCCGAAAGAGGCCTTTGTCAACATCTCCCTGACGGTCCTGGCCCCGGCGTACCCGAAGGCCGCCTTCAGGCCGTTCTCCATCGTGGCGACGACCCCCTCGGCAGGACCTACGCAGGGGACGAACGCCTCCACCCCTTCGTCTAGGCCCTTGGCTGGCACCGAATACCTGTCCATGGCGAAGCGGACCTTCCTCGCCGCTGCGCTCGCCATCCCCCTGTGGGTCTTGAACCTCCTCCCGCCGCGGGACACGACGCTGCTCGGCGCCTCGTCCGTCCCGGCGAGCATCGACCCGAGCATCGCCACGGAAGCCCCTGCTGCGAACGCCAGCGCCGCGTCTCCCGGCCCCCTTATCCCTCCGTCAGCCATCACCGGGATGTCGAGCTTCCGCTCCTGGAGCGCGCTCGCCACCTCCGCTACCGCGAAGAGGGTGGGGGCTCCGACCCGGGTCACCTCGGCCGTTATGCAGATGGACCCCGAGCCTATCCCTGCCCGGAAGCCGTCCACCCTGGGGAGCTCGTCTACGATGTCGAAGGCCGCCTTCTTCGTGCCGACGTTCCCGACTATGAAGTCCGCGCTGACGTCAGGGACGACCTTCTTCGCCGCCTCCATGACCTTCGAGGTGTGGAAGTGGGCGACGTCGGCGACGAGGAAGTCCACGACCTTGTCCAGGGCGAGGCATCGCTCCCTGTCCATCGGCGAAACAGACGCCCCGACCAGCGGCCTCCCGCTGGCGTCGACGCTGAGCGTCTCCGTCCTCGACGCCTTGACCTTCTTCGCCTGCTCTACCTGCCTTTCGACAGGCATGTTCCTGTGTATCGTCCCTGCCCCTCCGAGCCTTGCCATCTCCAGGGCGAGCTTCCACTCGGTCACCGTGTCCATGGGAGACGAGACGAGGGGGACGCGGAGCCTGAAGTTTCGGGAGAGCCTGGTGGACAGGTCGATGTCGGCAGGCTCGACCTCGCTCCTGCCCGGGAGAAGTATGAAATCTCTGAAAGTGAAGACCCGCTGGGCTCCTTCGAGCTTGCCGAGGAAGGGTGTTTGCAAGGCGGAGGCCTTGCCGAACTCGGGACTCGCGTTGGGTATATCAATGCTCTCCCATGTCTCTTTTTGTTGACGCCGCCTGGGCGCGTCCAGCTGAAGGCGGGGCTGTGACAGTTTCACCCTCCCCCCTCGTTGGAGGCTATCCCTCACAGCGGAGGTTTATGTAACCGGAGGGAGGGAGCGCGCCATGACAAAGTTCGTCCTCGTACCGGGTGCCTGGCTGGGGGCTTGGGTGTGGAAGGGCGTGGCGGACCAACTCGCGAAGGAGGGGCACGAGGCGTACCCGGTCACCCTGACGGGGATGGGAGAGAGGGTGCACCTGATGTCCAGGGAGGTAGGGATGGAGACGGCGATAAGCGACGTGCTCAACGTGATACGATACAACGGGCTCGACGACTACGTACTTGTGGGGCACAGTTTCGCCGGCAAGGTGGCTGCGGCGGTCGCAGACAGGGCCCACGACGAGGTGAAGAAGGTGATCTATCTCGATGCGGTCAGGCCGGAGAGGGTGAGGACTCCCCAGGCTGGTTTCGACCCGACCAAGGAGTTCCCGGCGCTCACCGCCGACAAGCTGGGGGTCACGCTCACCGAGTCCATCATAGACGCCATAGGCAAGGACGTGGTTGGGGAGAAGAGGAAGTGGATGATGTCGCTGGCCACGCCCTGGCCGGTGAAGCTGGCAAAGGACCCGATCACGCTGTCGAAGAGCTACGACGGCGTCAGGGAGGCGTACGTGTTATGCACCCTCTCCGGGGACCCGGTGGACGAGATCGTCGCAGGCAAATGGGGAAAGCTGGAGGGCCCGTACAGGCTGATAGAGGCCGGCCACTGGCCCATGATAACCAAACCGAAGGAGACGGCAGAGGCCCTCGTCGCCCTCTCCTAGCTCCCGGCCGAGTGTGGAGGTGCGGTCTCAGTAATGGGCCCGAGGGATCAGGTCACGTCCTGGCTGCTCGAGGAGTGCCAGCCTTCGATCAGGTACCTGACCCTCACGGAGTTGCTCGGAAGACCAGAGGGGGACCCGGACGTCAAGGCAGCCCGGGCCGGGATCGTCAAGAGGGGTTGGGGGAAGGAGATACTCGACAGGCAGGACCCCTCGGGGTTCTGGGAGAGGGGCAGCAGCCTCTACCGGCCAAAGTACACGGGGACGAATTGGATGCTGCTGGTCCTCTCCGACCTCGGGCTCACGAAGGCTGACCGGAGGATCGACGCCGCCTGCCGAAGGTGGACCGACTGGTTCGCGGCCGAGGACGGCGGGTTCGTCGGCTCGAACAAGGGAGGGGCGAAGCATGGGCACGTCTGCACCACCGGGAACACGGCGAGGGTGCTGGTCAAGTTCGGGTACGCTGACCACCCGAAGGTGAGGAGCGCGTTCGAGTGGTTGGTGAAGAACCAGGCGAATCTCGGCGGCTGGTCCTGCTTCAACTACGGGGGACGCGCCAGAGGGAGGAACCTCGACTCCTGGGAGCCCATGGGCGCGTTCGCCGTCTACCCCCGGGAGAAGTGGACCCGCGGGATGAAGGGAGCCATGGAGAAGGGTGCGGAGTTCTTCCTCGAGCGCGAACTGCACGTTCAGGGAGGCAGGTACAAGCCCTGGTACCGGTTCCACTATCCTGTCCACTACTATTATGACCTCCTCGTGGGGCTCGACTTCCTGACGGCCCTCGGGTACGTGGCAGACAAACGGCTGGAGTACGCCGTGTCCCTGCTGAAGAAGAAGAGGCGGCCCGACGGAAGGTGGAACCTGGACTCCATCAACCCCGACCCGGATAGCCCACAAGGGGCGTGGGACAGGGGGCATCCAAAGCAGGCGACCGTCCCGTTCTCCCTGGAGGAAGCCGGGGAGCCCAGCAAGATGGTCACCCTGAGGGCGCTGAGGGTCCTGAAACGCCTGGGGGAATGGGAGCCGCACGGATGATGGACAGTAGCTCCACAACCGTTAACTAACCCGGACGCCGTTTCAGAGCCGAAGTTGCCTCAGGAACCGGGGTCCATCTTCGGGGGGCTGCTGTCCGTCTGCGTCAGGGACGACTTTCAAAAGGAGAAGAGGGTCCTGGCGGAAGGGATCGTCTTTCTGGCCCTCGGAGCGGTGAGCAGCGTCGTGACGACCTATCTCCTGAGCCTGGCCGGACTCCTGCTGTAAATAATTCAACTATCCTGTAAAGGGATACTGTCTCTTTCCAATTTACCGACTTCGGCCATGGTCAGGGCATCGAAACAGCATGGGAAGAAAACTCGTACTGTTCGGATTCTGGCTCCTGGGCTACGCCCTGGGGTTCTTCGCCTGGCTCGTCAGAGCGCCCGTGATCTCGTTCATCGAGAACTTCGGGTTCAGCGCTGACGCCGCGGGGGCCCTGATCACTGGCTTCGCCGGTTCGCTGGTGATGCTCGTCGGCGTGGTCATGTGGAGCTACCTTTCGTCGAGCTAGACGCAAGGCTTAGAGCGCAGAGCGGAGCTCGACCCGACTCGCGCTCCCGTATTTCTGCTCCTGCCCTGCGGTTAGGCGCCCGTTCGCCCTAGGTCCGGGAGGCCTCCATACGCGGCTTCCGCCCGACTTTTCGCGTCCCTCACGAGGCTAACAGGGGGACAGACGCGAAGACCTTCGAGTCGTTGGTCAGGTTGGCTATCCGAGAGTATTCGTTGGGCTCGTGTGGGACGTCGTCGATGGTGCTCCAGACCGCCGTGGGGATCCCCTCCTGCCTGAACAGGTTCCCGACCGTCTGCCCCCCTATGCCGGTGAACTTCGGGCGGACCCTAGCGACCTTCGACACCGCCCTGGCGAGGAGGACAGCGACTTCGCTCCCCGGGTCTGTGGCGGGCCCGGCGGGCTCCTTCTCCACTTCCTCGAACTCTATCTTCGCGCCGTGCTTATCCTCGAAGCGCCTGACGACCGCCTTCACGTCCCTGACTACCCCGTCCAGGTCGTACTCAGGGAGGACCCGGCAGTCGAAGTAGAACACGTCAATCCCCGGGATGGTGTTGACGTTCCCCACGTTCGCCTCCGCCTTGGTGGGCTCGAAGGAGGAGACGGGATAGTCAAAGAGCGGGTTCCTCTTCCTGTACTTCCCGTTGAGGAGACGGTCGACCTCCAGGGCTAGCTCCATCCCGACCCTATGGGCGTTGAGCCCCTTCTTCGGGAGGCTGGCATGGACCTGCTTCCCCTTTGTGGTGACTTTCATCCAGAGGAGGCCCTTCTCCGCTATCTCGATCTCCGACCCCCTGGGGGTCCCAGCGTCGGGGACGACCACCAGGTCTGACCGGCTGAACAGTCTCCTCTCGAGAAGCGCCTTGATCC
>JAKACC010000059.1 GCA_021796515.1 archaeon | reverse complement strand
TGAAGCTCCCGGCCTCCCCGAGGAGCTGGTCGAAGCTCACGAGCGAACCCGGAAGCGCCCTCGGGTTTAACCGTTGCACAGGAGCCCGGTTCCGGAGAGGGCTCGCGCTACGGGTGCCTGGGGAAGACCGGTGCTATCAGGTCGGTCCCGCCTTCCAGACGGAAAACGCCCTGACGGCACGAGGGGGGCGGGCAAACATATTACGCCGACCTCCGGGGACATTCGCATGAAAGGGATGAAGCTGCGGTTACTGGTCATGGGAGGCGTCATCTCGTTCCTAGGGGTGGCGCTCATGGCCTCCAGGGGGGTCAAGGCGGAATATGGAGGGCTCCTGGGGGTGGGCGTCGTCTTCCTCGCGCTCGGGCTGGTCTGGAAGTAGCCCATTCGACCACCGGCGATGGCGGACGATGTCCTAACCTGTGCATCCCCGCCTGCGGCGAGGCTTTTCGCGGAGACAGAGGGGGTGGTCACGGCACTGGAGTCGGCCCACGGCCTGAGGTACGCGATAGACGAGGCGATCAGGTACAGGGAGACGGGGGAGAAGAAGGCCATAGCGTTCAACAACTGCGGCCACGGGCTCCTTGACCTGTCGGCCTACGAGGAGTTCAACGCGGGGAGGCTCCAGGACTGGGAACCGGGGGAGTTCACGGTCCCAGAGTACGCGAAGGGGCGCTGAGGGCACTTTCGCCCTGCCCTGGCCTCGCTGGGAGCGCGCGGGGAGGCGCGTTAAAGCGGGGGCGCGGCCCCCGTGCCCGTGAGAGGGTTCTGCTCGCGGTGCGGGCGAGAGATAGGGGGCTTCCTGAAGCCGAGGCTCTGGATGTGCCCGAAGTGCAGGATGGTCCTCTGCGACGGATGCCTCCCTGAAAGGAAGGTCGGGCTGGTGTTCAAGAAGCCTGTCTGCCCCGACTGCCTGCTTGAGCTGGTGGAGGGAGGGTTCCACGTCACGGGGGCGGGGAGACCGTAGGAGGGATGAAAATAGAGCGCCTATCGGGCTGGTGAGTTGACTACCTACCAGTCCACGAACGCCAAGACCAGGGAGGGGAGCAGAGCGACAGCGAGGTCAACTTCCGCAACCGGCCCGAGTACATATTCATGCAGCTCTCCTCCCTCAAGATTGCCCGCTACTCGCCCTGGCCACCCTCCTGCCGACATAAAGAAGCACGAGTACCATCAGGATAGCGAAAGCCAGATTGGTCAGGTACGAGTAATTGTATACAAGCGTAAAGAGGCCCGCAGCCGGGGCGAATACACCCACCAGTGCAAGGCCGACGGGTACGCTGCAGCATCCCCCGCTGAAGAGGGCCGGGACCAGCGCGAGCAGTCCAACCGGCCCTGTCAGCCTCGTGACGTGTGGGGACCGGAGACTGAAGACAGCCAGTACCACGTTCAGCGAGAAGAGCGTGGCAAGGACAAGCGAGAATATGAACGGCCCGTAGACGAGGTTGACCTGCAGGTGCCCGCTCGGAAACCAGATTATCCCCGAGTTGTAGAGGCCAAGAAGGCTTGAGAAGTAGTTGAAGAATGAAGGGTTCGGCACTTGATACCTCTGCAGGAGCGGGAAAATGTCGAACGAATAGTAGAAGAGCATCCCGCCAGAGACCATGTATAACAGCCAGTAGCCCAGCCAGCTCCCGGCCATCAGGACCTTGAACCCACGTGCGCGGAGTATCGTCCTGAGAAGCAGAGGCACGCTGTGTCTCACTTGAGAAGCCTCCGTCAGCGGGGAGTAGACGGGCATGGGCTTATTCGCTCTTCATCACTCACCCGCTCGCCGTAGCCGTTTGGAGATCGTCTGCTGCGGTTATCGCGCTCTGGATGGTCGTTCCGAGGTTGAGACCGCTGGTCACGATCCTCCCCGACGGACCGATGAGGTACCAAATGTCGAGGTCGGCCTGCGGGTTGTAAGTGTAGGTTGCGCTCTGGGACGTATCAGCGAAGAGCCATCCCGGGTGGCTGCTCCCCCCGCCGGCATACTGGCTTGCGAACTGGGCCATCGTCGGACCCGAATAGCCGAGGTCGTTGTAGTCCTCGACCGTCAGAAGCGTGACGCCAGCCGAGCGGAGCTGAGAGTAGTATTGGGATGCGATGAGCGGCGCCGTCTCCTGGCACCCTGGGCACCAGGTGGCCACCATCCACACGAGGACGGCACCCCCATGAAAACCGCTCAGTGATGTGGACGTCCCGTTAGTCAGATAGATGGGGATGTCCGGAGCTGCGTCCCCCGCATTGATCCCGATGGATCCTGTGGCGTTTACTGGCTGTTGATGATTGTGGAGCGCGTATGCGCCGACGCCGGCCGCGACGAGCACGACGAGCACGCCAAACGAAACAAGAAGCAGCTTCTCGCTGCCTCTCTTCCGCCGCCGCCCTGGCTTCCGGTTCCTCACTCCAATCCTGCTCCCTTCCCCACGTCGCAGCAGGCGGTGATGCTCCGGCTCAGATAGTGGACGGAGATGAGCAGGAGCGCGACCGAGAGCGCGTAGAAGTACTGCGAATTGAACTCGAAGAAGGCCTGAAGTCGAGGGGATATCGCGTAGAGAACCGGCGTCGAAGCTCCGGTCATGGCTATGAGGCTCGGTATCAGAGGGGTGCAGCAAAGGCCGTTCACCAGGCTGGCGATGATCGACCCCGCAGTGACGCCCTTGACGGAAGACGTCCGCATCTTGAAGGCGTAGATGTTCAGCGTGGCGACCAGACTTAGGAGGACACCGAAGACTAGAGCGAAGGACGCCTGGACGGGAGTTAAGAACTGAATCGCGTAAGGCACGAGCGCCCCGAGTGGGAGCGAGGGGAGGAGGAACATGTACAGCGCAGAGACGGATGCCGAAAGAGCGAGAAAGAAGAGGAGGTATGCCCTTCCCGCGAACGCGGCTCCGACTGCAAAGCGCTCGTAGTGGAGGTGGCTGGACCGGCTAGCCGTCAATCAGGGTGGACCTCCATTGAGGGTAGATCCGATTCATTGGCAGTAGTCATCTTCACGTTCACTATTCCTATTCTGTTGATTCCCGCTCCTGCCTCTGCTACTGACCCTCAATGCAATCCCAACCGCAGCCACGGCCACTACAAGGGCCGCTGCACCAGCGAAGAGCAGCCAATACCTCCCCGCAACGACCGAGATGGACGCGAGCCCGCCCGCAGCCACGATCAGGATGGGCAAACCGCAGCATGCCACCATAGCCACTAGTGCGAAGACCCATGCAACAGGAGTCGAGCGGGACTCGGGGATCCCTCCCCCTTCATCGTGACTGTGAAGTCCTCGCACGCCATCGCCGCTTCGCTTTCTCAGGTCTGACATCTCTAGATAGTTTTCTCCTACTCCACGCAGCAGCTCATCTTCCCCACGTCCATGTAGAACGACTGCGCGGCGAGCTTAATCGACTCCGAGAGGGTAGGAAAGACGTGGACCGTGTCGATTATATCGTCAATCGTCAGGTTGTACTTCACCGCAAGCGTGCCTTCGAGAATCAGGTCGGCCGCGTGCGGCGCAAGAATGTGTACCCCTATGATCCGCTTTGCCTCCCTCTCTATCACCATCTTCACAAGTCCGCGAGTGTCCCCAATCACGTGCGCCTTTGGCACGAATTCCATCGGCAGGACGGTGCAGGAACACGCTATCCCCCGGCGCTCTGCTTCCGCCTCGGTCAGTCCAACCCTGGCCACCTCAGGGTAGGTGAAGACTGCGGAAGGGACCTCGTCGAAGTCGATCTTTCTTTTGTCGATGCTGAGAGCGTTATGAACGGCCAGAGCCCCCTCCTTCGCAGCTATCGTCTCGAGCATCGGTTCACCTATCGCATCTCCCGCGGCCCAGACTGAGGGGTTTGACGTCTGCATCTGGCTGTTCACCACTACAAAACCGCGGTCGTCGGTCTTGACGCCGGCCTTTTCCAGATTGAGATACTCGGTGTTGGGACTTCTGCCTGTGGCGAGCAGGATGTGCTCACACGTGACCCTTTTCGTGGCGCCGTCGCTCGTAAATCTGATTGCCTTCATAGTTCCTCTCTTGGCTACGTCATTCACCACGACGCCAGTATGAATGGCAATCCCGGTCTCACGGAGGCGGTCAGTCAGCGCGGAGGAAACCTCTGGCTCATCTTCGGGCAGGACTCTTTCGCTCCGCTGCAAGATTGTCACCTTCGCGCCGAATTGGGCGAACATCTGCGCGAACTCAAGCCCGAGGGCGCGACCTCCGATAACGCAGAGAGATTTCGGAACACGTTTCAGGCTCAAGGCGTCTTCGTTCGTAAGGTAGCCGACATCTTGAATCCCATTCACAGGAGGGATGTTGGTCCTTGCCCCTACCGCGATGATGAATCTTTCTCCCCCGAGTCTCTTACCGTCCGCCTCGATTTCACTCCGGGAGACGAACTTGGCCCTACCGGAGTAGTACGTCACATGGTCCAAGTCTCTGAGGACATCGGAGTATTTCTCCTTCCTGAATTTCGCCACCATGGCGTCCTTCTCTCGCATTACCTTCGCGAAGTCGACTTTGGTCCCTGTGTATGTTATTCCCTTGAAGGGGGAACTCAGCGCATTGTGCAAACCCGTCCCCACGGTGAGTAGCCGCTTGCTCGGCATGCACCCAACGTTGACGCAGGTCCCGCCAATCACCGTTCCCTCAGTTGCATTGCTTCCCACCATCGCAGTCTTGACCTTCGAGTCGTTGGCCTTGATTGCGGCTGCGAATGCCGCGGAACCCTGGCCAAGAATAATCAGTTCATACCTATCCATAGGCTTCATCACCCAGGTTGGCCGGACACGCCCGATATGCGACCGGACTCCTCCGGCTGACTTCGGCAGCGAGTCTGTCCGCTCTGCACGCAGGGACAGCGCCTCCGCACGCAGGACGGACCGATTCTGCGATGAAGGACGGATGAATTCATTGCACGGTGGGCCTGGACTTCCGATCCTTCTTTGCTTCCAAATCCACCTGGTCGTCGTCCTCTCTCTCGACGGGAGCACAACACGAACACATGCCAGAGGGTTCGGTCAATGGCTTCTTTGGCATTATCCCTTCATATCAGAAAACGAGACCGTCAGTAGAGTACTCTTCCTAAGGTCTACCTGACCTTGGGCTTTCATTGTTAAGGCGTACCGCAGAAATGCTTAACTTGCGACAAGCTACCTGAGGCCCTGTTTGTCCGTCCAGTTAGACAACACCGACGTGCTGATAATAGAACAGCTCCAGGAAGACGGCAGGGTGCCGTACAAGGAGATTGCCCGGCGCGTGGGAGGGAGCATTCCTACAGTTCGGACGAGAATCAGCAAGCTGGTAGAGCTGGGGGTTATCAAGAAGTTCACAGTCATTGTGAATCCAGACCGCATATACGGGAAGGTCCGCGGCATAGCTCTCATCCAAGTCCAGCCGGCGGATGTCGAGGACGCCCTCGCCAAGCTCGCAGAAATGCAGGAGGTGAGGGAGATTTATGCAACTGCCGGCACGAGCCCGATAGCTGTGAAGGTGGAAGCCCAGAACCTGGACGAGCTGGGCGATCTGACTTCGGGGAGATTGGCGGAGATACGTGGCGTAACCAGTTGCACAGTCTTGGTCATTACTAGAACGGAGAAGGAGGAGTACGGTGCGGCGGTCGAGCCCCAGACCGTGATTCAGTTCAAATGTGAGTTCTGCGGAGCAGCCATCCTCGGAAAGCCGCACATCGAGTACATCGATGGCGGTCGGTACTACTTCAATTCGGAGGAGTGTGCGAAGGCATACAGGCAAAAGCTTGTCGGAAAGGCTCGGTCTGTATCTCAGTAACCTATCGCTTCCGAAAGATGGCGGGGCCAAGCGAGCCTGGCCCCTTCCTCTTCCCAGCATCCGCTAGCGGGAAAGGAGACGGGCCGGGGTAAGGAAAGCCTATGCCTTCGCTGCGGTCTTCTCGGCGGAGCCCTTCTGCGTGACTTCCTGGACTATGCCGGCCGCGACGGTGCTTCCGCTGTCCCTGAGCGCGAACCTACCCAGCTCCGAATACTCCTTGAACGTCTCGAGGACTATGGGCCTCAGCGGGGTGATCTTGACTATGGCGGAGTCCCCTGTCTTGAGTGTCTTCGGCTTCTCCTCCGTGGCCTGTCCCGTCCTCGGGTCGATCTTCGCCACCAGCTCAGAGATGGTCGCGGCCACCTGGGCTGTGTGCGCGTGCAGCACGGGGGTGTACCCTGCTGCGATCGCCGTCGGGTGGAAGACCACGATTATCTGAGCCCTGAACTCCTTGGCGATGGTAGGCGGGCTGCCGGAGGGCCCAAGGACGGACCCGCGCCGGAAGTCGCCCTTCGCTACGCCTCGGAGGTTGAACCCTATGTTGTCTCCCGCCTGGGCGGACTGCATCTGGGTGTGGTGGGTCTCGATGGACTTCACTTCAGCGGTGAGCCCCTCGGGCATGATGGACACGCTGTCCCCCACCTTGATCTTGCCTGTCTCCACCCTTCCGACGGGGACAGTCCCGACCCCCGTGATGGTGTAGACGTCCTGCACCGGGAGCCTGAGCGGCTTTTCGATGGGCTTCGGCGGCTCGACGAACTCGTCGAGTGCCTGGAGGACCGTTGGCCCCTTGTACCAAGGCATGTTGGTGGAGGGCTTTACGAGGTTCTCCCCGGTCCAACCGGAAGCCGGGATGAAGCGTATCTTGGAGACGTTGTACCCGACCGTCTTCAGCAGGTTCTCGATGTCCTGCTTCGCCTCGTTGTACCTCTGCTCAGAGTACTTCACCGTCTGGTCGTCCATCTTGTTTACGAGCACCACCAGCTGGCTGACGCCGAGGGTCCTGAGGAGGAAGGCGTGCTCCCTGGCCTGGCCGCCTGCGGCTATGGCCGCGTCCCCTTCGCCCTTCTTCGCGGACACCACCAGTACGGCTGCGTCCGCCTCGGAGGCGCCGGTGATCATGTTCTTGATGAAGTCCTTGTGACCGGGAGCGTCGATGAGCGTGTAGAAGTACTTCGGGGTCTCAAAGCGCTGGAAGGCGAGGTCGATGGTAACACCTCTCTCCCTCTCGTCCTTCAGCTGGTCGAGGACCCAAGCGTACTTGAAAGAGTCCCCCGCGCCCGTCTTCTCGGACTCCTTTGCGTACTCGTCGATCATCCTCTGGTCGACGGCGCCGAGGTCGAAGAGGAAGTGCCCCATGGACGTCGACTTCCCGTTGTCCACATGGCCGGTCACTATCAGGTTGAGGTGAGGCTTATCTGCCAAGCTAGCTCAGTCCTTACAATGAAACGACCGCTTCTCAGCGTATTTAAGCGTAGCGACCCATGAAACGTTCG
>JAKACC010000058.1 GCA_021796515.1 archaeon | reverse complement strand
CTCCCCGAGGTGTACTTCGAGGTCAACTACACCGGCCTCGGGGACGGGAGCTTCGCCTACACCGTCGCCTACAACACGACGGGCGGGAATGTTCAGGAGCAGAGCGCCTCGATCCTCGTCTCGCACGGTTACCCCTTCCTCTACACGCTCTTCGAGTCGTGGCCGGCCAACGGCACGCTCTATGTCACGATTCACGTCTACGGGAACCCTACGCCGTCCGGCAGGGAGCAGATCTACCAGAGGACCGTGTACCTGACGAGCGCGGACGGGGGGTGAACGCGGAGGGCGGGGCCTGGACCCTACCCCGGACGGTTGGCCGCGCGGGGAAGCCTGCCCTGACCTGGCCGTGACCGCCAGCCTGCCCTTCGCCACGGACTCCCACGCCCCTCCGGACGCCGCCGTCTCCTCCGCCCTCGAGCGGAACGGCGCCTCTTTCGACCTCCCCGAGCGGGTTCCAGACCGGTCCACGGATATGTAGGCGGGGACGGTGATAGGGCGCTTGGTGACAGTTACGGGGCCCCTAGAGGCACCCTGGCCGGGACCGCCAGCTTGTTCTTGGCGACGAACTCCTTCCAGGCGTCGTCGAACTCCTTTATCGTCTCCTCCGTCTTCGGGTGGAACGCCATCTGGTTCAGGACCTTGGGGGTGATTGTCGCGATGTCGGCGCCCGCGGCCACTATCTCCTCCACGTCCTCCGGCTTGCGGATGCTCCCGACTATGAGCTCCGCGCCTCCGAGCCTCCTGAGGGCAGGGGTGACGTCGCGGATGGTCTTCACGGGGTCGAGCCCGGCGTCCCTCGCCCTGTTGAAGAAGAGGCTCACGTAGGTCGCCCCGGCCTTCGCCGCCAGGAAGAGCTGGCCCAGGGTGACCATCACCGTCATGTTCGTCCTGATGCCTTCGTCGTGGAGCTTCTTGACGACCTTCAGCCCGGTGCCGTCCTTGTCCATCGCGACCTTGACCACCACGTTCCTGTGCCACTGCGCGTACAGCCGGGCCTCCGCCACGAGCTCGTCGAACCCCTTGGTCGTCGTCTCGACGCTCACGGGCCAGTCGTTCCTCATGGCGCATATCTCGAGGACCCGCTGCTTGAAGTCCACCTTCCCCTCCGCCAGGAAGATCTTTTGGTTGCTCGTCACGCCGTCCCCGATCCCCCGGGAGAGGAACTCGCGTATCTCGTCCGCGGACGCGGTGTCCAGGAATATCTTCGTCATGCCGAGCGTCAGGCCATGCCTTGCGTATTTTAACCTTGTAAGCCGAGGGACGGCACTGTTAAATTGCGGATGGAAGGCAGAGCCAGCCCTTGGTCGCCGCCTCTGAAGAAGACGACCAAGCAAGACGGGCGCGCCTCCTTTTCGCCGCCACGATTGCGGGCCTTGTCCTCTATCTCGTCCTGGATTCGGCCGCCCAGGCCCTCCCGCCCCACTACAGCCCGGTCAGCCAGGCGGAGAGCGACCTCGCCGTAGGCCCGTTCGGCTACATCATGACGCTGAACTTCATCAACAGAGGGACCTTTTCCCTCTGCTTCCTGTTCGCCCTCGCCCTGGCCGCGAACGCCGGCGACGTCATGGGGCGTCGGTTCAGGAGGGGAGGCTACCTCTTCGCCGTCTGGTCGGTCGGGGCCCTGGTCTTGGCAGCCTTCCCCACGGATGTCCCTGCGACCCCCGTCTCCTGGCACGGCGCGATACACCTCGCCGTGGCGGTCGCCGCCTTCCTCGGGGGGGCCTTCGGGGCCGTCTACCTTTCTTTGGGCATGGAAGGGAACAGGCACCTGTCGAGGGTCCGGGGCTCGGCTCTCCCCATCGCCTACGCCGCGGTCGTCCTTTGCCTGGTGGAGCTCCTCGGCGGCTTCGTCGTCCCTGGCGCCTTCGCCCGTTACGGCGGGCTCGCGGAGAGGGCGTTCTTGGCTTCCGTCCTCATCTGGATGGGGTGGGTGTCGGTCGCGATGCTGAGGGGGCAGGGACCGGACGGCGCCTTGGACGGGCGGGGGTCCTCCGGGCAGCAAGCGCAAGCGGCGGTCTGACCGCGGAGGCCGGCTGGCATGGGGTGGGCCTATGCGTCCGGGCCCGAGGGCGCGCCCTCCGCCCCAGAAGGATTAAACGGGCGGGCTTGGTCGTGGCTGCGATGCACAGGAGGGGTGCGGCCGTTATGGCGACGGCCGTCGCGCTGGCTGCCGTGGCTGTGGTGCTATTCGTGCCTCTGGTCCCTACCCAGGAGTATTCGAACTGCATCTGCCCGCCGTCGGCGACGTGCAACTGCCCCGCGATCGCGCCGGGGGCCGCGACGCACCTGGTGCTCTGGTCGCCCAGCTGGCTTCTCATCGGGTACGGGAGCTACCTGTCCACCCATCCGCTGATGTACGTCGCGGTACCCCTCTGAGCCAGAGCCCTACGGCGGGGTCTCCCCCATCCTCCGACAGCTCTTGTCTCGCCTCTGGGCCACGCGGAGCCGTGGACGGGCGCCTCGTCGAGCTCCTCGGCATGCTGTCAGGGTGGACGGGTCCTGCCCGATATGTAGCCCCTGAACTCGGCCAGGCTCCTTTCGGACCCTATCTCGTAGAACCTCTCGGCCGTCTCGAATGCCCTGAGCTGCCGCTTCTCCACCAGCCCGCCGTAGAAGGTCGGCTCGTCGCAGACCCTCCCCTCCACTACGGACGCCAGCGCCTCCCTCCGCAGCGCCGTCACCCCGAAGTTGATCCACGCCATCCCTGGCCTGCTGTTCACCTTGTCGTACGCCGTCACGAACCCGCCCTCCACCACGACGTCGCTCCTCCCGAGCCGCCCCTCGTTCCTGTAGACAGCCATCACCCCGAGCTCCTCCTGTCCCAGCAGGGCGTCCATCATCCTCCGGTAGTCGAGCCGGAGGTACGCGTCGCCGTACGTCACGAAGAAGGTCTCCCTCAGCATCCGTTCCGCCGCCTTCAGCGCCCCGATGGGCCCGAGCAGGCGGTCCCCCTCGGAGGAGTAGCGTATCCTCACCCCGAACTTCGACCCGTCCCCGAAGTGCCCCCGGACCATCTCCCCGAGGTACCCCACGCAGAGGACGATGTCGTCCACCCCGTGGCTAGCCAGAAGCTCAAGCTCGTATTCGAGGAACGGCCGCCCGTCCACCGGCGCCATCGTCTTGGGGACCTTCGCGGTCAGGGGCCTGAGCCGCGTCCCCAGCCCCCCCGCGAGTATCGCTGCCTGCAAGCCGGCCTGGCGCCTCTACTGGAGCCGGAGCCCTTCGGGGGGCTGGCGCCTGAGGCCCGGGACCTTCTCGAACACGGCGTCGGTGGAGAGTATGGTATGGTCCGGGACCGCGGGCGACAGGGCGGTCGCGGCGTACAGCGCGTCGAAGACCGAAGTGACGCCGTAGGTCCTGGCGAGGTGCAGGGCGGAAAGATATGTCTCGGCGCTGGGGTTTACGAACTTCAGGTTCTTTATCGTCGTCACCCGGGCGAAGTCGGCCAATATCGTCTGGATGGAGGCGTGCCCGGAGAACACGTAGTACATCTCGTGCAGCGTGGCGGCGGAGCAGGAGACCTCCCCGAGCCTCCCTCCCTCGACCGCGGCGATCACCTTCTCGGCCGTCGGCTTCAGCCAGTCGTCTTCTTTGAGGTACGCGACAAGCATGTCGGACTCCAGCAGCATCGGGGTCACCCTCCCCTCCTCTGGTGGCGCTCCAGGGCGTCATCCCTGGCGCTCGCTTCCGCCTTCGCCTTGAGCTCCTTGACGCCTCCCTTGACGTCGATGGGGATGGGCCTCCTCGGGACGGGGATGAGGACGAGGGCTTCGCCCTGCCGGAGGATGACCACCTCGTCGGCGTCCAGCTCTATGTCCTTCGGCACATACACCCGCCTATGCGCGTCGATTTTTACCACTGACATATGATTCTTCCCAAAAACTATCTCTTTATGGTGCTATATAACGATTGATGGTAGAGATGCGCCGGTCGCTCCTGCCCCGAGGGGCTCTCTACGGCGCGATCTCCCTGACGATGCGGGCCGCCTCTGCGACGTTCCGGGCGACGAAGTCGGGGTGGGCGTCCAGCTCGTCCATCTTCCCGCTCAGCGTCGCGTTCAGGTTCGCCACCAGGATCGTCCTGCACCCCGCCCTCTTCCCCGCCAGGACGTCCTGCAGCCCGTCCCCTATCATCACCGAGCGGGAGAGGTCCAGCCCGAGGTCCTGCGCGGCGCCCAAGAGCATCCCGGGCTTCGGCTTCCTGCAGGCGCAGTCGGTCCTGTACGCGGCCACCTTCGCCTGGGGGTGGTGGAAGCAGTAGTACTCGGCGTCGAGCTCGACCCCCTCGGCGGCGAGGAGCCTCCGCATCTTGGCCTGTATCTTCCTGAAGGTGGGCATTGTCATGTGCTTCTTGGCCATCCCGGGCTGGTTCGACACGAGGACGAGCTTGTACCCGGCCGACTTCATCCCCCTCAGCGCCTCCCCTATCCCTTCGACGAGGACGAACTGCTTCGGGGTGAAAGGGCTGTCGACGGCGCCCGGGTCCGCGTAGTAGACCATCTCGTTCAAGACCCCGTCCCTGTCGAGGAGGCAGGCCGCGCCTCTCATGGCTCGCCCTCGCCCCCGCGCACGGCCCAGGCGAGGCACCCTTTCTCGGCGCATCGGGTCCACCCTACGCCGCCGGGTCGACGGCCTCGAGCCAGTCCACCTTCTTGAGCGCGTCGTCGTGGGTCATTATGCCCGTCATCTTCAGCCTCCCCATCATCCCGAGGATGGTCGCGTCCCTCCCCCCTATCCCCAGGTGAGAGTAGCGCTTGAGCATCTCGACGGCGTCCAGGGCGCTACGATAGTCGAAGTCGACGACGGAGAAGGGGAAGCCAAGGAACGCGGCCAGCTTCTCCGCCCCCTCGACGGGGCCGAGGTTCTTTACGAGGAAGTGCGACACCTCCATGACTATCACTGTGTTGATGGCTATCTGCTGCGTCTTCAGGGCGGCCTCCACCTGGGGCGCGACCCTGGCGTGGAAGGGGCTCTGGTCGTCAAGGTAGTAGGCCCAGATGTTAGTGTCAATCGTGAGCATGGGACTCGCCCCAGATCTTCTTCAGCTCCTCGGGGCTGACCCTGGAACCGTGGACGCACCCCTTGAGCTCGGCGATGAACTCCTCGGCGCCGATCTCCGGGGTCAGCACTAGGCCCCGCCCCTTCGGGACGACCTTCAGCCTCTGCTCCGGCCGCAGGTTGAGCTCTTCCCTCACCTCGTTAGGGATGACTATCCTCCCTCTGTCGTCTATCACAGCTTCGCCCATTTAGTTTCCCATCCCACGATGGGTCCCACTCACTAATAACCCTTCCGACGCTTCTCAGTACCGCTTGCTCTTGTTCCCTATGGCGTCCTTGAGCCTGGCCGAGATCAGGTGGGTCAGGACCAGGTGGAACCCCTCGACCTGGGGGGTCGAGTCGGCCGGGACCACGATGGAAGCGTCCGCCAGCTTCCTCAGCATCCCCCCGTCGAACCCGACGAGGCCCACGACCTTCCCCTTCTTCTCCTTCGCCACCTTGACCGCTTTCAGGAGGTTCTGCGACCAAGGCCCTGCCTTGTCGCTCCCCGACCCGCCGTGGACGCTTATCCCCACGAGGACGTCCCCCTCCTTCATGAACGCCTCGAGCTGGTAGGAGTAGACGTCGCTCCACCCGTCGTCGTTGGTCAGCGCCGACATCAGCGGGACGTTGTCCACGAGCGCGAAGGCCCTGAACCTGTGCGGCGCGTCGGAGGAGACGTACTTGTTGAGGTCGGAGGCGAAGTGGGTCGCGGTGCTCGCGCTCCCCCCGTTCCCGCAGATGTAGACCGCCTTGTCCCCCTTCCACGCCTCGTGGAGCACGTCAATGACCGCCTCGATGTCAGGCTTCGATATCTTCCTGACGACGTCCTCGACCCCGTCGAGGTACGAGCGGATGAAGCCTGCGCTGCTCAAGCTGCGAAAGGCACCCCGGCCGCCGATTCGAGGGGCGCTCGAGGCTCGTCCGTCGTCATCGCCGGCAACGGCCCCTGTCTCCCTGCCATGCTACTTAAGCCGCACCGCCCCTCATGCGATGGCGTCATACGTTGTAGATCACCTTGCTCCCTTCCGGCTCGAAGTGGAACCGGTGCTCGACGAGCCCTTCCTTCGCCATGGCGGCCCGGAGCTTCGACCTCCCGTTCTCGCAGTAGAGCATCAAGAACCCCCCGCCCCCTGCGCCGCTGATCTTCCCGCCGAGGGCCCCGTTCTTCTTCGCCGTCTCGTACCAGCGGTCTATCTTGTCGTTGCTCATGGCGCTCGTCACCCCCCGCTTGGCCTTCCAGTGCTCGTCCAGGAGCTCCCCGAACCTCGTCAGGTCCCCTGAGGCGAGGGCGTCGCGCACCCTGAACCCTATCTCCTTGATCTTGTCCATCTTCTGCAGGGCGCCGTCCTTCTCTATCGCCGTCTGCTGCTTGGAGAGGACGGACGAGGAGCTCCGCGTGATGCCGGTGTAGAACATCATGACGTTCGCCTCGAGCTCGGCCAGGCAGTTGGTCGTGAGCTTCAGGGGGATGACCTTCACCTCGCCGTCGGTGTCGACCTCGTAGGCCTTCACCCCGCCGTGGGCCGCCACGTACTCGTCCTGCTTCCCCGACGGCTCCTTGAGCCGCACCATGGCGATGCCGCACGCCTCCTCGGCGACGAACTGGGACGTCCTCTCCTCCTGCAGGTACGCGTGCAGGGCCCTGAGGAGGCCGACGCAGAAGCTCCCGGACGAGCCGAGGCCGGTGGCCGCGGGGGCGTCGGCGACAGACACTATCTCTATCCCCTTCTTTATCCCGACCGCCTCGAGCCCCTCCCTCACCAGCGGGTGCCTGAGCTTGCTCGCGTCGTCGACTATCTCCGTGGTCGAGTAGCTCACCCTGATGCTGTCCTCCTCGAAGCGCGGGTTCACGGCGACGTGCACGTACTTGTCCACGGCCCCGCTGACGAAGAAGCCCCCGCGCCTGGCGTAGTAGCTCGGCAGGTCTGTCCCGCCCCCGCCGAGGGAGATCCGGAACGGGGTCCGCGTGATGATCATGAAGAAACGCCGCCTGCCCTGGGCGCGCCTGCGGCAGAGGGGCCGGTCCCCATGAGGCGCGGCGCAGGGACGTCCATTCTCGAGTTCACACTCATTTTAGTTGAGTAATTAAGGGATTTTCCCGTGCGGGGGGGCCATCCGAGCCCGGCCGGCGAGGCGGACCAGGGCGCGGCTTACCCCCGTCCTCCCTTCCTCCGCGAGAGGGTCAGGGCGACCGCCAGCGCGACCACCGCCAGGAAGACGGCGAAGGCGAGCCAGGCGCCGTACCCCACCGAGGGAGCGGGCCCGGGCTGGCTGGAAGAAGACGACGGGGCGGTCTGCGTCGTCCGGGCGGAGCTGGCGGCCGTGGTCGTGGTGCTCGCGCCATGGGTCGTGGTGGTGGCAGGCGACGTGACAGTCGACCCCACGGCCAGGGGGGTGCCGGCGAGGGCTGACACGGCGATGGTGCCGCAGACAGACGACGCGGTCATGGTGATCCCCGCCG
>JAKACC010000057.1 GCA_021796515.1 archaeon | reverse complement strand
AACGGGTCGGTGTCTTGATCTATGTCGGAGCCATGAAGGGGTAAACCTGCCTCCAGCCTAAGAGAATCCCGGGCGCCAAGACCGCATGGGACTGAGGTCTCGGCGAGCTTCTCCCAGAGCTTCATCACCCCTTCCGGCCTCTCGGCGGTGGCGCCGTAAACGATGATTTCGAACCCGTCCTCTCCCGTGTAACCCGTCCTAGAGACAATTGCCTTCGACCCTGCGACATCGGTTTCCGCGCACCTGAAGCGTTTGACTTGTGTGAGGTCGAGGGATGTAAGCGGTTGGAGAGAGGAGATAGCCTGCGGGCCCTGGATAGCAATCATGGCAGTGGATTCGGTTATGTCGTAGATAGGGAAGTCGCGGGGAGCGTGGGACTCCATCTGCTTTAAGTCGGCCGCGGCGTTAGCTGCGTTCACCACAACGAGGTACCTGTCGTCGGACAACTTCTCGATTATCAAATCGTCTATGATTCCTCCCTTGTCGTTGAGGAGGAGGGTGTAGAACGCCTTCCCGGGAGGTTGGGAGGCGACGGCGGTAGGGACGAGTCCTTCGAGGAACCCGGTCGCGGCAGGGCCCCCGATACTAAGCCTCGCCATGTGCGATACGTCGAACATCCCTGAGGCGTTCCTGACGGCAAGGTGCTCGTCGATGGTCGCGGAATACCACAGTGGCATCTCGTAACCCGCGAACTCGGCGAGCTTGGCATGTTTTGAGTGGTAGCCGTAGAGCTGAGTTGTCCTGAGCATGGCGGCCCGCGGACCCCCGACTCTATTTAAGGGGGGGAGGGCATGGCTGCCTGCAGGTTTGATCTCCCTGGTCCCCGTGAAGGTCCCTGCCAGGAAGACCAGGTTCGACCTGACGGCTCTGATAGAGGAGAAGGTCGGGGACGAGCTTGCGGACGGCGACGTGCTGGTGATCTCGAGCAAGTTCGTCGCCATGGCTGAAGGGAGAGTGGTGAAGCTGAAGACGGTGAATCCGGGAGCGGCTGCGAGAGGGCTGGCGGAGAAGTACAAGATGGATCCGAGGCTCTGTGAGGTCGTCGTCCGCGAATCGGACAGGATCCTAGGAGGGATTCCGGGATTCCTTCTCGCAAGCAAAGACGGGCTTCTGACCCCCAACGCTGGGATTGACAAGTCGAATGTCGCCCACGGCGCTATCATCCTCTACCCTCGGAAGCCTGAGGAGTCAGCTAGGATGATCAGAGAGGTGCTGAGGTTCTCCAGGGGGGTGTCGGTCGGGATCGTAATATGCGACAGCAGGCTCTCCCCTACGCGGAAGGGGACCACGGGAGTCGCTGTCGCGGCGTCTGGGATAGAGGCGGTACAGGACATGCGAGGGAGGACCGACCTGTTCGGTAACGTCCTCAAGGTGACGTCGCAGGCGGTAGCCGACGACCTGAGCTCGGCGGCGGAGGTGTTGATGGGCGAGTCTGACGAGTCCACGCCTATCATCCTTGTCAGAGGTCTGAAGAGGAGCGTCAGGAAAGATGTCGAATATGGGGGCCGCGGATTCGCCATCTCGATCGATGACGACGTCTTCCTCCGGAGCCTGGGGTATTCGGGGCGCGAATACGCCTAAATGCATGCGTCCGTGCGGTGGGGCGTTGACCTATGAGATCGCTTGCAACTCCTGTGGGACGCCCCTGTATTCCGGTTTCGACTTGAGGTCCCCAGCCGATGTCCTGAAGGCGTCGGAGTTCCGGTGCAGGAAGTGTGGTATGAAGCTTGCTACCGCGAAATTCGCGGTCGAAGTCAAGAAGATAGATGGTTCTTTCGATTAGGAAGAGCAGGCGCGCGTTCCATTTTAGGAGGCCAGTAGAAGTAAATGGGGTACACTCTGGTAATCTGTGAGAAGCCCGACGCCGCAAGGAGGGTAGCCGATGCTCTTTCTGGGGGAAAGAGCCAGCCGGAGCCAGTAGGAGGAACCACAGCGTTCAGGTTCGTCCGGAAAGGAGAGGAGTTTGTGGTCTGCGCCGCCCAAGGACACCTATACGGAGTCTCTGATCCCTGCGAAGAAAGGGCGGTTTATCCCATCTTCGACGTCGAATGGTACCCCCTGGACCAGGTGGACGAGGACAGCGCCGGGACAGAGAAAAAAGTCGCCGCTATGAAGAGGCTGGCAGCGGGGGCGACCAGGTTCGTCAACGCCTGCGACTTCGATGTTGAGGGAGAGACTATAGGGTTCAACCTGCTGAAGTACGCCTGCGGGGGGAAGGAGAGGGAAGCGCTGAGGGCGAAGTTCTCGACTCTCACGGAAGAGGATCTTGTGAAGGCATTTGATGGCCTGGAGCGTCAATGGTCCCAGGGACTAGCGAAGGCTGGTAGGGCGAGGCACGCCATAGACTTCCTGTGGGGAGTCAACCTCTCCAGAGCGCTGTCACAGTCGCCGTTGGGAGGCGGGGCGCGGTACAGGACGATCAGTGTCGGGAGGGTACAGGGACCGACCCTCGGGTTTCTTGTGGAACGAGAACGTGAGATACTTGGGTTCGTGCCTGTTCCCTACTGGAAGGTTGTTGGGAGTTTCGAGAACAAAGGGAAGAGAGTTGTGGCTTCTTATGCCGAGGAGAGGGTCATCACATGGGCTGCTGCGGAACGGGCACAGCGTGAATGCCTCGGAGGAGTCGGGGTAGTGGAGTGGGTGAGGAAGAGTTCGACCTTGGTGAACCCGCCGGTCCTGTTTAACATAGGCGACCTGCAGAAGGAGGCGTACAGGGCGCTCAGGTTTCCGCCGGGGAGGACGACTCGTGTTGCCGAGCGGCTGTACCTTGACGCGCTGATATCGTATCCGCGAACCGGCAGCCAGAAGCTCTCTCCGTCCATCGACTACCGGAAGATAGTCAAGGGGATAGCGAGGATGCCAGAGTATGCGACCGCGGCCTCGGAGGTCCTGAAGTCAGGGGCGAGGCCGGCGGAGGGTGGCAAGTCTGATTCGGCTCACCCCGCAATCCACCCGACCGGAGAGAAACCGAGGCACGCATTGGGCTACGCGGAATCGTCACTCTTGGACCTAATCATTCGGAGGTTCCTGGCCGCCTTCGGTCCCCCTGCCAAGAAAGAGACAATCGAAATCTCGCTGGCTGTGGGGGAGCATGGGTTCAGGGCGGCAGGGAGCAGGACGGTATCCGCGGGTTGGACAAGGCACTATGGGAGATATGTGGCATCCAGGGATGTCGAGCTTCCACGGGTAGAGGAGGGGGAGAGGTTCAGGGTAGAGGACGTAAATGTGGAGGAGAAGTTCGAACAGCGACCACCGAGGTACAGTCAGAGCACTCTCCTAGAGAAGATGGAACGTGAGGGGATAGGGACGAAGGCCACCCGGGCGGACATCATTGGGACTGTGCTTGGAAGGGGATATGCGTCAGGGGAGTGGCTCGAGGTGACGGAGCTCGGGTTCGCTGTGGCGGAGGCCATCGAAAGATACACACCTTCGATCGCGGGAACAGGGCTGACCAGGGAGATAGAAGGGAGGCTCGCCGCCGTAGAGGAGGGTAAGGAAACCGAGGCATCTCTGGTCAGGGAGACGATCAGGACCCTAGCCGAGCAGCTGGCCGAGCTAACCGCCAATGAGGAGGGTATCGGGAGGGAGCTTGGGTCGGCCCTCTCCGCCGTGGCCCCAAAACAGACAACCCTGGGGACGTGCCCGGTCTGCAAGACGGGGGAACTGAGGGTTATACGCTCTAGGACAACGAAGAAGCGGTTCGTGGGATGCTCGAACTACCCGTCGAGGTGTAGGGCGTCAGCCCCTCTTCCGCAGAGGGGGAGCATAAGGGCCACTACGAAACCGTGCGAGTATTGCTCTTGGCCTGTCGTATATGTGGCCGGAGGGAGGCACGCCTGGAAGCTGTGTGTCAATCCCGCCTGCCCAGGGAGGAGTGCGTCGTGAAATGCGGCGTCTGCGGGCGGGAGGGAGCGTCCGACCTCTGCGCCAGCCATGACACCGCGCGGGAGAGCCTGAAGACAGCCTATCCCCTGTGGAGTAGAGCGTACGGAGGGATGGATTGGAAGGACTATTTGGATAACATTATACGCAACGCTCAAACGGGCCGATGGGTAAAAGAGGTAGCGGTGCTGCTGCGTGGTGGTTAGATGCTAAGGGAAGCAATTCAGTTGGCGTACAGGAAGAGTGTGGGGACCCTAAAGGACGGGGTAGAGGGGCTCAGCTCTTCGGTCACCCAGGGAGGCGGTATGGTTCCAATCCTCTATGTGGTGTTCTTGGTCTGCCTGATGTCGGGGTTCATCGACGCCTTGGCGTATCCTGTCCCCAACCAGAGTTACATCCCCCTCCCGAGCACGGTCGCCATGACAATACCAGAGGCCGTGGTAGACGCCATGATTATACTGCTGGGAGGCGCAGGCATCTATCTTACGTACATGAGTGGGAGGCAGACGGCGAAGTCCAGGGCTGTCAACCTCTATCTTGGGCTGGCGCTGTTGATGCTCGTGGTTTCGCTCTTCGCCGGCATACAGATGGCTATACTGAAGGGATTCGGATAGATAGAGATCCTCCTGGCCAGGCGGACCCCCGAAT
Source organism: archaeon (assembly GCA_021796515.1). Taxonomy (GTDB): domain Archaea; phylum Thermoproteota; class Nitrososphaeria; order Nitrososphaerales; family Gagatemarchaeaceae; genus UBA183. The sequence continues at coordinate 3,013 of JAKACC010000057.1, read as the reverse complement.
AGTTCTGACGACGAGCGCCTCCCCGTCGGACTGGACGGAAGCGGTCACATCCGAGAGCCCGGAGATGGGCCTTGCGGAGCCTGTCTTGGGGAGCCCTTCCCGCCTGTACATGCTCAGGAGGACTACCTTTGAGTTGGTCCGGGCAAAGTAGGAGAGACCAGCCAGGGTGAAAGTCGTCTTCCTCCCCCGGGAACTCCCGTCCTCGGCCGCGAGTAGGTGATACAGGCTGTTCAGACTATCCACGATTATCACGTCTTGGTGGGAGCTGAAGAGTTCTGAGAGGTCGTCTTCGACGGGAAGGCCTGGGCTAGGTACCTTGAGAACAGATGTGTGGGCGCCTTTCCCGAGGGAGGAGAGGACGTAGTCGGCGTTGGAGGCGTATAAGGCATCGAGGTCAAGGATGGCGCAGTTGGATCCTGTGGCGGCGATGAGCCCAAGCGTGGTCCGGGCGAACTCGAGGTTGGGACCCCTCCCCTCAAGGAGGAAGGTTGTGGTCTTCCCTACGAGTGGCCCGAAAAAGGACCGTGACTGTTCGGTGCTAAAATTCAATAGGGTAGTAGGGGACGTCAGGGTTCCTATTTGAAACTGGGCCGCATCTGCGTGGTGACGTCGAAGGCTAGCGCCTACTTCGCCCTGGCTACGCGACTAAGGAAGGCTGGGCTCCCCTTCTCGAGCGCCCTTCCTGACTCTGATCTCGAGAAGTGCGGTCTGGTGCTAACTACCGCGGCGGAAGCAGGGGCGTTAGGAGGGAAGAGTGTGCCATTGGAGAGTCTGGATGCAGATCCGGGAGTATTCAAAGGGCAGGTTCTTTCGCGGCTCAAAGACGAACAGGATGTGGTCTTGGTTGGTGTCGACCCGGGGGAGAGGATTGGTCTTGCGGCCTTTTATGGTCAGACGGAGTTGGCTTTCGACACCCTCGGTTCACGAGCGGTGGTCTGCTCTAAGGTGAAGGCATTCGCCAAAGGAATCCCAGGAAACGGTGTGCTGGTGAGGGTTGGGGACGGCGATAGGCTCCTGGCGAGGAAGCTAGTGGAGGAACTCGCGAGGGAGGTCCCTGAAGCCACCATAGAGCTCGTGGACGAGTCTGGAACATCTGTAGGAGGCTCGAAGACCCATGGGATGCAGCGGGATGAAGTCGCGGCCGCGAGGATAGCCTTCAGGAAGGGAAAGGTCGTCAGCCCCGGGACCAGAAGCCGCGACTAAGCGACTCGATGAGTCCCGGGGTCATGTCCCCCACGACCATGTCTTTCCTGAGCCAGGACGGCATCAACTCCCTCGCCGCCGCGCTTCCGAACCTTTCGTCCAGGAAGAAGACCAGCCCCCTCTTCCCCGGGTTCCGGACATGCCTACCGGCGGCCTGGTAAGCTCTGCGCAACGCCGGGAGTCGGGATAGCATAAGAAACGAGTCCCGCTCCCCGACCCTCTTCAAGCAGGCGTACTCGGCGTACATCACAGGCGTGGGTGGAGGGAGGGCGAGCCCCACCACCACGATTGACCCCATGAGCCCACCCTCGAAGTCCTCCCCTTCGGAGAAACGCCCTCCTTGGACGGCGAAGAGGACGGAGTCAGCCGAAGATCTGAAGGAGTCGAATATGTCTGTGGCCTGAGCGTTGGAGAGGCCTGGAGCCTCGGTCACCATGTTCCTCCCCGCCACTCTCTTCGTGACCAGGTCGAAGACGGCACCCAGAACGGCATAGGACGGGGCGAACACACCGACCCCGGAAGTAGTGGACCTGATTACAGCCGCCACACGATCCGCTATCTTCGAATACATCTGTGGGGTCCTTTGTTTGTAACGTGTAGAGGTCCCGATGTCGACTGCCGTCTTCACGGTGACTAGTGGTTCGGCTGACGCGTGATAGGTCATGACAGACCCGGGATCGAGGCCGACGGACCTGGCAAAGACTGCGGATGGGCTGACTGTGGCCGAGAGGAGGACCGCGCTCCTGAACCCTCTGAGATAGTCAGAGGTATCCCTGACAGGGTTCGGGTCGATGAGGCCGAAAGATCTCTCCCATTTCACCAGGATGGATTGCCCTGACGAGCAGAGTTTGGAGAGGAACTCGCCGACCCGAAGGATGAGGGAAGGGAGCTTGCGTTCGTAGACAACAGAGCTCCAGGCGGTCCCGGAGCTAGCGCTCAGCTCGTATGCGAGGTTTTGTAACCAGGCGACTCCCCGGTCGCTGCGGAACCTGGCCAGGACTTGGGCCCTGTCGAGCATCCACCCGGTCCGCTCCCCCGCTATCTCCGAAAAGATGCGTAGCAGCGACGTCAGCGACGAGGCAGCCTCTTCCATCAGCATGGCCTTCGCCTCTCGGACAGCTCCCTCGACCTGGTCCATAGTGAGACTCGCAGAACCGAGGCCCCTGTAGAACTCCCTAAGGTTATGCGCTTCGTCTACCACCAATATGACCTTCTTCCTCTCCAGCGAGTTGCGGTCGAAGAGGAGCGTGGACGCCTTGGGATCGAAAGCATACTGATAGGGGACCACAGCCACGGCGGCCTGAGCGACAGCGAGTCTCGCCACCTCATAGGGGCACACGTAGGCCGCCTCGGACCGACGCATCAACTCGGTCTGGCTCGGAGCCAAGAGGAGGGCGTCTTTCACCAGGGCGCCGAACTCGTTCGCAAGTGTGACGTTCATGAAATAAGAGCAGAGGTTGTTGCTCACGTTAAATGTACAGTACCATCCGAAGGACTCCTGAGGGACCGCCCTCCCCCGCCTGAGGAGGCAGTAGTCGTACTTGGCGAGCATACATGCTCCGGCGAAAGGGTGCTTCGGCTGGAGCCGAGAAATCTCTTCAACCACCCTGTTGACCTGGCGTTTGGTCCTGCAGGCGTAGACCACCCTGCACCCCGTCTCCTCGGCGGCAGCGAGGGTTCCGGCGAGGACGGCCGCGGTCTTGCCGAAGCCGCTCATCGCCTCGGCCACCAGGACTTCGCCGTCGAGGCATGCGTTGTAGACCCGCTGCGCCAGCTCCTTTTGGCCCGGGCGGTATGACGGATAGGCGAA
>JAKACC010000007.1 GCA_021796515.1 archaeon | reverse complement strand
TTCCGATCTGGCCTCGCCAGGACCTGCTGCCTGAGTATGACCGCGCGCTGGGCCCCCGGCTTACGGAAGGAGTAGACGAGGTAGACCAGGGCCAGCAGGAAGATGGGCCACGCGCCAAGACCCAGGGCGATTAGCCCCGCTAAGACCGCGAGCATTCGCGCTCCCCACCCCATCAGTGGAACCCCTCGTCGTCCTGGCGGGCATAGGCGAACCTCGAGTACTCCTCCAGGGCCGGGTGCCTCGCAGCCCAGAACGCCTTGGTGCACGCGTCCTTCTCGTCGGGGTTCATCGCCATCGGATTACCGTCTTTGTTCCGCGACGCCCGGGACTTCGTGAGCTCCAGGGAGAACTTGGCGTCGTGTCCGAGTATGATCCCGCCGTAAGGGATTCTGTCCCAAGGGTTGATGGGGTCGATGGAGACGTGGCTGGTCACCAGTACCGCTATGCCGAATTCGATGCAGAGGCGCTGGGCGTGCGCCAGCAGCATGGCGAGGCCGGCGCTCCTGGCGGGGAGGTCCTGGGTGCTCGGGAAGGAGGACTTGAAAGGGGCCGAGATGGAGTCGTAGATCACGAGCCTGGCCCCGGTCTCTCTGACTATGTGGTGGAGGGCCGACTGGTATGTTGGGGTCTGCCTCATCTTCAGTTCGACCCTGCCGCCACTCGACACCTCTTTGGCCGCGTCGATGCCGTGGAGGTTCAGGAGGTCAACAACCTCGGGGGTCTGGAAGACCAGCACCGACGGCCCCTTCTGAGGGAGTTCTACCTTGAAGTCGGGGGAGAATATGTCAGCCACTGCGCCGAGGTGTGCGTCCGTGTACGACACCCCCAGGTGACTCAGCGCGCCGTCGACGGCGTTGATGAGCTCCCCGCGCGTGACGGGCCTCCTCTTCGGCGAGGCCTTCGGAGCCCTCTCAAGCTTGACCTCGGCCACGTTGAACTCCTTCCCGAACCTCTTGGACATCCTGTCCTTCCAGTAAGGGACGAGGTAGCTGGAGTAGGACTGCTCGGTGTCGAGTATCACAGCGCTCGCTCCCGAGGCGGCGACGGAGCAGGCAGCCTGGAAAGAGATTATGCTCTTTCCGAGGGCCTTCTCACCGAATATCTGGGTGATTGTCCCGGTCGCCAGCCCCCCGTCCGTGAGCCCGTCAACGGCTGCGCACTCGGTCCTGATGTGCTCGATCATTCAGTCATCCCCCGGAGGAGGCGCCTTCCGGCCTCGGTCACCGTGTATGCGAATATCTTCGGACCCGACCCGTTTTCCTTGGGCTCCAGGATCAGGAACCCTCCCGAATGGAGCCGGTCGAGCTCTGCCTCCACGTCTGACGCGAGGAACATGGCGGATAGATACATCACCACCGACTGCCTGCTGGCCGTGTCGAACCTCACGACATCCTCGAGGATGGTCCTCGTCAGCCCGCGGTTCACCACGACATGAGTCCCTGGCCTGGCCGGGCTTTCAGCGGGGCGCTTCGGCCTGACAAAGCGGGGGACGAACCCCGACGACGCCCCCGACCTGTCATCGCAGACGATGAACGAGCATGCCAGGGCCGCCGCCTGCTTCCAGTTCCTCCTCGCATTCCACGCCTCGCTCGAGTAGACCCGGACAGGCATGGACTCTAGGAGGCGGTCGTTCATGAGCGCGGGGATCTGCGTGGCCAGGACCAGGGGGGCGGGGAACTCGAGGAGGTGCGCCATCAGCCTCCCTGAGTGCTGGAACCTGGTCAGGCTCCTGAAGATCCGGTGAGCCCCTGTGACCAGAAGCGCATCGGAGCGGAAGGCCGAAGACCTCGCCGTATAGAGGACTTTGGCGACGTACAAGCAGGCAGCGAGCTCGGCCGCCTGTGGATAGGGAGCGGAAGAGAAATCTACCAGGGCGCCTTCGAAAGTCAGCCTGTCGAAGGGTTCCGCCCTGGTGGCGTCGAGGAGCTTCAGCGCACCGATCCTCCCTCTCAGCTTGTCTACGTAGAACCCCCTGAACCCCTCTACCCCTCCGAGGGCGTCGTAGAGCGAGGTGGGCGTGGCCAGGTCGTTCTGCGCTGAGAGCTTCTGCAGCGCTGCCGAAAGGATCGCCTCTTCCTCTGGCGTGAGGTCGAGGGCGGCGGCGTAGGCGCCCGCCACGAGCTGCCCGTGCATGGCGTCCTCCCCCTCCAGGCGGAACGCCTCGTACAGCATCGAGCTGTAGTCGTATGTGTCGTAGTATCCGCGGACGTCAGGAGAGACAGAGCCGTCGACGTCGAGGACAGCCACTTTCATCCCCGCCTCGGCCGCTGAATAGGAGTAAAGCGACGCGAGTCTGCCTGCCTGCCTCCCGAGGAGGAGGACCCTGTCGCCGAGCCCCCTCACCCCTATCCGCCCCCCTGGCCTGTCCAGGGAATAGCCTAGCCAGCCGGCGACCTCGTTCATCAGCCCCGCGAGGGTGCCTTTGGTTTAAGGCGCTGACGCACGATTTGTGCTCTCAAGTTGTGCTCTCGTTTTGAGAGCGCAATTCGTTCATATCGTCCCTCTTTTGTCAAGCGGGCCGTTGAAGAACAGGGACACGACCGTGATATGCTGGGAGCTCCTCCGGGCCCTGGCGTCAGGTCCGCAGATCCCCTCGAGGCTGGCACGAGTCACGAACATCCCCTACGACAGGCTCCCGGACTACATGGGGTTGCTCGCCGCGGGGGGCCTGGTCAGGGTCGAACCGGTCGGCGGGCATGAAGAGTATTCCATCACCACCAGGGGGATGGAGGCCCTGTCTCACCTCGACTTCGCCCTGAAGTTGCTATTCTCTGAGAAACGATGAACAACTTGTGAGCGTCGGTTATATGCAGAATGGGGAACAGAGAAGACATGTCTGAAAATGGCGACCCTGGGGTCTCTATCATAGAACTGCAGGAAGAGTTCATGCAGCATCTCGAGATGGGAGGGAGAAGGATCAGGACTCTTGCCATCATCGCCACCGTCGCCGGGGCATACTTCGCCCTGAGTTACTTCGTCCAGCTTGTTATCCTCCCCTATGCACTCGGCGTGACGAAGCCGCACGTGAACCTGGTAGACCCCGGCCTCGTGGCCGTCGGGTTGGCGAGCCTCGCTGTATCACTGCTCTGGTGCTATGCCGGGGTGAGGGACCTTCTGTTCCAGAGGAGGATGGCAAGGAGGATCAGGGAGGTCAGGGAACTGCAGAGGAAGATGGGAACCAAGTATGGCCTGGAAGCCAGAGCGCCCACCCCGTAGCTGGGACCTAGCCTCATTGAGGGCCTAACGGGCCGTCTGTCTCGCAGGTCACCGGCATGGCGGGGGAAGGGCGGTCACGCGGGCTGGCGCTTCTTGAAGGCGTAGTTCTTCGTCCCCAGGGAGATGACAACCGCCATGGCCATCGCCGCCATCCCCAGATAGAAGACGTAGTCGAAGCCTGTAGAGTTGGGGAAGGGGATTGGAATCAGATGCCCGCCTCGCGGGACCGACAGGGTCGTCGTGTACGTGCTCAGGATGGTGGTCGCCACAACTGGGCCGAGGGCGCCGCCGATGTTGCGGAGCATGGTGTTGAGCCCGAGGCCCGTGGCTACGGCCTCCCCGGGGAGAGAGACGCTGATCATGTTGACTATGGGAATGATGACGGCCACGGCGCCGACCATGGAGACGGCCGCGTCGACGGCGATGTCGACCCTGGTCCCCCTGTTGAGGACGAAGAGCGCGAACCCCGCAATCGCTATCGCCCCGCCGACGACCATGGCGGGCTTGGGGCCACGGTTCGTCACCAGCCTGCCTACCAACGGGCCAGCGACGAGCATGAGGACCGCGGCAGGGCCTATGGTGAGCCCTGCGTCTATCGGGGTCAGGCCCAGGCCGAGGGGGACAGGGTCCTCGGCGTAGAAGGTGACGGCGAAGAAGAGCATGAACAGCCCGATCCCGGAGATTATCCCTATGGCGTTGGCCACCAGCACGTTCCTGATGCGGAGGAGGCCGAGCTGGATGAGCGGGTTGGACTTCCTGCACTCGGCAAAGAAGAAGCCGACGGTCAGCCCCACGCCAATCACGAGGGCGCCGAGGCCGTAGGGAGAGTACCAGCCGCTGTAAGGCGCGTCGGTCAGGTAGAGAAGCACAAGCGACACGCCGGCCATGAGGAGCACCACCGTCTCGTAGTCCACCTTCCTCCCCGTCCCCGGGTGCCCCCTAGGGAGGAAGCGCGCGACCACGACGTAGAGGACCACGCTCAGGATGAACGCGGAGTGGAAGGCCCACTGCCATCCAAAATCCTGGATTATGTATGAACCGACGATCAGGCCGGCCGCCGCCCCTATGGCGAAAGTGGCGCTCACAACCCCTTGGGCGGTGGCAATCCTCTCCTTCGGGAAGGTCTCGGCGATTATCGCCAGAGCCAGAGGGACAATGGCGAAGCCTATCCCCTGCACCGCCCTTGCGGCGATGAGGAAGTATATCGAGGGAGAGAACCCGGCGACTCCAACCCCCGCGGTGTAGAACACGAGCGCGATCAGGAACATCCGCTTCTTGCCATAAGAGTCTCCCCACTTTCCGAACAACGGCGACACGGCGGACCCTACTATGAGGAAGGCGGATGTGACCCACGCGACCGTCCCCTCGGTGGTGGAGAAGTAGCTCTGAATGGTGAGGATCCCCGGAATGATCATCGTCTCCACGTAGTTGAGGAGAAGGGCAACCCCCACCATCGCGAGCAGGGCCCTCATCTGATGTGAGGTCGTCCCCGTGGGGACTTCCGGCGGCTGCGCATCTGCTCCGGGGGTCTGCAACTTTCGGCCCGCGCGCGGGGTCCGGGTTATAAACAACCCTGGGACGTCAGGCCCGCTTGGAGATTATCCTCTTTCCCAAGAGAGACTGCATCATCTCCACCGCCAGTTCGGCCGTGTGGTTGGCCGTGTCAAGGATCGGATTCACCTCGACGAACTCGGCCGAGGTCACCCTGCGCGAGTCGGACAGCGTTTCCATCGCGAGATGCGCTTCGCGGTAGGTGAGGCCCCCCCTGACCGGGGTACCTGTCCCGGGTGCCTCCCTGGGGTCGACTACGTCGACGTCAAAGCTCACGTGGACCTGATCGACCCCGTCTCCGGCCACGCCTATGGCCCGCTTCATGACGGTCTGCATCCCGAGCTGGTCTATCTCTTTCATAGTGAAGACGGTCACCCTGGAACGCGAAACAGCCTTCCTCTCGTCCGCGTCCAGATCCCTTACCCCCACCAGAACGGTATTCCTTTCCGACGCCATGGGGGAGCGCTTCCCGAGGCGGACGAGCTCCGGCGGGCCGTAGCCCAGTATGGCGGCAAGCGCCATGCCATGTATGTTGCCGCTGGGGGTCGTCTTCGGCGTGTTGAAGTCGCCGTGGGCGTCAAGCCAGACTATCCCCCTGCTGGTCCCACCGGACGAGAGTCCGGCCAGGGTCCCGATAGAGACGCTCTGGTCTCCTCCGAGGACGAGGGGGAAGAGGCCCTGGGACCCGCAGTCGGCCACCCTGCGGGCGATGAGCCCGCACTGCCTGACCACGTCGTTCAGGTACCTTGCGGTCCTGTCCCCGACTTTCGCGGTCGCCATGTCAGCGGCGGAGATGTTGCCGAAATCTTTGACGCTATGGCCGAGCGACTCGAGCCGCTCCTGAAGCCTGGCGATCCTCATCGCGCTGGGGCCCATGTCGACCCCCCTTCGCTGCTGGCCGAGGTCGACGGGGGCACCGACCACCCCTATCTTCATCGGCAGGGGCGGCTACGCCCGTGATATTAACGGGCTCGCGTCGGGGGGGTTCAAGAGCGCCCTCGAGAGGATAAATATCACGCCCCGGCGGAAGAGGCAGTGCATAGGTCACCGCTGCTCGGTGCCCTGATGATACTTGTCGGGGCGGCGATCATCATACTTCTGGCCAGCTTCGTGGTGAGCATCATAGTGGTCATCATCCAGCTCCTCGCCGTGATAGTCGGGATAATACTGATTCTAGGAGGTATCGCAATGATCCTCTTCGGGAGATTGTGGGCGAGGGGCCCATGGGGATGGGAGCGGCCCACCAACACTTGAAAGAAACACCGTAAATAACGACTGCAGACCCGGACCCCGGATTGCCTGCCATAGAGGTCGACGGACTGAAGAAGAAGTACGGGGAACTGCAGGCCGTAGACGGCATCTCCTTCTCGGTGGGCGAGGGTGAAGTGTTCTCACTGCTGGGGCCGAACGGCGCCGGGAAGACGACGACGATCGAGATCCTTGAAGGGCTCAGAGACAGAGACGAAGGAACCACACAGGTCCTTGGGATGGACCCGTGGAAGTCGGGGTATGAGCTCCACAAGAAGATAGGGGTGATCCCCCAGGGGTTCAAGTTCCTCGACTATCCGACGCCGCGTGAGGCCATTGTATACTACGGGGCACTCTTCGGGAGGAAGGTGGACCCTGACGAGCTCCTCAGGAGGGTGATCCTCGACGACGCGGAGAACATCTGGTTCCAGAACCTGTCGGGGGGGCAGAAGCAGAAGCTGGGGATGGCGCTGTCGCTGGTCAACGACCCCGAAGTAGTCTTTCTGGATGAGCCGACGACGGGACTCGACCCGCAAGCTAGGAGGGCCGTATGGGAGGTCGTCAGGAGGCTGAAGGGCGAGGGGAGGACCGTCATGCTCACCACCCACTACCTGGAGGAGGCCGAAGAGCTGGCGGACCGGGTGGCGATAATGAACCATGGCAGGATCGTGGCCATCGGGACGACGGCGGAGATAGAGTCGAAGTTCGGCACAGGGCAGAGGATGGTGGTCAAAGGGGGCCAGGGACTGTTCGCCTACTTGCAGGAGAACACGAAGCTGGACGTGAGGAGAGACGGAGAGACGGTGACGATCGTACTCAGGGACAAGGAGGACGCCCTGGTCGCCCTGGGTTCCATAGAAGAGTCTGGGGCCGAGTGGGGAGACCTCACGGTGAAGAGAGACAGCCTCGAGGACGTGTTCCTCAAGCTCGTGGGGGAAGGCGGGACCGCGAAAGGGGGGGAGTAGATGGGATTCAGCCTACGTAGGATGACGGCAGACCTGAAGGTCTATGGGAGGTCGAACCTCAGGAGCAAAGAGGGGTTCTTCTTCACACTGGTGTTCCCCATCATCCTGATCCTGCTCTTCGGCGCAATCTTCTCGTCCGGCGGGATTAGCCAGACGAAGGTGTACGTGCAGAACCTGGACGTGGGCCCCATCGGCTCGTCGTTCGTGTCGGCGTTGAACAGCACCTCAAACTACTGCAGTTCCAACAGCACCTCGGGACTCTGTCTGCGCCCGGTCCCCTCTGACCAGAACTTCACGCAATTCCTTACGTCGAACTCCGCGTCGGACGGCGTAGTCATCCCCGCGAACTTCAGCGCCGCTTATCAGGCGGGAGACAAGGTCAACGTGACCGTCTACGGCAACCCGACTTCGACGACCAGTGCCGTGGTTTCCGGCATCGTCGCAGTGATCGTGAACGGTTTCAACGTCCACGGCGCCACCGGGGTGCACTCAGTGGGGATAACGTCCAAGACAGCCGTCTCCTCGAGCTACAAGTACATCGACTTCCTGGTCCCCGGCCTCATAGGCTTCGCAGCCCTGACGAGCCCCATGTTCGCCCTTGTGAACATCAGCTCCACCTATCGGAGGGACAAGGTGTTCAAGCTCCTCTCGCTCACGCCTCTGACAAAGACCGAATGGCTCCTCGCCAAGATAATCTGGTACATCGGGACCACGGTGGTCTCCTTCTTCCTCATGACCCTGGTCGGCGTCTACGCCTTCGGGGCTCACATAACCCTGAACTGGGGTATCGGTATGTTCCTCGTGCTGGGCCCCTTCTTCTTCGTGTCCCTGGGGATGCTCGTGGGGACAGTCTCTAACAGCCCCGAAGCGGCCTCGGTGGTGGGGAACCTGGTGACCTTCCCGATGATGTTCCTCTCAGGGACGTTCTTCCCGGTCGCATCGATGCCCAAGTACCTTCAGACCGTCGCCCACGTCCTCCCGCTCTACTACATGATAGAGGGGCTGAACGACGTGATGATCTACAAGAACTTCGGCCCCGCGTACTTCGACGCGGGGCTCCTTCTCATCATCTCTGCCGTCGTCTTCGCCCTGGCCGTGAAGTTCTTCCGCTGGCGCGAAGACTAGCCGCTCAGACGAGGTGGCTGAGGGGGTGCCTCACCAGCTCCTGGTTCAGTTTCTCGAAGTTCGTGAGCGTCCCCACGTCGTACCACTCCTTCTGGTTGTAGAACGCGGCCACCCTACCTCCCCTCTTCAGCATCTCCGGGACGAAGTCAGTCATGAGGTCCGGCTTTTCCTTGCTCGCGAGCGCCTTCATGAGGCCCATGGCACTCGGACCCACGACCATCGGCCCTGTAGTAACGGTGAGGTCCACACGTGGTTTCTCCCTGAAGGAAGAGACCATGTCTCCGTTCAGCTCGGCCACTCCGACTGGGAGAGTGTACCCCTTGTCCAGGACAAGGGTGACGTCGGCACCAGTCCTCCTGTGGGTCTCGAGGAGGGCGGTAATGTCCAGGTCCGTCAGGATGTCCCCGTAGTAGATGAGAAGCTCGTCGCTGTCGATCGCCCCGTTCCGGAGGGCGTTGGCGACGGCGTTGAGGCTCCCGCTGACCCCCTTTTCGTCTTTGGAGTAGTAGAGCCTGACTCCGTGCTGCGTCCCGTCCCCGAAGTAGTGCCTGATGTCTTCCGAGCGGTAGCCGGTGAGCAGGGCGATGTCCTCTATCCCGTGGTGCTTCACAAGGGCGATTATGTACGCCAGGAGCGGGAGTTTCTTCGGCCCGATGGGTATCATCACCTTCTGGAAGTAGTCTGTCAGGGGTTTCAGCCGCTCCCCTCTCCCCCCGCACAGGATAGCCGCCTGGATCCCTTTGCCCATGACCGCCGCGTGGACTTCGTGCGGTAAAAAATCGTTCGGCTCAGCGCCCTCGGAACAGAGGGTAGACAGAGTCGAGGAGATCCAGTGTAAGGGCGCCGCTGTTCACACCGACCTGCTCGACCTGGAGCCCCAGAGGGACCGTTATGCCTTCCTTCTCCGCCTGCGAGAGCACCTCGGCGAAGACGTCGTGTGATACTTTCACCGACTCCTTCCCCATTTCGGAGGCTCCCAAGAGCCTCCTCTTCACAGGGGGCGGGACGACCACGTCGAGCGATTCGATGAGAGATAGTATCGTCCGGGTGGGGACGGTCGTCAGGCTCACGAACACTGTGACAGGCTTCCGCCCCGTCTCCTCGCAGATGGCCTGGTAGGCCCTGAGGAAACGGATGACCGGGGCTGCTTCGAGGTTGATCTGGCTGGTGACGAAATCCGCTCCGGCCTGGGCTTTCAGCCAGACGCGCCTGGCCTCGCTCTGGGAGGAAGTGCCTCGCCGTTCGTCCAGGGACGGGGTGGTCCGAGAAAATATGCAGACCCCGCCCAGGGCTACCGAGTCCACCTTCTCCTGGGAAAGGAGCGAGAGCGCCCTCGCCACGTCAGGTCCCGGTAGCCTGTCCGTCGTCCTCTCTTTCCCCACGACGACGAGGTTAGGGACATTGTATTCATGGATGATCTTCCTCGCCCGTGCAAGGAATGCCTCCTCTTCCATACGCGGGGCGACCAGGTTTACGACGGACTCCTTGTAGTCCCTGATCATCATAGCGTACTCTTCGGGGGGGATGGTCGCAGGGGAATAGACGACGCTCCCGTGGTCCTCCCGGCGCTTGACCAGCTCAGGGATGTTGATGGCGGCGATCCGCCCGTCGAGGAGGACCCCCTCCACTCCGCCGATTTCGGTGCTGAACCTGGACGGGTCCCTCCTGGGAGGTACTATCTCGTATATGACAGGGCGGCTCTCCAGCAACGCCTTCAGGCCCAAGACGGGTCTCTCAGGCGAACTCTTTCCTAAGCATTTCCGCCGCCTTCGACATCGACTTCAACTTGGCGAAGGCGACGTCGACCGGGAAGGCCCTGAACATCCCGGGAGCGAAGCCACAGTCTGGGTTGAGCCAGATCCGGTCAGGGTCGATTGAACCAATCACCCTCTTGGCACGAGAGACTATCGTCTCCGGGGACTCGACTTCGTAATCCTGGACGCTCACCACTCCGAGGCCTATCTCCATGCCGTCCGGGAACTCCTTCACCAGCTTCGCCGGATCTCCTGTGCCGGGGCTCGTGTACTCCAGCACGAACTGTTTGGTCTTCGTCTCGAGCAGCTCAGGGAGGAACCGCTCGTATCCGAGGTCGAAGTAGGGGGAGTCCTTGTTCGGCCAGCGGTCCATATGGACTCCCACCCTGACGCCGCCAACACCCTTGGTGACCTCGTTGAGGAGGTCCACGGCAAGCTTCAGCTCCTCCTTGAACCCTCTGTACTCCTGGCCGTAGAGCTCGTTGAACACCTTCCTGTACCTGTCGGGCTTCTCCCCCGCCTCCGTGAGGTCTCCGAGCATCGGCTCGTCTATCTGGATGAAAGACACCCCCGCGTCCTTCAGCCTTTGGACCTCCGCTCTGAGGAGACGGGCGTAGGCGTAGGCGAAGTCTTCGGCTCTGGGGTAGGCCCCCTTAGAGAGCTCCTTGTGCCAGCTCTCCCACATCACCAGGTAAGGCGCCGGGAGCGTGACTTTGAACGGCTTCTTCGAGTGCTTCTTGGCCGCGTCGAACTCGTCCCGGGCGATGACCGCGTCTCCCAGCTCCTCCGTCACGACGGCCCGCATGTAGGTGAGCTGGACCTTGTTGCGCTTGAGTATCTCCATGGCGTCAGGGTTGAGCTGGGTTATGTGCATGACCTCGAAGCCGGGGATTTTGTCTCCGACGAAGCTGACGAAGCTGCTCCGCCTCTGCTCACCGTCAGTTATGACGTCGATGCCTGCCTGTTCCTCCCCCGCGACTATTGACCGGGTCGCCTTGTCAAGAAGCTCGTCGTACTCCCCATCCGACAGCTCGCCCTTCCCGTGCTTCTTTGTCGCCTCGATGAGCTCCCGGGGCCTGGGGAAGCTTCCGACCACCGTGGTTGTGAACGCCACAAAGGGGGGTATGCGAAGCCGGATTAAAGCCGTTGTTTAACTGCCGTAGAGGGGTCGGACGGGCGGGGACACCGTCGGGCTCACCTCGAGGGTCCCCCGTCTCCCCAGGCGGTTGACGTCGAGCCTTATCGTCCCTCCCTGTTTGGCCCTCGAGATTGCCACCAGCAGGTCCTTGGTGTGCTTCACCTCTGACCCGTCGGCTCCTACTATCACGTCCCCGTTGCGGACCCCCCCGAAGTCGGCCGGGCTGCGCGGGACCACTTCTGCCACCAGGAAGCCGGCCTCCGTCGAAAGCCTGTACCGTCTTGCAAGCTGAGGGGTGACGTCTATCCCAGATATCCCGATCCAGCGGCGGCTGACCCTGCCGTTCTCCAGTATCTCGTCGGCTATCTTCTTGACGGTGTTGATGGGGATTGCGAACCCCATCCCCTGGGCGTAGGGGATCATCATGGTCGTGACGCCGATGATGCGCCCATCAAGGTCCGCCAGGGGGCCTCCGCTGTTCCCCGGGTTGACCGCCGCATCGGTCTGAAGCAGCCCCTCGAAGATGAAGTCTGTACCTGGGAGCGGCCTCCCCTTGGCGCTGAGCACCCCCATCGAGACTGTCGGCCCTCCGGGGAGGGCGAGGGCGTTCCCGATGGCCAAGACGAACTGACCTACCCTGACCGCCTCTGAGTCTCCGAGCTCTGCTGCCGGGAGGTCGGTGGCGTCCAGTCGTATGACCGCCACATCGGTCGCCTCGTCTGACCCCACCACCTCTCCGGTGAACGTCCTGCCGTCCTTGAGGCTGACATGGACCTGATTGGCGCCGTCGATGACGTGGTTGTTTGTCACTATGAGCCCCCTCCTGTCGAGCACTATCCCCGACCCCTGCCCCTCGAGGGGGACGACCCCGAAGAACCGCCGCTCAAGCCTCGTGCTGGCGACGCTGACTATACTCTCGCTGACCTTCTCCACCGCCCCTGTGACCTGGCCTTCGAACCCTGAAATCGCCAACTTCAACCCCTCAGACCCCAGCTCCTAATATTGAGCGGGATTATCCTGACCATACTCACACCGTCGTCTCCTGTCACGGGCTCTGCCCTCCCCCTCACTTCGACCCCCCTGGCCTCCCAAGGGTCGGTCGACACCACGTCGTCCACTACAAACGCGACCTTGTCGTTGGCCATCATGTTCCTGTACTTCAGGGTAGACCTTAGGTTCCAGCCGCCGAAGGTTATCGTCGTTCCGTCGAACCTGTAGCCGACCGGGACTACATGGGGCTGCCCAAAAGAGGACGCCGTTGCCACCCTCCCGATGAACCCCTCCGCGAGGTAGGCGGCCTCGGCCTCCGTGAACGCTCCCGCGCCCCTCTCGCGCTGACCCCTGGACATGTTCGGCTCCGGTCGAGGCAGGTTTTTAAGACCGGTAGTCCGTCTGAACTAACTAGCTCATGGCTAGCTTGACCAAGTCAGAGGAGCTTGACCGGAAGACGCTCAACTCGTGTGCCGTCGTCCACAAGACCTGGAACGAGATCACGCGGACCTGGACCCTGCCCACGATCCACATGCTAGGCCAGATCGAACCGACGAGGTTCAACGTGCTGAAAAGGCACATCGAAGGGATCAGCGCCACCTCGCTTGCCGAGAGGCTGTCCCAACTTGAGAAGTTCGGGGTGGTGCAGAGGAAGGTCTACGCCGAGGAGAAGCCGAGGATCGAATACTCGCTCACAGTGAAGGGGCATGAGGTCTACAGGATCCTCTGCGAGCTTGCCAACTGGTCGAAGCGTTGGGAAGGGAAGGAGCCGAACAGCCGCGAATTCCTAGTGACGAAATAGCACGGGCGCCCTACTCTCCTGGTTCCGTTCTCTCTTTGGACGCCCTGTACAGGGCCGCACCTATCAGGAACGCGACCAGGATCGGGACCAGGAGGAATGCGTCGGAGAGCGGAGGCTGTTTCGGAAGGGTCTGGAGGTCGGGAGACGGAAGGAAGGACGCTCCCTGAGGAGGAGCTGAAACAGACGGCTCGCTCGACAGGGAAGTCGAAGCAGAGGTCTGAGTCGAGGTGCCCCCAGCGGACAGGGTCTGGTTGCCCGTGACGGTATAGGAGGCCGCCGTCGTGGTCAGCTCCTCGGCGCTGGTGAGGGACGAGTAAGGGTTGGTCTGGTGCGCAGGCGACGCAGATACGAAGCCTACGCCTAGGTATGACATACCCCCCGATGCCGCGACCACGGCGAGCGCCACGAGCGCGCCTGCGGCAAGCCCGGAACTGAACCGCACCTTTCTCATGACCCCCTCCTCCCCGTCAGGTAGTTAGTTCTAGCCGTCAGAACGGCTTTCTCCTCCATACCCTCCAAGCTTCGTACCAGAAGACCCCCGCACCGCCTACAGTCCCGATGAGGGCGTACAGGTCGAGCGACCCCCTGTCGAGGAGGAGATAGGCGGCCGCTATCGTGGTGAAGAAGGCGGCGTAGAACCCCAGCCTCGGGAGCGTCACCCTGCCGACGCTGACGAACGAGTGGAGGATGCCTACGTCGACCTTCTTGGCGAGGACGTACCTGTCGTACTCGTCCTTCTCGACCACCCCCAGACCCACGAGCTTGTCGAGGTGGTGGAACGCGACCGAGGGGCTGGAGAAGCCCAAGGCCTTTTGGACTTCGCGGACCCCTATCGCCTTACCGTGCTTCAGGACGTACAGGTAGACGGTGAGGGTCTTCCCCCGGAGCTCGTAGTCCACCCTGTCCCGGGAAGGCTGAGACAAGGCAGGACAATGGGGGGCGAGATGAGATAAGGGCTCCTGTTCTGCTGAAACGAACATCCCGTTCGTGACGCTGGGACTAACTCGGCCCCGGAAGGTACCACCTGCGTGAACAGACTCGGAGGCGTGAAAAGGAGACAGGCGCTCCTAGGGCTGGCCGCGGCGATAGTCGCCGGAGGTTTCGTCGTCGCCCTGGTCAACATGGGCGCGGGTCTCACGGCGGGACCCGCCTATCAGACCCTTCCGGTCGCTTCAGGCTCCAATCCGGTTCTGGGCTCGACTTACAATCTCGGCGGGCACGGGGTCGGCCCCGATAGCTCGCCTTACCAGACGGAGGTCGTCAGCACGGCCGAGACATCGACCACAACCTCGGGCGGCGGACCCGCGGCGCCTCCTTCCAACGCCACCCAGGGCTCTCCGGGAGGGGCCATAGAGCTATCGACTTCGCTGACCATATCCGCCCCCTACCCTGAAGAGACGGCCTCTGCGGTATCGGCCCTCGCATACTCGGTAGGAGGATACGTGGCCTATCAGTCGACCTATAACAGCTCGGCCTATGTCGCCATCAGGGTACCGGCGGCCGACTACCGTGCGGTCATGGGGCAGGTCGAGGCCCTGGGGTCGTTCGTCAGTCTTACGACGAATTCGAACGATGTGACCGTGCAGTACACCGACCTCAACGCGACGCTGACCTCCCTGCAGACGGAACGGGGAGCCCTGCTGAGGCTCCTCAACGAGTCGTCCAGCATAAACGGGACCCTGGCCATAGAGTCCCAGCTACAGCAGGTGAACCAGCAGATCAACGAGGTAGAAAGCCAGATCCTTCAGACCAGAACGCTCATAGACTTCGCGACCATCTACGTCACCGTCGGCCAGACGTCCGCCCCCTCTGCCCTTTCCGTGACGCTCGTCGTCACCCCTGACAACGGCACGTCCCCGTTGAGCGTCACCTTCAACGCCGTCGTGAAAGGCGGGTCCCAGCCGTACGTGGTGAACTACAACTTCGGGGACGGAGACGCAGCCCAGGGGCAGATCCTGATTCACACGTACTACGAGCCGGGCGACTACAAGGTCCTCGTGAGCGTGACCGACCAGAACGGGACGGTGGTCGAGAGGGGCGCCACGGTCAAGGTGTCCGCTCCCAGCATAGGGTCGGGGCTCTCTGCGTTCATGGGCACTGTCGGGGGGCTCCTTGTGGGCGTCGTCGAAGGGATCGTGGAGGTCGCGGTGGTGGCGCTGCCGATCGCCGCAGTCGGCGCGGCGATACTCATCCCGCTGAGGCGCAGGAACCAGAAGCCGGTCAGGCAGAGCCAGTAGGAGCGGCCGCCTTCCCCTTCTTGCTCTCCCTCCAGAAGTAGTAGGCGATGGAAGTGCCCGACACCAAGAAGACCGCCACGACGACAAGCATCGACCAGGAGAGCGCGTCGGCGGTCCCAAGCGGGACGTTCGACAGGAGAGTCGCTAACATTTCGTTCGTCAGTCTCGGTCTCAGGGGCTTTAGAGTTTGCGGACGCCGCTCCGGGGCCCGACAGCTGTATTAACGGGAGACCCGGTTCGGCCAACATGGAGAAGTTCACGGTTCAGCCGACCGAAGTGATGAAGAGGTACAGGTTCATCGCCGTGGTGGGCGCGTCGAAGAACCCGGAGAAGGAAGCAAACACGGTCCCTGCATACCTGCAACAGCGCGGATACATCATAGTCCCCGTGAACCCGACGGCGGACGTCGTGCTCGGCCAGAAGACATACCCGACGCTCGCGGATATCCCCGAAGAAACAGCGAAGAAGATCGAGGTGGTGGATGTGTTCAGGCCGTCCGCAGAGCTCCCCCAAGTGGCCAGGCAGGTGGCCGAGATGAAGAAGAGGACTGGGAGGCCTTTCGTGTTCTGGGGGCAACTCGGCCTGGAGAACGAGGAGGCGAAGAAGATCCTCGCCGACGCCGGAGTGGACTACGTGATGGACAAGTGCATGCGGATAGAGCACAGGGTCGCGGAAGGCTGGAAGTAAGGAGCCTGACGGTTGTCATCTCTGTCTGCGCCCTCCACATGCCTGTAGAGCAAGTCCTGGTTCGGGTTCATCCTCACAGGTTGCACAGGCGGAGCCTCCGAGAGCTTCATGATGGACAATGCGCCGCGTCGACGCCGGCTGGAAGCCAAGCACGCCTGGTGCCCCTGGAAACGGGGAGTTGGACGATATCAACGAAAGTGAGGAGTGACAGGGCCTAGGGGTTCAGGGCCCCGGCGACGATGCTCTCGTTGTTGACGGTCTTCAGGAAGACCGGGACGTTCCTCTGCTTCGCAGCCTTGAAGGACACGAAGAGCCACTCCCCCGTCCCGAGTTCGGCGGACCTCTCGAGCACCTCGTAAGGGAGCGCGAAGGCGTCAGCTATCACCATCCTGTCGTACATCCGCGGGAGGGTGCTCACGAAGTAGCTGTGGAGCTGCTGCAGGGCGTTCACGTTGAGCCTGGCGACCCTCTGAGTGGCCATCCAGCAGTGGAGCCTGTACTTCCGCCCCTGACGGAGGAGCTGTTCCACCGCAAGGTTCGAGTCCCTGGTGAAGTCGCGGTCTGTCGTCTCGTCGGGGATGTACTCCTGGGCCTCGTCGAGCAGGATGAGGACCCTCTGCTTGTTCCCCACTTTCTTCTTCAGCAACAGGAGGCGGCGTATCAGCCGGGCAGCGACCGACCTCGCGTTGTAGGGGTCAGGCATGTAGAGGATGTTCAGGCGCGGGGCGCTCCCGCGGACAAGCCGCTCGGCAAGCACCTCTGGAGTGACCCGGGCCGGGCCGGTCGGGGCCCCTTCCGGCGCATCGAGCATCTTGATTATGAGGTCCAGGTCAGCCCTTAGCCCGGAGCGCTCGTTGACGCTCTGGTTGATGTCCTTCAGCAGGGCGTTGAGCTCGTCTCTCGCCTCCTTGTCCAGGTCGGTCAGCCTGGTGCTGGACCTGTATCCTCTCTTCTCGTAGAGGGACATGCTGAGACGGGCGATCCCTAACTTGGCCGAAGTGCCTCCGGTCCTCCCCGAGTCCACAGTCCCCTGAAGAAGTGCCTGTATCCACGCCAGGTCTATCCCCCCGGCATCAAGGAGCGACAGCCGCTCCACTCCGCCTCTGTAGAGGCCGGACAGCTCCTGCTCTATCTTCTCCCTCCCCAGGGCGGCCTCCAGAGTCTCGGGGATGGCCTGGGAGCTTACGAACTCCGAAGCGCTGTCCATGGTCTCGGTCGTGTATATCTTTGATCCGGCCTTCAGCAGGTCGAGCAGGTTCACCGCATACTCGCCCGCGATGTCGAACACCACAGCGGTAAGCAGTGGGTCCCTTGCCAGGGCCGTCCTGAGCAGGCCGCTGGTGAGGTTTGACTTCCCTGCGCCTGTGAAGCCGAACGCGCCCATGTGATACCGGATCAGGCTGTCCATGTCCACGGTGAGCGGGATTTCGAAGCCCACCATGTCGCCGATCTCGACCCCTCCGGTGACGCACAGGAACCTCTCGACGGCGGGCTTGGAGAGGAGCAGCGCCTTGGCACCCGGGAGCGGTGCATAGGAGGCTCGCGCGTACTCCATGCCGTCGCCCTGCAGCTTCGCGCAGTAGCTGGTCGGGACCGCCGCGAGGTCGATCCAGGTCTCTTGGGACTTGCCCCAGCTCTCGTTGATGGTGTCGAGGTACTCTTTCCTGAGGAGGGTGGGCATGGAAGCGTCGATCCCCGGGAGCTGGTAGTGCGTGGGGTTGACGGCCACCACCTCGTACATCACGTAGCGCTTCTCGCCTTCTACGCTCCTTTCTATGGCGACGAAGTTGGGGGAGAGGAGCCTGTCGAGGACCTTGTAGCTGAACCGCGCCTCGATTATCGCGAGCGGGTTGGACACGGTCAGCTCCCTGCCGTCGCTCTTGGTGGTCCTCGTAGTCCTCGTGACCATCTTGAGGCGGGCGTCGAACTCCCCGCCCATGTTGTCGAAGAACCCGTTCTGCTGGCTCTCCAGCATCTCTATTGTTTCATCCTCGCGTGTTCGGCCTCGGCCCGCTGCTGCCTATAAGGTGTAACGAGCCCGAATATCTTCCGCCTGTTGGACACACCGCCAGCGCTGAGGTCCGCGACCCCCCTGAGGGAGCTCCGGAGCATCCTGACCTCCGCCTTCACCGCCTTGTCCGCCAGGTAGAGCAGCTGGTTGTGGCCGAAGGCTTCGAAGACCTCCGGGTTGTCCGCCATGGATAAGATATGCAGGACCAGGTTGGACGCCTTGCTGAGGCGGTCCCCTTCGAAGTAGGCACCGACGTCAGCCATCCCTGACTTCTCCTTGACCCTGACCTGCCTCTCGGCGCCCTCGTCTCCTTCGCCGAACGGCCTGTCGAAGAGGAAGACCTGCGACCTGACCTTTCTGTCGCTCCTGAGGGTCCGGAGCTGGAAGTAAGACCGGACGAAGAGCCGTTCTCTTGAGACCAGTTTCCTGGCGCTGCGCAGCTCTCCTCCGACGTTGGCGATGGTCGAGAAGGCGGAGTCGTACCCCATCGTCCTCCAGGGGGTCGCGATCTCCGGGTTTTCGGCGCTCAGAATCGCCAGGAAAGCCCTGTCGTTCCTCAGCATCGGGGCCGGAGAGCCCAGTCTCAGGAAACCGCCGGCTGACGCGAACGGCAGGACCGACCTTGCGACGTCAGTCGCCGAGGTGTCCTTGGCTATCCCCACCAGGAGGGTCCGCTTCTCCGAGGCCCGGTCGAGGAGCCCCTGGAGCAGGAACAGAGAGACCGCGCTCACGTCGAGCATCGTAAGATACTCGTCCGCCTTCAAGGCGAGGGGGTGCCTCGACCTGGAGAAGACCTTGGATGCGTAGTCGACAGACAGCGCCAGGGTACGGCTCCAATATCCTCGGACCTCGTCCCTCACCCCGAGGTGGGACTCTGCTGAGTCTGACAGTACCGACCCTCCAGCTTCCTTGTCGAACCTGAGGAGCCTTGCGGCGGCCTTCGACGCCTCCGCTTCCCTGACCTTGAGCGTCTTCGAGAGGTCTGCTACGCTCGCCGGGCCCGCGAGCAGGCGCTTTAGCATGGCGACATGCAGATAGCGGCCCCTGGTGGGGACCGCCATGGACGGGGAGCCTAGAGACAGTGAGAGCTTCATGTCCAGCAGCGTCGCCGGAACGTCCGGGGACCAACGGGTGAGCTTGGTCTCTCCCCGCCTGAGGAGCAGCCTGACGTCGCGGGAGAGGGTCGAATAGGTCCCGGAGAGAGGCCGGTCCATGAACACGATCCTAGACTTCTCGCAGGCCCGGTACCCCAGGTAAAGCTCTCCGAGGGTCATGAAAGAGTTCGGGATCCTCTCAACCGAATGCTCCAGCTCGATGTCTATCTCCGGCTCGTTTGTGAGGACGTTGGAGAGGTCCTCGGCCCAGAGCGGGATGGCTGCAGAAGCGTCCATCTTCGACTCTCTGTAAGCCCCGGATAGGTCCAGGGACAGGTGCTCCGCGACTGTAAAGGGGCAGCTATAGGCGGTCGCGTTGGCGTAGAAGAGTATCATCTGGAGCCGCTCGTCAAAGTCCATGGAACCGTCGATCCCCGTCGCAAGGTGCTCCCCCGGACCGAAGAACTCCCGGGCGGTCTTCTCAGCGGCAGCTCGGTCGCGCTGGAGCGCAAACGAGGCCAGGTCCTCTCTGTTGGAGAAGGCGGCGGCCCTCCCTTCGAACCGGGAAAGGAGCTCCGAGGTCTGCCTGGAGAGGTCTTCGGCTATCTCGAAGGACATGGCCTAACCCGAGCTACGTCTTTCATTCTTGTGGCCCCCTCGTCGGAGCCTTAAAGGATAGAGCCGCATCCGTTATTAAACAAGGGGGGCGTCGGCGAAACTGAAGCTCATCCTGGAGCGCTAGCCCCCCAGAAGCTGAGATATGCCGAAGCCTTCCACGCACTGCACCCCATCCTCTTCTGCCTCGATGGTACCGACACTGACTGGCGTATGGCCATAGGGAGGGAGAGGAACCGAAATGACCGAGGGGGGGCCAGAGCGGGCGCCCGGGCGCCCTCCGTGGACGCCTCGCAGCTGCGGGACGATTTCGCATTTCAGCCGACCTTCAACACGTTGCTGCTAAACACATCTTAAATCGCCAGGAAGGCGTTTCAACGCTCGTATGGAGAGCCTAATGTTGACTCCCGCCAACGCATTAGAGGCCGCCACTCAGATAATTGACATGGCCGAGAGGAAGGGGGTGAGGCTCAGGCTTTTCGGGGGGCTCGCCTCCAAGAAGCTCTGTCCCAGCGCCAGCGACCCCAGATACTTCCGGGAGAACAAGGACATCGACCTGATAGGTAAGAGAGAGGACTCGAAAGAGATTGTGAAAACCATGGAAACGCTCGGTTACAAGCCGAGGGAGTTGTTCAACAAGCTCAACATGGGGCAGAGGCTGATCTACTACGATATGGGGAACCGACGGAGGGTCGACCTCTTCCTGGACGAGTTCATCATGTGCCACAAGTTCAACTTCGAGGAGAGCATCCTCGCCGGGACACATACGCTCCCCATCACTCAGCTGCTGATGACCAAGCTCCAGGTCGTCGAGAAGACGGAGAAAGAGTACAAGGACCTGGTGGTCGCATTCAAGGACTTCGACGTAACCACGGAGCCAGGGGGGATCAGGGGTGACGAGATCGCCGACCTCTGCTCGAAAGATTGGGGCGTGTACACTACTTTCTGGAAGTCCCTCGAGGCAGTGCTCGCGATGGCGGGGGAGCTGGCAGGAGAAGACAAGGAGCTCCTGGAATCGCGCATCAGGAAGCTTACGGGTATGATGGAGAGATGCCCCAAGAGCTTCGGCTGGAGGATGCGGGCGAGGATAGGCGAGAGGTCGAGGTGGTACGACCTCCCAGACTCTGACGGGGACGCGATGCTGAAGTAGGCGGCGGGTTTCATGCTTTCCTGATTCTTAGGACGGCTGCACCCTCTCTTCCTATGCCATAGTAGACCGTTGAATCGGAGATGCGGAGGGACTTCCCTACCCCCGCAACGGTCAACTCGTAGTTACGGATGGCGCCGTCCTCCAGGACCACCGTGACCTCGGACCCCTTCCTTACCCCGATGCGACTGGCCATCTCTACTGTGAGGAAGACCCCTTCGCCTCCGTCGTCGAACTCCATGCTCGCGTTCCTCCCCCCGTAGCTGGTAGTGCCCATGAAACCGCCTCTGGTGAACGAGGTTACATCGACGACGAAGACAAGCTCGGCCTTGGCGGCCTCGCTCAAGCTGCTACTGCTCCTCTTCTTGGCCCTCGTCCTCTTCTAGCTCTATCGGCATCTCTTCTTCGACCAGCTTCTCGCCATGCTCCCCCGTCAGGTCTTCTATCGGGTACCAGTGTGCGCGACCGTCGAGCTTCTGCATCTCCACCTCGCAGAACCCCACCAGGGTCCGACCCGTCATCGTGCCGGCCCTAGCTCCCTCCTTGATCGAGGCACCCTGGACGCTGACCGATTCGTCGCCGAAGACTGCTTCGCGCTGCGCGTTAACTTTCACCTTGAGTCCCTTCGATGGCTTGAGTTCCATCGAGTTACGCGGACACCTCCGCGGCTACTTAAATCCTAAAGGACTGGATTTCCCGGAGGATCTTTCGCGTCTCCTGGGCGATGCTCGCCAGGCTCGCCGGCTCTTTCCCTTTGATGGCGAACGACGACGCGACCAGGGCAACTCCCGCGACGCCGGTCAACGGCTCGGGCGCGGCGATGAGTGCGACCCCTGCCTTCTTCATGGCAGCCCCCGGGGACCCCGGCTTCGTGACCTTCTCCACCTGGCGCGAAATGGCGGACGAGTCGAGCCCCGACGCCACCTCAGACTTCGAACTGCTGATCCTTTGCAGAGACTGCGCGGTCGACCGAAGGAGCTCCTTTTCTCCCATGCGACGGAAACGAGGGCGCCGCTGGCTCGTAAACTCCCGTTGTCAACTACAGTTGCCGCTTCGGTAAAACTAAAAACGGACGGCCTCTCACAGGCACCTGTGCCGAAGCTCCTGACGCCGCGCCAGGTGGACAGGGCCCTGAAGGGCCTCGAGGAGTGGAGGCACGAAGGGAGTTTCATTTCCAGGACGTTCGAGTTCGACACGTTCATGGAAGGCATCGCATTCGTGGAAAGGGTGGCGGCAGTAGCAGAGAGGCAGGAGCACCATCCTGACATCCACATCAGATACACTACGGTCAGGCTGGCGATCCAGACCCACTCGGAAGGGGGCGTGACCAGCTGGGACATCGGCCTAGCGAGGGCCATACAGGAGGTAGCCCCTCCCCGGAAGCCCGAAAAGACTCGCAGCACCCCCGCTCCCGCAAAACGAATATAAACCACTAGTTGTATACCGAACGAAGACTTACGATGTCAACAACCGCGATTCCGGCAGTCACCCAGTCTGGGCAGCCCGTCCTGATTCTTAAGGAAGGGTCGAGCCAGAGCAGGGGCAGGGAGGCCCAGAGGAACAACATAGCGGCCGCGAAGCTGATCTCAGAGATAGTGAAGAGCTCCATAGGGCCGAGGGGTATGGACAAGATGCTCGTAGACTCTCTCGGGGACGTCACCATCACCAACGACGGCGCAACGATGCTGAAAGAGATCGACGTGCAGCACCCGGCAGCTAAGATGCTGGTAGAAGTTTCCAAGACCACCGACAACGAGGTCGGCGACGGGACGACTTCTGCGGTGGTGCTTGCGGGAGCGCTGCTGGAAAAGGCAGAGGAGCTCCTTGACAAGGACGTGCACCCTACCGTAATAGTAGACGGCTATTCGAAGGCCTCGAGGAAAGCCATCGAGGCCCTGGAGGACGTGGCGGAGAAGGTCTCCGCGGGCGACAAAGAGTGGCTGGTGAAGGTCGCGAAGACCAGCATGCAGACCAAGCTGGTTTCGAAGGAGGCCCAGGACCTTGCTGAGCTCGTGGTCGAGGCGACCCTGGCGGTGGCGGAGAAGGCAGACAAGGGGTTCAGGGTAGACATCGACAACGTAAAGGTGGAGAAGAAGCCCGGCGGCTCGCTGAAAGACACCAGGCTCATACAGGGGATAGTGCTGGACAAAGAAGTAGTCCACTCTGGCATGCCGAAGTCGGTGGACAAGGCCAAGATCGCCCTCATCAGCGCTCCTTTCGAGATAGAGAAGACGGAGTTCGACGCCAAGCTCAACATCAACGACCCCACCATGATGAAGAAGTTCCTGGACGAGGAGACGAAGATGCTGAAGGGGATGGTGGACAAGGTCGCTGAAGTGGGGGCCAACGTGGTCATCTGCCAGAAGGGCATCGACGACATCGCCCAGCACTACCTGGCCAAGTCCGGGATCCTCGCCGTGCGGAGGGCGAAGGAGTCGGATATGACCAAGCTAGCGAAGGCGACGGGCGGCAGGGTGGTGAACAACTTCGAGGACCTTTCTCCCAGCGACCTCGGCTATGCGGGGCACGTAGAGGAGAGGAAGGTCGAAGAAGACAAGTGGGTGTTCGTAGAAGGAGCCAAGAACCCGAAGGCGGTCACCATACTGGTGAGAGGCGGGACCCAGCGCATCGTGGACGAGGGTGAGAGGTCTCTTCACGACGCCCTGATGGTGACCAAGGACGTCATCGAGAGGCCGGCGGTGGTAGCCGGCGGAGGCGCGGCGGAGGCGGAGGCGGCCGCTCAGGTCCTGAAGTGGGCGGACAAGCTCACTGGGAGGGAGCAGCTTGCGGCTCAGAAGTTCGCCGAGGCCCTCGAGTCGATACCCATCGCCCTAGCCCTCAACGCAGGTATGGACCCCATCGACGCGCAGGTGGAGTTCAGAGCGAAGCATGCTACAGAGAACGGGAAGTGGTTCGGGATTGAAGCCGCGGATGGGAAGGTCAAGGACATGTACCAGCGCCAGGTCATCGAGCCTCTGGCCGTGAAGGTCCAGATCATCAGGTCGGCCACCGAGGCGGCCTCGATGATACTTAGGATCGACGACGTCATCGCCGCAGGGAAGTCGAAGGCGCCGGCAGGGCCCCCCGGAGGGGGAGCCGGCGGGATGGGCGGCGAAGGCGGAGAATTCGACTAGCCTACCTCGCTGATTCGCGTCGCAAGGGCCGCGGGCTGCTATTTTCGCCGGGCCTCCAACCGTTATATACGGAAAGCAGGGCTTTCGCTGGACGTGCAGGCTGAAGAGCAGCATGCGACCGCCGGGAAGATACTCGGAGTGGCCTCGAGGATGTTTGCGGAAAAGGGGTTCGCCAACGTCTCGGTGAGGGACATCTGCAGGGTGTCCGGAACCACCGCCCCTGTCATCTACTACTACTTCGGCAGCAAGAAGGGGCTCTTCGAAGCCGTAGCTCGGAAACAAATATCGATGGAAGAGTTCATCCGGAAGCTCGCCGCCGCGTCAAAGGCCCCCGACCCGAGGAGAGGGCTCGAGATCTTCATCTCGACCTATCTCAGGTCCTTCCCGGAGCACACATTCGACATCGGACTATACATGAGGGATTCGGCCACCCTGGACAAGCACAGCGCCCAGATGGTGTCAGACGACCTGGAGAAGGTTTCAGGGATCGCTTCCGGACTGGTGGAACGCGCGATCACGAGGGGGATGTTCCGCAAGACGGACCCCAAGCTAGCCGTCGACTGCCTCCTCGGGATGCTCAACAGGGTGATCTTCCAGCACATCCACTTCGCGAAGAGTTCGGACAGAGAGACATACAGCAGGTTCGTGACCGACTTCTTCTCGCGCGCGATGAGATAGCTAGAGGCTGACGAAGACCCTTTCTGGCACTATCTCTATCGACACCCGGGGCTCCTTCCAGAAGGTCGACCGTGCCGCTTTCCGTCCCCTGGTCGCTCCCGTGTACCTGATCGCCAGCGCCTCTATGTCTCTTTTGGCGTCCCTCTCAGGCGCCACCCTAGCCTTCCCGAAGAGTATTACGTATGGATACCCGTCATCCACTAGGAAGCTGACCCTTGGGTCCCGGACGATGTTGAAGTATTTCACCCGGGTCGTAGTCGTGTTGATTACGACCTTGCCCCCGTCCACCATGTACCAGATGGGGGTGACGTGGGGGGACCCGTCCTTCATCACGGTCGCGAGCTTACCGAAGTGCTTCCCCTCGAGGAACTCCATGACCTTGGGGGCGAGCTTTACCATGGGCACCCGGAACCCGGGTGGTATTTCTAGTTGGCCACGTCGAGGGGCTTGAACTTCTCAACGGTCTCAGCGAGCTCCTTGCCCAGGCGCTTCTGCCATTCGCCGAAGCCTTTGGGGGAGTCTGGGTAGGCTAGGTTGATCTCCACCAGGGCGGCGCTCTTCTTGACGGTGTACCTGAGCCCCCTGGCGAGCGAAAGCTGCCTAAGGACCCGGAACCACATCGCCGGGTTCATGAAGCGGGCCTGGTTGAATTCGGGGTGCTTCCTCTCGGTTATCGCCGCTACGTCTTCCTCTGAAAGGAAGTGCTCCATCCCGTAGTTGATCTGGTCGTTGGTGACCGTCTGCAGGTATCTCCTGAGGACCTCGAAGCTGGCCATCGGGTATCCGTGGGTGTTCATGTACTCGACGTTGTAATTCCAGAGGCCCGATTCTGTCGCATCCCCGGCCTCGAGCGCCTCGGCGACCACCTTCCCCAGGATGGTCCCGCCGTAGATAGAGGGGCTTATCCCTCCGGCGTCGATGGGCCTGGGCATCCAAGCAGCGTCCCCCACCACTGCAAAGCCGTTGGCGACCATGCAGTCGTTGTGCCGCCTCACTGGGACCTGCCAATTTCCCTTCGTGTTCCCGGCGTTGGCGTCGTCAGAGGGCTGGGAGAAGTTCCTGATGACCGGGTTGTCGGCCAGGTACTTGTCGATGAGGCTCTGGAGGTTGTCGTTGAGCCCGAACCTCCTGTTCCTCCTCGCCAGCCCGGAGTGGGACACCCCCAGCCCTATGTTCACCTTCTTCTTTCCCTTCGGGAAGACCCAGCAGTTGTGGACGTTAAAGAGAGGAGAGAAATCCCCCGCAGAGTTGAGGTCATAGACAGGCCCCGAATACTTCTCTCTCTCTAACCTCCGAATGTTCAGGTAGATGCGGCCGTTCCCTACTACGAATCCCGTGTACTGTTCCCTGCCTGCCTTGGCCAAGTCTTCCCCAAGGAAGCCGGCCTGGTGGCCCCAGACACCCGCGGACCACGCATCCTTCTTCTTGTTCCTCTTGATGCTGGCAACGATTCCAAGTCCTGCGAGCAGGAGCCACATGTCAACGAGGAGAGCGCGAGAGGTTGTCGTGAAGGTGCGTCCCTCAGAATGTCCCTCGTGGCGTTCGCGCGATCCGTCTCCCTCGTAGTAGCCTCGCAAGAAAGCCATCTTTGAACTCCTCGAGATCTCGTGAATCCACGCTGGCAACTTCTTGTTCCTCGCCCCTTTGCCGAAGCAGTCGCTCATCACCTTGGCAAGAAGCGAGTTCCCGAATTCCACATTGATTGTGGGCTTGGCACGATTCCTCCTCAAACTGATCCAATCAAAGCAGTTGTAGCCGAGGCGCCCGGCTTTGTCGTGGACCCCTGCAATGACCTGACGATTTGTATTCGATATCACCACGTGATCTTTCTTGACGCATCCTTCTGCGACGTACAGACCACACAGTTCCATGAAATCCTCTGTGAGCGCTATCTTCAGCGGTAGTTTGGTACCCTTGGGATGCTTGGCAAGTCTTTTCGCCCGGACATAGGATCCGTCGGACGCCCTCCCGTTGAAGAAGGAGCGTCGTATCGCCAGGTGTACGTAGTCGCCCTCGACGAGTCCATCGACGTAGTCCAAGGCACTTAATTCCTCGAGTGGCTTGGAAGGCTGAGTGGGGAGTGTTACTACGAGGAAGTCCCCTGGCTGATGCTTTCCACCGGTGTTACGGGCCAACTCGTCAGCGTGCTTCCAAGTCTCGCCTGTCTTTGGATTCCAGACCCTTACAAGATGCTCTGGGGTCAGTTTGATTGTCTGGTTCAGCATGGATGGAGTGATTACAACCAACTCGCCTGTGAAGTCCCTGACGCTGGTCGCTGACACGGGCATCCATCCAACCGAAGTGAGTATTTCATCACCCATCTTCACTTCCTGCACCGCCTTGAGACTGTTTCGGCAGACTATTGGCGTGTCTGGCGCCACGCAGTAACCTGCTGGCGCCATGAATTGATCAAGATGGATTATGCAATAATCAGAGTCGAAGAACACCTTGTCTTCTACGGCCGGCTCGAAGTCGAGTATGTACCTCCCGGTGCCGACCACGTCGTCCGGGTCGATCTCTTTCTCTATCAGCGACGGGATGGGCATGAACCTCCTGAGCGTGGAGGACGAACCTGTGGCGTCGATGACGATTTTCCCGGTGACGCTGAACGCCGTCCCGTCAGACCTCCGTCCCGTCACCCCGGTGATACGGCCCTCTTCCGAGAGAAGCCTCTCTGCAGTGGCCCCGAACATGAATTCTGTCCCGAACTTCTTCGCGTCTGCGACCTGGCGCCTCGGGACCAACTTCCTGTTGAACAGATAGCCCTCCCCTTCGAAGAGCACTTTCGACTTTCTGTCTGGGGAGTAGACATAGACCCCGCTCACGGGGTGTTCCAGCTCGGGGGAGCCGTACCTTATCCCTATGTGCTCCTCGAGGTAATCCAAAGACCTCTTGCTGGTCGCATCCCCGCAGGTCCAGCCGTTGTTGGTCTTCCTTCCCGGCTCGCCCTCCTTGTTCCTGTCGACCACCAGGACCCGGGCGTTCCCCTTCGAGTGGTAGCCGACGGAAGCGGCTGTTATCAGGCCAGCCATCCCGCCCCCCGCGATGACCACATCGTAGTCAGGTTTGCCAGCCATTTAGTGCGAACGCTACGAAAATACTATATAAGAGCTTCGCCGCTCACCATGCGTGGACAGGTCCCAGATAGTCGAGCAGCTCAAGGACCTGGGGCTCACAAGTTACGAAGCCAAAGCCTATGTCGCCAACGCAGGTCTCGGGCCGGCCGAGCCGAAGAGGGTCGCTACCGAGGCCCGAATCCCTTACCCCAGCGCCTACACGGCGCTGAAAGCCCTCGAGGCGAAGGGATGGGTAGAGAAAATCGTCAGCAAACCGGTCACATACAGGGCCAAGAAGCCCGCGACCGTCAAGGCCACGATTTCTTCGAGGGTCGAAGACACGTTCAAGGAGCTTCAGAGGATATACAGGGCCGAGCCCACCGAGGAAGCAGAGCTGGTGTACACCCTCCGGGGGAGCGAGGGAGTTCTGGGGAAGATCTACGAGATGCTCAGAGGGGCTAGAGAGAGCGTGATGGTCGTCACGCCCGCGATGGGTCTGGAGGACGCAAAGGTGATGGAGCTCCTCGACGGGGCGGTGAACAGAGGGGTGAAGGTCAGAGCTGTCTGTGACGACCAGGCGCAGGCGCTACTCCCACCAGGGGTAGAGGCCAGGACCGGAAACCAGGTAGCTTTCGACCTCCTGGTGGACGACAAAGTCGCTCTAATCGGACTCCCTGACCACTCGGCCTGCGGATGGCTCGACAGCCCGGCCGTGGCGAGTCACTTCAAGCAGTTCATGGAGCTGCTCTGGGCGACCTCGTCTCCGGCCTAGCCCCATGCTGGATACGGCCGAGTCCAACGTGGCAGATGTCACCGCGCCTCCTAGAGTCCGGACATCACGGTCGAGGACACCCGGCCCTCCCCATCGCTGGTGTGGTCCTTCAGGCACTGCTTCCTGCATCGGTGCTGTTTTCGCAATGGAGGCCGCGCCAACCGCAAGAAGCAGAAAAGACGGGCCGGCCGAAGCCGAGCTGCCCTGGGCGTCTACTCGCTCGTGAAGATGGACTGACCGGAGCTGCTCGGGACTTCAGGAAGTGTCTCCGACATCCGCTTCTCAGCTATCGCGGACGCTTCGGCCAGGATTTTGTTGGCCTCCTCGCCGTTCTCGGCCTGGTAGAAGGTGGTCCCCGTTATCTGACCGACGTCCACCATTATCGAGTTCAACTGTGCCCCGATCTCTCCCAGAGCTCCCTGGGCGTCTGGCATGGCTTCGCCAAGGGTGACGCGTACGTTCTTGATCACACCTATGGCCGGGGCGATGGTCGCCGCGAAATCGCCGATGTCTGTGACCGTCTGCAGCCTCGTGTTGATCTGCTCCAGGGCTATCCTGGACTGCGTAACGATCTTCTCCATCTTGCGGACCTCGGCGAGCTCGTTGGAGTAAGCCTTGCTGGATTCCTGGTCGTGCGCCTGAACGGCCGTCACAGCCTTCTTGAAAATGGAGTTCTCTCGCTGCTTCAGCCTGCCCATAGCCTGGTCGAGGCGGTTGATCTCCCCGGTCAGCTGCTGGGTCGCTTTCTGGACCTGAGGCCGGATCGGCTGTGGCCCACGGACGGTCTCGCGGACCATCTTCCCGAAAGGCTCCCGCTCCTGGGTCTTCCATCCTTTTTCGAACTTGCTGCTGCTCATCGCGAAATCTTGCCCTGATATCCTGAGCGATGGAGATGACTGACTGAGGCAATTACCGTTGACAGTATGCTTAACTGATTTGACGCACAGCGGAAGAAATCGGGAGAGCCCCTATTGGATGTTTGACCTTTTCGCCACCTTGACTATGAGGAAGACGACGAAGACGACTACGATGAAGGTTATCAGGGTGCCGAGGAACGAGCCGATGAGGAAGGGCCCGACGGCGATGCACTGCCACGCCGGGACCGGTGTCCCTCCGGCGGTGCACGCCTTTAGCGGACCGACGCTCCCGGTCGCAATGGAGATGAGAGGCATCATCAGGTCGTTGACCAGCCCCTGTACGAGGTTCCCCAGGTACAGACCTAGGATGAACGCCACGGCAAGGCCAAGGACCTTGTACTGGGATAGGAACGACATGAACTCGGCCCGCATTCCTTTGGGGGGAGGAGGTGTTGGTGGAGTTGGCTTCGGGGTAAGGAGCTCTCTAATCTTCTGAAGTTCGGCCAGTATGGCGTCGTCAGATGCCATAGCCATAGGCAGGCAGGCCTGACTTAAGAGGAGTTCGCGGAGGATGCTTAATGCTACCTGTTTCCCCGGCGCGAGCTACTCGTGAAGGCCAGCTCCGAGACGACGAAGGGATACGTCTACGCCATCCTCGGGTCCCTCTGCGCGGGGTCGGTGTCGACGCTCACCAAGATTGCCCTTTCCTACAACGGCCCCGTGGTGGTGACCGGGCTCTCCTTCCTGATTTCCGGGGCGGTGCTCCTCTTCTATCAGCCTAGAAGGAGGCCGACTCCCGGGAGCCTCAGGTACCTGGTGTTCTTCGGGCTCGTGGGGGCAGCTCTGGCCCCTCTGATGTACACCGTGGGACTGGACGAGACAACGGTGGTGAACGCCGCCCTCCTGGCAAACGGGGAGGTGCTGTTCACCACCGTCTTGGCTTTCTCGGTGTTCGGCGAAACCCTCCGCCGGGGCCAGGCCCTGCGCGGGCTGCTAATTGTCGCAGGGCTGGTGGTGGTCTCCACGAACCTCGATCTGTCGCATATCGCCTTCCTCCAGGGGTTGACCGGGAACCTGCTCGTCCTCGGCTCGGGGCTGGCCTGGGCCCTCGAGAACAACATCATCGCCCTGGCGACGAAGCGGTTCGACACCTCGCTCATCAGCAAGTACAGGAACCTGATAGGAGGGGTCGCGTTGACAGCAGTCTTCCTCGTGGCCGGGGCGCACCTCGGGTTTACTGCATACAGTGTATCCGTCCTGTTGCTGCTCGGGGCGGTCGTCACCGGCGGGACGGTCCTGTTCATAGCCGCCGTGAAGAGGCTCGGCGCCATCAGGATGCTGCTGGTCTGGTCCAGCTCTACGGTGTTCGGGGCGATCTTCGGGTTGGCGGTCCTGGGCGAGCAGATCACTCTCGCCCAGATCCTCGGGGGCGCGCTGATCCTCGTCGGCGTCTACGTAGTCCACAGGGGGGAGAAGGGCCCCGAGGCCGAGCCGTTCGCACCCCCCGCAGGAGGGGTGACACCGGGTCAGCACTGAAAACCAAGTAGCGATGATACCGGGCCGGGAGTCGCCCAAGCAATTGGTACGCACAGATTGCGCGGCTTTCGTAGATGAAGCAGCTCCAGCGTTCCGGTGTCAAGGGCTGATGGTGAGCCCGAACGGATAAAGGGGGTTGAATCAGGCAGATTCAACGGAAAGGAGCCTGAAAAAGGTCATCTATCGGCTTCGACTGGCCAATAATTCAGACCCCAGTATATCACGGGGACGTCTGCCACGTGAACACCCTTCAGCAGATGGGGGAGAATCCTTAGGTTCTTCGCCGACGGGACCCCAATCTTCAGCCTGTAGGGGCGGGGCGACCCGTCGCTGACGATATAGTAGGACATCTCCCCTCTGGCCCCTTCGGTCCGGGAGTAGACCTCCCCTGCCGGGACCCTTGGCTGTGGACCGAGCTTCAGCCGAACCGGACCCTGCGGAAGCTTCTTCAGGGCCTGACGGATTATCTTCACAGATTCCCTCATGTCAAGAAGGGCCACGTATGCCCTCGCCCAAGAGTCCCCCTGAGCGAGCACCGGGGTCTTGAACTCGAAGTCCCCGTAGGAACTGTAAGGCTCGTCCTTGCGGACGTCGAAGGTCAGCCCCGAGGCTCGCGCCACCGTCCCGGTCGCCCCGAGGGCTACTGCGTCTTCCCTCGACAGGACCCCGACCCCGTCGGAACGCTGGCGGACCATGGGGTTGTCGAAGAAAATCTTTTCATATTCATCCATCCGCTTGTCGAACCAGTCGCAGGTCTTGAGCCCCTTCTCTATGGCGTACTCTGGGATGTCGTTCCTCACCCCTCCCGGGATGACGTAAGCAAAGGTGACCCTGGCTCCGCCTATGCGCTCGCCGAGGTCGATCCAGAAATCTCTGTCACCCATGCACCAGGTGATCATCGTCGTGTGCCCCATGAAGTATCCCTGGATGCCGAGGAAGTACATGTGGGAGATGATGCGGTTTATCTCGGACATGATCACCCTGAGATACTGCCCTCTAGGCGGAATCTTGCTCCCCATGAGCTCGTCGACCCCCAAGGCGTAGGGAAAGAGGATGTTAGAGCTGTCTAGTATGACAGGCCTCTCGAGATGCGGGACGTTCTGGATGTAGTTCCTGTACTCGCTCATCTTCTCTTCTCCCCGGTGGACATACCCCGGGTCTGGGTCTGACCGGACGACGTAGTCCCCATCGAGC
Source organism: archaeon (assembly GCA_021796515.1). Lineage (GTDB taxonomy): Archaea > Thermoproteota > Nitrososphaeria > Nitrososphaerales > Gagatemarchaeaceae > UBA183. The sequence continues at coordinate 3,728 of JAKACC010000007.1, read as the reverse complement.
CAGAGGCGGATGCGGAAGTGACCCGCGCCCGGGTGCTGGGGTCCCAGGGAGACGGCCATGATTCTGTCCGAGTCGGGAGAGTACTCTGATTCCTGGGCCATGCTCATCTTCCTGGCGACACGTAGTCTTTGCGCAGCGGAGGTAGGTCGTTCCAGTCCTCAGGGAGAAACAGATGGGCCTGGCTGGGATGCCCCTTGAAGTTGATTCCGAACATCTCGTGCGTCTCGCGCTCAGGGTACTCCGCGCCCCTCCAGACCGCGATGAGGGTCGGGACCACCGGGTCGTCTCTGGGGACCCGCTCGGCCAGGGCAAAGACGAAGTCCTCCAGTCCGGTGACCGAGGAACCCACGAAATAGACAACTTCGAGCTCGTTCCTCGCGATCCAGTCGACTCCGCTGACGGTGCTTATGTGATCGAATTTGAGAGAGTCGCGGACGAAGAGTGCCGCTTCCCCGACCTCCTGGGGTGTTACGGTCAACTTGACCCTGTGCTCCTTCGTCCAATCCACCTTCGCGCTTGGGAACTTCGCCGTGAACTTCGCGGCGAACTCTTTAGCCCTGACAGGCTCTGGGTTCGTCGGGGCGGGCGCGGCTGGAGGAGCCTGCGCGCGCGGAGGAGTGGTCGGCGCGGCAGTCAGGGGTTGAGGCGGTGAGGGCTGCGGGGGTTGTGCCTTGCTCATGCAGGTGTCACCGGCCGCTTAGAGATGGAGCCCTTCTGATCTTTTCTTGGAGCAAGACGAGGCCCTGGAGCACGGCTTCGGCCCGCGGCGGACAGCCCGGGATGTAGACGTCGACCGGGATGATGTCGTCGATCCCCCTCAGGACGTTATAGGAGTCGAAGTAGAGCCCCCCGGTGATGCTGCATGCGCCCATCGCCATGACCCACTTGGGCTCGGCCATCTGGTCGTAGATGAACTTCAGCCTGGGGGCGAGCTTGCGCGTGACAGTCCCCATGACTATGATCAGGTCGCAGGCACGGAGGGAGCCGAATGCCTCGAGGGCGCCGAACCTCTCCATGTCGAACCTCGACCCGGCGGCCGCTCCGACCTCGACGCTGCAGTTGTGGACGACAGCGTTCGACACGAGGTACGTGCTGTCGCTTGTCTCAAGGTTCCTCACCTGACCGGAGTAAGGTAACTTCGAAATCTTCCTTATCGGGACGATGATGTAATCCGGGCTGATGCGGAAGTCGGCAACCTTCCTGTCAGACGCGAGCAGGGAAAGAGAGTAGGCATCCCTCTCCTTGGCTGTCCTTCCCTCGATCTGTGCGACCCCCTCTCGGCGCTCCAGTCTGATTCTTGCGAAACGCCCAAGCCTGGCATACGCCAGCTGCAGCTGGAGGACAAGGACTTTCGAAGTTGTGCTCGCATGGTCGAAGACGGGACCCCCTTTGTCGACGGTGACGCTTCCGTCGCCCTTCAGGTAGCCGCTGAGGAACGAACGCAACAGAGGTTCGCTCCTGTGGTGGAGTATGAAGTCGGGGACTTTCTTGTTCTCCGCGAGGTGCCCGCACCACTCCCTCAGGGCTCTTGCGAGGACGCTGGATGAGAACCTCACGACGAGCGCGGTCTCCCTTTCCCTGATCTGCGGCGAATACCCAAGAGACTTCGCCAGCAGCGAGATGCGCCTGGCGAGGCTCTTCTCGTGCTTCCCGACGGAAAAGAAGACGTAGTGGTTCTCGCTGGTCCAGCCTTGCGCGACGTAGACACCCAGGAGCCATGCCGTTTTCACATTGAGCGGAAAGTCCAAGGGCGGGCTGTCCCGCCGGGCTCTCATGACGGCAAGGCCGCGGCGGTTCGCATAGGGACTGAGAGGGATGCTGGTCAGCTCGAGGTGCCCTTTGATCCGCGGTATCAGGAGGCAGTCGTGCGCCACGTCAGGAAAGACGGACTCGCCGTTCGCCTTGACCGGCGGGGCGCTGACAAGTTCTGATGCCTTCTTCCAACTGGTTCCAGGGAGGTATTCTCCCTTGCCGCTCCTGAGCAACCGCGAAGCGACGAGGACTGGGTGCTCTGGGGTCAGACGGATGGGGAGCATCCCGCGTCCCGTGATTTCAAGCATGTAGCCGCTGTACTGCCGCTTGAAGGTCCTGGTGACAGTGACGAGCCCCGAAGCCGAGGCGGCCATGTCCCCGGGTTCGTATTCAGAGATCTGCTTGTCGTCTCCCAGGATGACGGTTTCCGGAGGGACACAGCAAGCCGTCTCTAGATGGACGGGCCAGAGTGAGTAAAGGCGCCCCCAGTTTGCGAGGTAGCGCATCGGATCGCCTATGGCATATTGGAGGATGTCATCTATCTTCCCGACCAAGACTTGGAAGGCCCCGGACTTTTGCTGCTGCGCGACTACCACAGATCGCGCCTCCCTGCCAGCACCAATGCGAACCCCATGGGAATGAAGAGCATCCCGATGAAGAGCGTGACCGCCCAGTCAGACGATAAGCCGAGTGAAAGCGGCTTGTAGGCCGCCGCCCAGGCGTAGAGGAACATCCCGAGAACGTCGAAGACGATGAACATCAAGAGGTAGGCGTAGTACTGCATCATGAAGTGCATCTTCCCGGCCCCCTGGGGGACCTGTCCGGACTCGAAGGGGGCGTTCTTCAGGGGGTTAGGGTGCCTCGGACCGAAGAGGCGCGGAAGGAGGACGACCGGGAGGGTGAACCCCATGCCGACCAGGCCCATCGCGAAGACCGTCCCGATGTCCCCGAAGAGAGCCATTTCAAAAATTGCGACCGTCTCACGCTATTTAAGATTGGTGGGGTGCTCGCCCTCCTCGACTGGCGGAAAACAGAGTTCTTGGCCAGAACCATCGGCGCGGCAGACACGGGACGTCGAGGGTGCAGTCCTCCCTGCACGCAGGCGGCGAGCGTCAGGCCGAGCTGTGGGTCGGGCGCGCTAGCGTCACCAGTCGTTCGCAGCAAGACCAGCTGCCCCGCTCCTCTCGTCCCTGGTCTCGGTAATGAGCGCTGGAGTCGGAGCGCGCCTAGTCAGGAGCGCCCGGGATCTCGCAGGCCGAAGACAGCGCCTTCCTCTGCCCGTAGGCGGTCAGGAACGGACCTATGACGAGTAACGGGAGGCTTACGACGACGAACAGCAGCTGATACGGCGCAAGTACGAAGGTGAAGGCTGAAGCCCCCAGCCCCCCCGCCGCGCTAAGGAGGAAGTATCCGGCGCAGGTGGGGCATCCGGTCACGAGACCTACCAGGGCCCCTACAGAGGTGACCAGCCGGCCCGACCTGAGCGCCTTCTGTCTCAGGGACCCCAGAGCCACCGCGATGTTCAGGGTCACCAGGGGAGGGACCAGGACGAGCATCAGGAGTGTGAGGGGAAGGAGCTGCGCCCCCAGATGGAGCGCCGGGAACAGGTAGAGCTTCAGTTCGGGGACCGATCCGAGGGTGCCGCAGCAGACGGCGGAGGCCCAGCCGGGGGAGGACGCCCCGTACACCTGGCTGAAGTCGACGGTCGGCTGGTATACCAGGGTCCCCGAAAGGAAGAGGAAGGCGAAGGCGTAGAGGATTCCCCCTCCCACTGCGAGCCTCATGGTCTTTCTGGAGGAGAATGCCGCGCCGATTATCGAAGGTAAGGAGAGATTCCCGGGGTCCATCGCCCTTGCTCCCCGGTAGACCAGATAGATGCCGGAAGCCATGACCGCCAGGACCGCCGCTTCGGAAGCGAAGAAGTCGACGACGCTGGAGCCGGCTCCGACCCCTCTGGAGAGGGCCAGGGCGTACTG
>JAKACC010000056.1 GCA_021796515.1 archaeon | reverse complement strand
TACCTGAGCGGGATGATGGCCCAGGTGGGGAAGGACAACAGCACGGCCCTGGTCCTGGTGGGGTTCTCGAGCTCCTCCGAGAGCTCCAGGGCTGTCAGCTCCCTCAAGGGGGTCGAGGCGGCCGTCGGCTCCCTCCCTCTGGCGCCGGGGACCAGGGTGTACTACGCCGGGGAGACCCAGGGGACCCTGGACAGCGAGCAGTTCATGAGCTCCCTCCTCCCCCAGGTCCTGGTCATACTCGCCGCCGCGGTCTACGTGATACTGTTCCTGCAGCTCCGGTCGGTGTTCACTCCCCTCAGGCTGGTCTTCACCATACTCTGCAGCGTGGCCTTCGCCCTGGCCCTGCTTTCGGTGACCTTCCTCCACCTGCTGGGGATGCCGATATTCAACTTCGCCCCCCTGTTCGTCGTGGTGACCATGCTCGGGGTCGGCATCGACTACGACATATTCTACGTCACCAGGATCAGGGAGGAGGTGCTCAACGGCAAGTCGGACTCCGAAGCGATAAAGACGGCGACCACCAAGGTGTGGGTCACCATCGTGGGCCTGGGCCTGGTCCTCTCGAGCGTCTTCGGGTCGCTGCTGCTGACAGGGATCGGGATGCTGCAGGAGATAAGCCTGGCAGTCTCGTCGGCGGTCATCATCGACGTGACCGTGGTCATACTGTTCTTCGTCCCCGCGCTCATGGCCATAGCCGAGAAGTACAACTGGTGGCCCTCGAAGCTGGGGAGGAGGGTCAGCGGGAAGGCCGAAGGCGGAGCGGGTTCACCCCCGCCAGATGATTCCTCAGGGTCCGCAGCGGCCAGGCCTGACTGAGCCCCTGCCCGCCGGGCCGGAGCCTCTCCTCTGGGGGCCGGGCCTGGCCTGCGGTTTGTGAAGGCTACGAACCGTCAAAGCCTTATGTTCGCGTCCGTGAAGACCGCACCGTTGAGACCAGGTCTTGCGGCGGTCTCCAACTCTGTCTCTGTCTTCGACGGCAAATACCCCGGAGGGGGGAACGTCACCGCCGCGGTGTTCCACTCGGGGAAGGAGGCCTTCGTCTTCGACTCCCTGCTTTACCCTGATGACACCCATGCCCTGCTGCAAGAAGCGAAGAAGTCGGGCCTGGGCGTGAAGGGTCTGATCAACACCCACTGGCACATCGACCACACCGCGGGGAACCAGCTCTTTCATGATACCCAGCACATAATCTCCCACAGCCTCTGCGGGGGACTCATGCGGACCGAAGGAAAGGACGACCCGGAGTGGGCATTTGGGAGGCTGAAGCTGGAGGAGAAGGACAGGATCCGGAGCACCTACCCCAACGAGGCGGTGGGAGACGGGTCGACGCTGCAGGTGGGAAGCCGGGAGATGGAGATCATACACACCCCCGGTCACACCCCTGACTCCATCATCGGCTGGGAGAAGGAGGAAGGGGTGCTGATCGCAGGCGACACGGTGATGGAGCTCCCGTTCTTCGGCTACGGGGAAAGCCGGGCGTTGATCGAGTCGCTGAAGAAGATCCGGTCGATCGCTGGAGCCAGGGGGAAGATAGTCCAGGGGCACGGCGGCGTCTGCGCCGGCGAAAGGATCGCCGACGACATCCGGTATCTCGAAGAGGTCAGAAGAAGGACGGCCGAGTACGTCGGCTCCGGGAAGTCCGCGGAGCAGGCGTCCGCGGGGATAAAGCTCGAGGACTGCGTCACAAAGGCGAGGTTCGCCCTGCTGTCCGAGCGGTTCGGCTCGCTGCTCTGGTGCCACCCGTCGAACGTGGAACGAGCCTTCTCGGAGCTAGCGGAAAAGAAAGCGTGAGGCGACGGCCAGGATGTCGCTCAGCAGGCTCGGGCTTGCCTCTTCGTCTTCCCGGTTCGAAGGCGCTCAGATGATGATCGCGTCCGAGGGCCCTTCGAAGCGGTAGTCACCAGTCACGACCTTCGCGTTCGCGGCTCTTGCGGTAGCCAGGATCGTGGAGTCGGCCATGCCCCATCCTCTCTTCGCCGATTTCTGCCTGTGGTTTATCTCCCCGGCCAAAACCGCGATCTGGCGGTCCACTGAGACCAGGGCGGTTCGAGTGGCCCAGACGACCATAAAACTCAGAAAGGCGGTTGTTTTTGGCAGTCGCGAGTAGCGGCGAGCGTGGCAAGTCCGTTACGAGGCGTCGCCAAACCCCGAACAGAACGCGATACCCGTGACGGCCGAGCCACTCCAAAACCCCTCTTGTGTAGAAACAAATGTTGTCAGGTGGATTAGGGCGATCTTGGACGTTACGAGGCTGCCAAGTTACGGTAGTAACCCATATGCTGTAACGTTTCGGTTAAGTTGTTGGAGTCCAAGGACAACGATTTGGAGGTCTGCCCGCAAAACCGAAGCCATGGCAGGATTTCTCAAATTGCTCCTGCAAGCTTGTCGATGTTGAAGTAGTCTACAGCCTGCCAGTAGATACGGCGCAACGGCTTGCCCCTGAACTTCCTTCCATCTTCCCCGATGAGTTCGATTAGTTTCATCTCGATGTTCTTCTCCGCTGGTGGTAGAGCATTGGAGAGGCTCTTCGCCTTCGCCATGCATTTCACGTATTCGCTTTCTTCTATCTCATCGTCAAGCGCAAGCTTCAGCAACCCGGCGGCGAACCTGATCCGGGAGGCCGTTTCTCCCCAACCGTACGTGTTCCTCACGTTTTCCTTCCGGACATAGAGGCTTTGGAAGTCTCGGGTAGCGCGTTTGAAGTCATCTTTGCCCGCGATGTCAACAGTTGACAAATCGGCCAAAGTAGCTATGACGTCACCAAGGACATCCGAAGGGGTTCCCTTGAGCTTCTTGAACTTGAGCTCCTCCTTCGCAAGCGCATCGAAAGCATACATCATGTGCTCCACCGCCTCCTTTGAGACGGCATTGTCGAATAGCAGATGGTTGATGTCGTAGAGCTGCTTTGGCATTTCTTCCACGACCGTTCCGACCGTCTTGGAAGCCAGGGTCTGCAGTTTGTCAGCAACGAGGGCGCCGAGAGTGACGCATGTCACATTTCGGACAGTGAGTACCGGGGTCGTCTTTTCTTTGATCTTGTTGGTTGGAATCGCAACGTTCTCCGAGAGCACTTCGAGCTTGATGAAATCTGGGATGAACCCCCTCGAGCCCGAAGCAAAGATCGATTTGTAGGACATGTCGTAGGTGACCATGGGCAGATCCGGCACCCGCGGCCTCTTTGGGGGGTACAGCTTGATTGTCAGACGAGTTCCTGCGAACCTGGCTTGAAGTTTCGAGAACGCGCCGTTCACATCGTCCAACCCAAGGCGCGTCACCATGTCGACGTCCCTGCTGCCTCTCTGGTTGGGCGGGTCGATGTATAGTTGCGCCGCCGCACCTCCTTTCAGGACCAGCCCAGGCTCGATTTCTTGTAACTGGGCGATGAACTCGTAGTCCCACCAGAGCCTTTCGAGGGTTTGGACTTGGGTGTAGCCGCCTGCCTTGGCCTTCTCTCGAATTGCTTCGGCTGTAGGTTCGCCATATCTCAGGAGGCCTTTGAGAGACGAGTGTTGTTACCTCTCTGAAGCTGCCGTCACGCTTCTGACATGGGCATTGTTCACATACCCCCACGCTGGAGGCATCACTCCCTCTTCGACCAGAACTCCCCTCATCTCCTTGTCGACATAATGCCTTGACGCGAGGTTCGCCATGCGCGTGATGTTAAGGGCGCTATGGGTTATCGCGTTCCTCAGAATCCGGCCGACCTCGGCCGGCGATACCGGAATCTTGTCCCTGGTGGATTCGTAGTAGAGGTCGACGAGAGCTCGTTCTGGACTTGCGATGTGGCCGACTCTCCCTTCAAGCCCTTTCCTCTCTCGTACGACCACCAGATCGCCTTCCACCAGCGAGAGGGCTCTACTGACTTCCTCCGAGCTCTTGGGGTTGAGGATCGCTTTGAGCCCCTTGGCGTTCATCAGGTCCGCTGCCTGTTCGCCCTCTCCCGGAATCACGTATACCGAGTGGATAAGGCGGTACGGCAGGAGGTGGGCGAAGGGCATCAGCACCGTCATGCCCGTAATCATGAAGTCCAGCCCACCAGCCGAGAGGATCCGGCTGATTCGCCTTGCGTATGGAGAGAGGGTGGCTTCGGAAGGTTCGTATCTCATCTTGTGTTGCCCGTCTATGACGTAGACCCCCCTGCCAATTCGGACGACCAGGTTCTCTTTCACCAGGTCCCCCAGCAGCCGGTTGGTGACGTCAGGGGTGTAGCTGCTCCGCTCTCTTGCATCCTCGGTGGTGAAAGGCCGATCGCCGAACTCTCTCTTCAGTCCCTCGGCATATCTCGTCTTCCAGCTCATGGCTTAGGTGAACATCATCATACTATTTAATATTATGATGAAGCTGACCTTCATTTACACAATGCTGATCCATAATGGAATATCCGGTTGCCCGTGCGCAGCGTCTTCGTCGGCCCTCCTGTCGCAACCATCTTTCCGCTGCCCCGACGTCAAGACCTCTGCACTTTTCTAGCGACGTTCACTTCTGCACGGAACGACACGAAGTTCTGCACCTGACAGAACGGTCGCAGCGAAGGCGGTTCACAAGATTCATTACTAGGCATTACAATACGTAATGCATCGAAATGGTGAGGATTAGCGCTTGTACGAAGTGAGAGTGTTGGTGGGCACCCTGGAGGAGGCCTCGGGCCTCCTGAAAACCCTCGGAGAGAGGGGATACCACAAGGTGTCCATGGGACCCCCGGGACAGGCCGCACCTCACCCCACAGGGGAACTGCTCGACGAGGCGAAATCGAGCCTGAACCGGATGAACAACTGGATCATCGCGGCGCTCTACAAGCTGGGGGCGACCGAGAAGAGGACCGCTGCGACCTCTGAGAAGATCGTGGGAGCGATGAGGGACCTCCCTGAAGCAGGGAGTCTCTTCGTCTCGCGCAGCGAGGGTGTGGTCTCGCGGACAGTCAGCATGGTCGCGTCGTCGGTGCTGGGGAGCAAGTTCTCCCTGGTGGCCCATGACAGCGCCATCCCCAGGAGGTTCTGGCTCACGGCGGAAGGGGTCAAGAAGGCAAGGCTTCACGCGGGAGGGGAACAGGCATGAAGGGAGCAGTCAGGGCGACGGCGGTCGAGGCGTACACCCGCGACGTGGGAAGGGGGATCGCAAGGCTGGACCCCAAGTCGATCGAGGAGCTCGACCTCTCCGCTGGGGAGATCATCGAGATCAGGGGGCGGAGCACGACGGCCGCCAAGTGCCTCCCGCTCTACCCCTCAGACTGGGGGCACGGCATCAGCAGGATGGACGCGCTGTTGAGGAGCAACGCCGGGGTGTCCACGGGAGACCCGGTCGAGGTCAGGAAGACTCCCGCCTCGGCGGCGCGCAGGGTCCTCCTCACCCCTCTCGGCGAGCGCTCCGAGACCACGAATTACTTCGTCGAGCACTGGCGGGACGCCGAGGAGCCGGTGGAGAGCAGGTTCGCAGCAGAAGCGCTTTCAGGGACTCCCGTCGTGAACGGGGACTTCGTTGTGGTGGACTACCAGGAATACAAGCTGCTCCTCCTCGTCCTGGAGAAAGAGCCGTCGGAGGGGGTCTCGGTGGTGGGGAGGGAGACGAAGGTCGACCTGGTCCCCTGGCTTGCGGCCAGTGCAGCGGTTTCCTAAGCGAGCGCCAGCGGCCAAGATGGCACCAGAAACTGCTGTCAATGTACCAATCGAATGCCCTGGCTCAAACCTCCATGGGGCCAGAAAATGGACTGGGGCAGGGTCGCCCCGAAGGACTTCGAAAGGCAGCTCCGGGGGGACAAGGTCCTAGAACAGTTCGCAAAGGCGGACCTTTCCGACAGGGAAATGCTCGGGCGGGGTCTCCGTGCCCAGCGCCCTCAAGACGTCGTCATGAAGGCGGCGTAGCCCCGATGCAGACCACGTGACTACCGCCTACCCTTTCTTAAAATCCCGACCCGCCCCGGCGATGACGCAGGGGCTCTTTGACGTCGCTGGAATTCAGTATTCACGCCCGGGAGAGGCTTCGCCAAAGGCGGGTGACAAGGAAACAGGTGGCTGAAGCCGTCCAAAGACCCGATATCTTGTTCAAGGACGCCGAATCTTCATCCCTGGTAGCCGTGAGGAAGACCAATCACAGGTACCCCGTCGTGATCTATGTCCCTCGAGAGGAGGCGAACCGGGTGGTCACAGTCTATCACGCGTCAGACGTTGACAGGCTTATTAGGCGGAAGCTCGGAAGAGGAGTCTGGACAAAAGAATGAAGCTCACCTACGACCCCGAAGTCGACATACTATACTTCCACTTCAAGGACGGCCCGGCGGAAAGCGTGAGGGAGGTGGAGGACGAGGTGGTTGTGGAGCTCGACAGGAAAGGCGAAGTGATGGGGATCGAAGTCTGGGGCCTGAGGAAGAAGGGAGTCCTCAAACAGTTGGCCCAAGCCGCGGTTCCTGCTTGACTGGTCGTACACAGGCGAGGGACCCTCGCCGCTCAATCAGTCAAGGAGCGCTACTGCAACTGCTCAGAAAAGCTGGCAGGAGCAAGCCGTCTTTCATAGTCCCTAACTGCGTTCAAATCTTAACTGCGGTGGCCGGTTCTTAGACCTGTTTGGGTTCAAGTCCGTCATCGGAATCGAGAACCTTCGGATTCGAGAACTCGTTGCGATGTTCTTTCGCCTGAATGACAACCTTCTGTGAACCCACGACCAGCTCCGCCAACGCCGAACGGCAACTTGAGCGAGTTGATCCTGTCCTCCTTCGGCCGTCGTGGTCGTTCCGATTCCACGTTGGAACCACCGGGCTTGGTACTATTATTTTCCAAAATCTATGTTTTTCGACCGCAAAAGACATAAAATCTGATAGATGGGGGCCGTGACGAAACTGCACTGATTACTACTACCACTACGGCCACGCCTGCAGGCTTCCAGCAGCAGTTCCACATCGACTGGAGCACCTATAGCTCGTCCCTCGCGTCCGACGTTGAGAACGTCGGTTCTTCACGACCCAGAGTTCCCCGCTGTCTGCGTGGCGCGAGTGAGTCCTCGTGCTCGAGCGCGCCCCCTCCTCCCCGCATCAGGCTCTGCGCGGTGATCCCCTTCCGCCATGAAAGGCATGAGCCGTGGAGCCCCTGGGCTCGAAGGGCCGACCTGTCGCGCAAGTGACCCCGCTCGTCACGCTGACAGCCCGGCGTGCCAGTGCGCCTGCCCTGCCGACTGGGGCCGATGCCTTCACGGAGCATGACTGCGTACGTCTACCCAGAGAGGAGGGAAGCAAGCGGTGCGTCTCCCGGGGCCACTCCTGACCAGTGCGGCGCGATGCCTCCGGCCAGTAAGTTTCGCGAGCAACGCACAGGCAGCCGTGGCAAGACCCAGCGTGGATCCGGCCGCACCCTTATCAATTCCTTCCGTCCAACCATATGACAGGAGCGAATCCCTGTGGGCACCCCGGGCCTAGGCGTAAGCGTCACTGGGAGCCTCACCCACGTGGCGAGCATGGCGGCCGCGCTCTTTGTGCTGTCGGTCGCGGCGGGATACACGGGGCAGCCGGGCGCCGCATTTCTGCTCTTCGTGTTCGGGATCGTCACCTGGGTCGTCTACATGTCCTTGGCACTAGGGGCGTATCGGGACGACAGTAAGAAGAAGACGAGGGCCTGGGCGAGTGCGCCCAAGGACGCCTCTCTTACCAGGATGGATGTCCTCGAGTCGGTGCTGAAGGCGAGGGAGAAGTACACCCCCGAAGACCTTGCGAAGATCTACACGTGGCTGAACGAAAAGGCCTAGTCGCTCGGGCGCCTGGAGGTCAAGCCGGGGCTCCGGGTGCGGCCAGCCTGGCTTCGCTGCGCGGCTGATCCCAGGCCTTTGCGCCTTTGCTCTTCCTCCCATACGAACCTCCCCTTCTCGTAGACTGCCTCGCCGTCCAAGTAGATCGTCCCTTTCTCCTTCATGGACTTTATCATGTCGATGTGAATCGCGCTCTTGTTGGTCCCGCCCGTCTCGGGGTAGGCCCTCCCGACTGCCATGTGGATCGTGTCCCCCATCTTCTCGTCGAAGAGGATGTTCCTGGTGAACCTGTCTATCCCGCGGTTCATCCCTATCCCCAGCTCGCCTAGCCTCTTCGCCCCCTGGTCGACCTCGAGCAGGT
>JAKACC010000055.1 GCA_021796515.1 archaeon | reverse complement strand
GAGGAACCTGGAGGGCTTCGTCCCATAGAGCCAGTACACCACGAAGCCGTCGCCTGTGAACTTGTCGAACCAACCCATGTTCTCCCGGGCGACGCTCCTCATCTTTTCCGTGAACGCGGTGGTGATTGTCGCGTACTCTCTGGAGGATACCGCTTCCCTCATCAGGTGGGTCGACCCACGTATGTCTCCTATCACGACGTGGATGCCCGTCTGGTCCCCGGCGCCGAGAAGGCGGACGAGCTCTTCTTTGGAGATGGTCTTCTCCCAATCGGGAGGTGCGTGCAGATCAAGCTTCTGGAGCACCTTTGCCCCCCTAGCGTCGGGCTTCACTTCAGGCGAGCCGGCTAATCTCTGGCCTTATAACTGGAGCCGCGTTCACCACCTACCGAGCCGCACCCAGGGCTTGGGCGCGACGTCTCCTCACAAGGGCGGTCGGTCACAGCGCCGAAACCTCGGGCCAGACAGCCCGGGACTGCCGCCATTATCAGAGACCCGCTCCTCTCCTTACCAATAACGGCTGATGGAATGCCGTCAGACGAGAAAAAACCATAGCCAGGCTTGCCGGGCGATTTCTTATGAAATCCAGGATTGGGATTATAGGGAAAGGCAACGTGGGAACCATTCTGAAGGGCGGCCTCGAACTGGCGGGCTATCAGGTCAGGGCCGTTGGGAACGAACCAAAGGCCGTCGTCGAGACGGCGAAGTGGGCAGAGCTGATCATCCTCGCCGTGCCCTTCAAAGCCCTTGACGACGCAGTAAAGGAGATGGGAGAGAGCGCCAACGGCAAACCCCTCGTCGATGTCACAAACCTCTACTCTCCGGAGATGTTGGCCGCCGTCGGATCAAAGAGCGGCGCCGAGGTCCTTCAGGAAAAATCGCAAAAGTCCAAAGTCGTGAAGGCGTTCAACACTCACTTTGCGAAGAACATGGCCCGGGGTCACATCGGGAACGAGCAGCTTACCTTTTTCGTAGCCGGGGATGACAAGGACGCGAAGGCGAAGACTCTGGAGCTGGGCAAGGACCTGGGCTTCGACCCTGTGGACGCAGGGCCGCTGTCAAACGCAAAGCTCCTCGAAGCTCTCGGGAACCTGAACATCCAACTAGGTTACGCTCTTGGGCTGGGCGCCGACATCGGGTTCAGGCTGGTCAGGGCAAAGACGCCGCCATAACGCCCCCTGGAAACATCGCCGGGGCCTTGCATCGCACGAAGGAAGGAGGCGTCGACTCCTTTTGACCGCTCAGGAAACCAGTCTTGACCTAGTCAACTTATGCCGGAGGCGTAGTCATTCCGCAGGGGGTTCTGACGAACTTTCAGTTAGCGAGGGCCAGGGGCGAGTCTCTGAAGAGGGTTTCAAACGACTGGATTGCCGTTGCGACGTCCCTCGAATCTGAAGAGGCTGCCAGGCGCCTGGGCGACCTCAGCCATCCTCCAGACAGGAGGAGGGCCATGCGTAGTACCGGTCTGGCCCTGGCGGCGGCGCCGGAGCCGGTAAGTACGGTCGCCGGCGTTGCTCTTCTCATAGGTTCATTGGCAATGAACGACGAGCCAGCCACCCTCGGCAGCGTGGGCGACGCTCTCTATACGGATGTGAAGGAACTCTCATCCGTGCTGGACGGCCTAGACCTTCCGCTCTGAGTCGTCCCATATGCCCGCCACGGCTCTTCGCCGAAGGCCTGGACGCAGTCGAGCCTCATTCTGGCGTCGTAGGCCTGTACTTCGGCGGGGAGCGATGGCGGGTGGCTTGTTCGTATGAGTACGCGAGCCTGATGAGCTTCGCTTCGCTGTAGCCGCGCCCCATGAACGTGATCCCAACCGGGAGCCCGAACGCGAACCCAGCGGGGACCGTGATGGCCGGATAGCCAGCGAGAGCCGTGGGCTGTGACGCTCCTCCCAGCCCGTGATCTCCATCGACATGGTCGATCACCCATGCGGGAGACGTCGTGGGGGTCACCAATGCGTCCAGCTGGTCCTTTTCCATCACGGCATCGATCCCCCTTTCCCTGGATCGGCGGCGGTTCTCCTTCAGGGCCCGGAGATACTTCCTGTCCTTCAGGCCCTTGGTCTCATAAGCCTTCAGGAACAGGTCCTGGCCGAAGTACCTCATTTCCTTCTCTCTGTGCTTTTCGTTGAACCCTATAACGTCCTTCAGCGACCTGACCTTCGACTTCTGCAGCCCTGCGAGATAGCCGTCTATGTCTGCCTTGAACTCGTAGAGGAGCACGGTCATCTCGTCCTCTGACGACGACATCTCCTTCGCGGTCGGGATGTCGGCAGGGTCGATTATTTTCGCTCCCAGCTTCCGCATCTCCCCTATCGCCGCTTCTGCGATCTCATCGGTCTTTTCACTGTAGCCGTAATACCCTTGGCGCGGGACTCCGATACGGGCGCCTCTAAGCCCGTCGCGGTCGAGGAGCTTCGTGTAATCTCCATGAGACTTGCCCGCGCTCGAACGCGTCTCGGGGTCGTCTCTGTCGACACCCGCCATCGCTCCGAGCATTGCCGCGGCGTCTGCTACCGTCCGCGCCATGGGGCCGACGGTGTCCTGGCTGTGGGCTATGGGGACCACTCCGGCCCTGGAGACGAGGCCCAAAGTAGGCTTGATGCCGACTATCCCGTTGACGGAGGACGGGCACAGTATCGACCCGTCAGTTTCGGTCCCGACGGCGCAGGCCGCGAGGTTCGCAGCCACAGCCACGGCCGAGCCAGAGCTAGAGCCGCACGGAGACCTGTCGAGGGCGTAGGGGTTGAGCACCTGGCCTCCTCTCCCGCTCCAGCCGCTGGACGAGCCACTCGACCTGAAGTTCGCCCACTCGCTCAGGTTGGACTTTGCGAGGATGACCGCCCCGGCCTCCCTCAGCCTCCGAGCTACGAACGCCTCCTTCTTCGGGCGTGATCCCGTCAAGGCCAAGGACCCGGCGGTCGTCTCCATCTTGTCGGTGGTCGCTATGTTGTCCTTGAGCACTACGGGTATCCCGTGAAGCGCCCCGCGGGGGCCCTTCCTCTCCCTCTCGTCGTCGAGGCTGCGGGCAATCTCCAGGGCGTCGGGGTTCACCTGGATGATTGAGCGCAGGCCGTGCACGTCCAGCTCCTCTATCCGCCGGAGGTACCAGCGGACGAGCTGCTCGGAGGTGGTCCGACCGCGTTCCATAGCAGCCTGGAGCTCAGATATTGTCGACTCCTCGAAGGACTTCGGCAACTATCCATCGCAGCCGAATGGCACCTGTAAAACCGTTTAGTCTCCGGCCTGGTTCCACTCGGTCGGAGCCCGGGCAATGAATAACTAGTCCAGCTGCGTGAAACCCGACCTTGGCTACCCGTCCGGAGCGGATAGACCCTTGACCGGCGCCTTCTACTCAGGAGCATCACGTTGACACCCCGCTCTCCGAGTCTACGCGATCCTGGCCTGACCTTCGTGGCGGTCGTAGTCGCGGTCGTCATGGTAATCTCTGGAGCGAGCTACCTGCTCTACCACCCTCCCGGCCCCTCCAACGTCACCTCCGAGGGGACCACCATCCTTCCTAACGGGACAGTTGTCTACTCTTATCCGACTGCAAACCTGAGCCCATCCATCAGCGTCCAGGTCGACCAGGTCTTCGTGGTGCAGCTGAGCTCCAACGCAGGGTCGACCGGGTACGACTGGAACGTCTCTTCGAGCGGAGGCATCGAGTTCCTGAACTACACCGTCGTCTCCACCAGCAACCTTGCCGGCGGGGCCCAGGCACGTGACTACTACTTCCGCGCGACCCAACCCGGGAGCCAGTCCATCACGTTCCAGTATACGCGCCGGTTCTCACCCTACGACACAGTCGCCACAATAGGTATCCTGGCGACGGTGATCGGTCCTCTTCTGCTTTCTTACAACTTCTAGGTCAACGGGACGGGAGACACTCTCTTCCTAGTGCTCAAGAACTATGGCGGCACCGACCTCAGCGTAGAGTCCGTGTCGTTCGACGGGGTTCCCGTGATCGCACCGGCCCTTACCTTCGGCCATGGGTGCACGACCTTCACCACTGGGACGGAGTGCGCCATCTCCCTGAGCTTCAGACCCCCCGATATCCCCGCCAACGGTACCCTCCATACCATCACTCTGTCGATGGCTTCAGGGACGCAACTGACATTTTCGGTGACGGCCGGGACTCTATCACGCCGCGTGCACCTACGACTCAACCTGCTGATTTCATCTGACCACCTCTGGACATCAGGCTGCTGTTGGTTAGCGTCAAGGATTCGACCACGGCGGTCCCCGTCAGCTATCCTTACAACCGAGGCGCACCGAGTAAACGACTATCATGGGACGTTCGTTCTCCCTGTTCCTCTTAGGGACTCTCGCCGGGTTCGCGGCGCTGGCTCTCAACTTCGTCCTCCGCCTCGGCGGCATAGCGGCTTACCCGCCAGAGTCGGCTCTTAGCGGGTTCCTCAGGGTGGTCCCCGCTTCGGTTGAGGAGCCCATGGTCCAGCAGTTCGGAGACCTCGCCGGCCACCTCGGTCTCATCATAGCCACCATCATCGCCGCCGCTGTGTATGGCGTTCTCCTCCTTCTCTACGACAGGTACGCCTCTGCCAGGGCGGCCAGCCTGGGGATTAGCAGGCTCGAGGGGCTCCTGGCCCTGGGGTTTGTCCCATGGTTCCTGTTCGGAGTGGTCCTCTTTCCCCTCGATGGGGACTCCTTCTTCGGGGCGGCTTCGCCGTTCGCAGGCGGGTTCACGGTCTTCGCCTTCCCGTTCACATTACTCCTCTCCCAGTGCACGTTCGCCTGGGCGGCGTCCCTATGGTATAGTCCGCGATCGGTGACATCCGCGGCGCCGGTCCCCCTCAGCAGACAGAACCTCAGCAGGAGGGAGTTCCTCGAAAAGGGGACCATCGGCTTTTTCGCCGTGATAGGCATCTTCCTTAGCCTAGGAGGAGTTGAGCAGCTCTTCTCCACCCCGGTGCAGCCTACCGGGGGAAGCCAGCCCGTCGACCTGGCGGGCGCCCCAGCGATCTTCAGCGATCCCAGACTATCCGCCATCATCGACTCGGAGGTCACGCCGGACGCTGACTTCTACAGGGTGGCCATCGACATATTCGACCCGACCGTGGATGCTTCGGCCTGGTCCCTGCGGGTAGACGGGCTCGTCGACGTCCCGAAGAGCTTCTCCCTCCAAGACATCCAGGCTCTTCCCGGGGTCAGTCAGTACACCACCTTCGAATGCATCAGCAACGAGCTCAATGGGAACCTGATTGGAAACGCACAGTGGGGCGGGGCGAAGATATCAGACGTGCTCGCAAGCGCGGGCGGGGTCCAGCCGGGTGCCAACTACGTGGTCTTCTACTCGGTCGACGGCTACAGCGTGGGGATCCCCCTCGATAAGGCATTGGAACCAGATAGCCTGCTCGCCTACAGCATGAACGGCCAGAACCTCCCGGTCAGGCATGGCTACCCGCTGAGAGGGGTGATTCCGGGCCTCTACGGGATGATGAGCGCGAAGTGGGTCAACAGGGTGTCTGTGATAAGCTCGGTGTATGAAGGCTACTGGCAGACCAGAGGGTGGACAAACAACGCGGCGATATTCACCGAAGCGTTCATCGTCCTTCCCTCAACCTCATCTGCAAGCATATCCCAAGGCAGGGGTTCGATCATCGTGGCGGGGTACGCGTTCGCTGGCGACAGGGGGGTGTCCAAGGTGGAGGTTAGCTTCGACAACGGCAAGACGTGGGATGAGGCAGAGTTGAAACCCCCAATCTCCGACCTGACTTGGGCCCTCTGGGCCTACAAATGGACCCCCGCTGGTCCGGGCGAATACCAGGTAATCGCAAGGGCCACGGACGGGGCAGGACAGGTCCAGACGTCCTCAGTCGAGGGGACCTTCCCCAACGGGGCCACGGGGTACGTCTCGAGGACCCTCCAGGTCACCGACTAAAAGGCCAAAGCACGGCATCGGATGGCGCCGAAGCGATGGCCTGGGAGAAGGAAGGATACACGGCGGTCGAAGATGCGCTCCGCAAGGTGAAGCGAAGTCTCCGGGTAGAAGCGAAGCCAGAGACCATCGCTACGAAAGAGTCGTTCGGCAGAATCGCAGTGCACGACCTCGTCTCCTCTTCTGACATGCCGCCATTCGATGTCTCCCACATGGATGGCTTTGCTGTCATAGCCTCGGACCTGAAAACGGCGACGAAAACCAGGCCGGCGACCCTGAAAGTGGCGGGAGAGTCGAAGCTCGGAGCGAAGCCGGGGCCGTCAGCGAGGCACCGGCAGGCCATCCGCGTCTTCACCGGAAGTTCCGTTCCCAGAGGGACTGACGCAGTGGTACCTCTTGAGCGAGCGGAGGTGCAGGGAGACACGATCTCCGTGGCCTACCCCCCAGACCGTGGGAGCTTCGTATACGCGAAAGGGAGCGACCTTCGAAAGGGGGAGAAGGTAGTGAAAAGAGGGCAGACCATCAGAGCCCAGGACGTAGGCGCCCTCCTGAGTCTCGGTCTGAAGGAGGTGAGCGTGAGGCGGAGGCTCCTGGCTTCGGTGATAGCAACAGGAAGCGAGCTGACAGACAAAGTGGAACCGGCGCAGGAGAAGGTGGTCAACAGCCACGGCCCGTACTTCCTCTCGCTTTTGCATGCCCTGGGATGTGTTCCGGTCGACATGGGGGTTGCGAAGGACGATCCCGGCGAGATTCGGAGTGCGCTGCGGAAGGCTCTGGCGAGGTCGGACTTTGTCCTCACTCTGGGGGGGACTTCGGTCGGACGGGCGGACCTGGTGGGGGAGGCTGTTAGGTCCCTAGTCCCTGATGTCTTCGTCCATGGGATCAAGATGGACAGAGGCAGGGTGGCAGGCATCGCAGTCGTCGAAGGGAAGCCGGTCCTGATGATGCCAGGGCCGATACAGGGGGCAATGAACGCCTTCATCCTTCTTGGCGCCAGGGTGATTGGTTGGTTGCAGGGGGGCGAAAGGATGGGGGTCGAGGTGAGCTGTCCTCTGGAAGGCCAATGGGAGGCCAGGAAGCGGTTCTCCCATTTCAGAAAGGTGCTCTACGTCAAGCTCGTCCCCGGGGACCGGACGTCCGCCCGGCCCCTGGCCGGTGACACCGAGTCAATCAAAGTCCTGTGCGAAGCGGACGGCTACGTGATAGTGCCAGAGGAAGTCGCGCGCCTCGCGGAAGGGAGCGTCGTCCGGGTAAACCTCCTCCCTGGCTTCTCCTTCTAGGCCCCGATGGGCTCTCCCTTGGTCCAGGCTTCTCCGCCGCCGGAGAGGCTCTCCCTCTTCCAGAGGGGAAGCGTCCGCTTTATGGTGTCTATGGCGTACCTGCACGCCCCGAAAGCATCGGCCCTGTGCTCCGTGGCTACAGCCACCGCCACGCTCACCTCCCCGATGCGGAGCCTGCCATACCTGTGGACCATCACCATCTTCCTGACGGGCCATTTCGTCCTCACCTCCGCCTCGATGGCCGACATCCTCTTCTCAGCCATCCCCTTGTAGACCTGGTACTCCAGTCCTCTGACCGCCCTCCCTTCGTTCCTGTCCCTGACTGTCCCAAGGAAAAGCGTCATCCCTCCGGCCGAGGGGTCCCGCACCGCCCGCAGGACCTTCGCGACGTCGATGGGAGCCCTGGTTATCCTGACTGTCGGGGCCAACCTATCCTCCTGCCACCGGCGGGAGCACTCCTACTTCGTCCCCTTCGTTGAGCGCAGTCCCGGGTTCAGCGACGTCGAAGTTGACCGAGAACTTGAGCGAACCTCTCAGAGAACTCAGGGCCGGATGCGCCTCTTCCAGCATCCTGGCCAGGTCCCGGACCGACGACCTCTCGGGGACGGTCACAGCTTCGGATTCTGCAGACGCCAGCTCCCTGGCCAAGGCGAAGTACCGCACCTTCAACCTCGTAGGTCGTCACCCTCCAATGGCGTTCATGTTCCTGGGCTTGGCCCAGCCGTCGTTTATCCAGGGCATATATCCCACCCCGTCAGGCTTCTTCCAGACCGCGGCTAGGATGTTCTTCGCCAGCTCCTCGTTGCTCGCGCCGTTCCTAACCGTGCTCCTGAGGTCATGGTACTCGGTGTCGAAAAGGCACGACAGGAGCTTCCCGTCGGCCGTGAGCCTGATCCTATCGCAGTCGTCACAGAACGGCTCACTCATGGG
>JAKACC010000054.1:512-8186 GCA_021796515.1 archaeon | reverse complement strand
CGAAACCCACCTCCGCGTCCTCTTCCAAGACGGCGACGGTCCTGTCCAGGAAGTCAGGCGGAGGGACGAAGTCGGCGTCGAAGACAGCGACATACTTCTCATGAGTTTCTTCGAGGGCGGCCTGCAGGGCGCCCGCCTTGAACCCCTGTCGGCTCCCGCGCCGGATCACTCTGAACTGGAACCCGTGGGCCGAGTGCTCCGAGACGACTTCGTCAACCGCGAGGCTAGTGTCGTCATCGGAGTCGTCTATCACATAGATGGTGACCAGTCGCTCCCCGTACCGCTCCGCTACCCGAACACACGAATCCAGGAGCCTTCTCACCACGTACAGCTCGTTGTAGATAGGGAGATGGATTGCCACCGTCGGACGAGCGGAGAGCGGCGGGGCGATGCGGAGCTTGTACCTTCTAGACCTGACCGTGAGGTACAGGATGTTTAGCCCGTACACCGCGAAGGCTATGCTGAGGAGGACGGATGCGAACAGCACGGTGGGGGCAAAGGAATACGCTGGGAAGACCATCATTGTCGATCAACTATGAAGCCACGTGCATGCATCCCTGGATCTGGCTGACGGGGGGTCCTCGCTCATAACCCATCGGGTTTGAACAAGCCCCTGGGCCGCAGAGCCTCCCTGTACTTCTCTCGAAGGGCTGTATATCTCTTGGATTCGTAGATTAGGTGATCTGGCGAGCTCCGGACCTCGAAGACGTCCGAACTGCGTCCCGCCTCCTTCAGCCTCCGGTTCAAGGCGGAGGCCTTTAGACCCAGGTAGCGGCCGACGAGCCTGAACAGAAGCTGGTTGAGGGCTGCGCTCAAGGCGGACGGCCGCCTTCCGGCCCCCCGCGGGGCGTGCGTTGCTCCCGCTCTTTCGTATGCCAGTGGATAATAGCTCGATATCCAGCCTGCCGTTTTCATGAGGCTCTCATAGGTTCCCCTCCCCTTCAAGACCTTCGTCTGGAGCGCGTCGCGGGCGAAGAGGGGGTCACGGGCCTCGGCGAACGTCGACCGGGCAAAGTCTTCGCCCATCATGCAGCTAAGGCAGATCTGGGGCGATCCGGGGGAGAGCGAATTGAAGACCCTTGCCATGACGAGCGCTGCCGTCAGAGAGAGCCACGTCTTGCCTGCTGGAGCAACACAGAACAAGTCGAGGTCCCTCGACGCCGAAGCGGAGCCGTAAGACGTGGAACCGCTCACCGCGACCATTTTGAAGGCGCCTGCGTCGAGGAGCCCCGCGAAGCGGGCAGCGTGCCCCAGGTTCTCTCTGGCCATCTGCCTGTGGATGAGCTCCTCCTCTAGGAGGCTAGGCCTCCCTTCCCGCTGCCTTTCGGTGAGATACCCTCCCTTCAGCTCGAACTTGCTGCTGAGCGAAGGATCTGAAACGATAGCCTCTGCGAGCTCCGTCTCCGAGGCCCTGTGTGCCAGCAGCCGGGAGATCTCCTGGACTGTCACCAGGGAGCCGTTGTCTCTGGCCACCTGGTAGAGGAGGTCAATCCGCTCTGCGCTCTCCTTGGAGAGCGTCAGGTGAAGCGCCTCCAGACTCGGTGGGCGCTGGAGGAACTCATGGTGTCGAATATGGACATGACAGTGGAAACGAGCTCGGTCACAGCCGCCATGGGGGCTATCTCCAGGTACCGGGGGTTCTTGGCCAGAGCCCTGACCAGGATCCTGACCCCAGCAAGTGGTGAGAGGAAGAGCATGGACTCTATGGTCCGTGGGGGCGCTCCAACCTCGCGCCACACCTGAGCGTGGCCGAAGAGGATCCGCCGCCGCTGCAGGAGCACCTCCAGCGGGCGAGACGGAGTCCTAACCGTGACCCTCGCAGAGGGGCAGACAATGACCTTGTACCCCAGCTTCTTCGCCGTCCCCCCCATGTATGCCCCGTCGTTCACAAGTCCAGAGGGAAGCGGCGTGATGGCCGCAGACCTGAAGACGACGAGCTCGTCACTGCTGTGGTTGGCTATACCCATGTGATTGAGTGCGAGCGAGCACTCGTTGTGCGCGGTCCACATGAATTCTGTCAGTAGAGATGCGCGTCCTCCTCCTGATCCAGCGTCAGGCAGGGCAGAGACGGCCCCTATGAGGGGGTCGGAGAGAGCCGTCTTGAGGAGGGAAGGGACCGCCCCCGGCTCTGGGACGGCGTCGGAGTTCACGAAGACCAGGTAGTCTCCTGACGCTGCAGAGAGTATCTTGTTGACGGCGTCGGCTTTGCCGTGTCTGACCTCCTCCACGAAGAGCTGTATCCGGGGGTCCAGCTTGGTGGCAGACGCCAGTTCGGACAGGGTGGCGGCCGAGCAACCGCTCGCCACGACGACGAGCTTCTTCAGTTCCATCTGCGCGGCTCCTGCCTCGGCCAGAAGCGTGCGCAGGAAGGCGCGGGGCGCGTCCACGGTTCCCGTAGCACAGACTCCGATCGAAAACGAGGGGCGCGACGGAGGAGGCGAGGCCATTGGACCTCATGAGCTCCCGAGCGCTGGGCCCGATAGGACGTCGAATCGCAAATTGCGCCTGTCGTTTTGTACCGCTCTTCCTATAAGGGTGACTCGGCGCTCGCCAAATGCAGGACCGCGCAGGCCTTTCTATAGGGCTCGCTATAGAATGGACGGCGGTGTTGGCAGCTTTAGCTGGGATGCGCTCCCAAGAACTTCAAGACCCTATTCATGAAGGCGTCCCTCTCCTCCCAGAACGCCAGGTGCGAACTCTTTGGGAATATCGTGAGCTCGGAACCTCTGATGCGCCTATGGATCTCCTTTGCGACCAGAGGGGAGACCTCGTCGTACCTTCCGCCCAGCACCAGGGTCGGAGTCGTTATCGTGCGGAGCCGGTCGGTGACGTCCCAGTAGCGGATGTTGCCGATTATGGTGAACTCGTTCGGGCCATTCATGATCCGGTAAACCAGCTTGCTGGTGTGCTCCAGGCTGTAGGTGACCTCGGCCGGCCAAGGCTCCAGCCGGCAGAGATGCTTCTTGTAGAAGACCATGACGGCCGCCTGGTACTCGGGGTCCTCATACTCTCCAGCTGCTTCGTACTTTGCCATCGTCCGTTGGACGTCCTTCGGGAGCCCGCGCTTCATCCGCTGCATCTCCCTGACTGTAAGAGGGACGCTGTGCAACCCGCCCACCGTCGTCATCGTCGTCATGTTCCTCTGGTACTTCAGGGCGTAGGCGATGGCGAGCATCCCTCCCCAACTGGAGCCGATTATGTGGGGATTCCCCAGGCTCATTTCCTTCCGGAACGCTTCCACCTCCTCTACGTAATGCTCGGGGACGACAAGGGCCGGGTCTTTGGGGACAGCGGAGCGGCCGCAGCCGAGCTGGTCATAGAACGTGACGCGATACCCTCTCTCCGCAAGGTCTGCCATCGAAAGAAGGTAGTCGTGGGTGCTCCCCGGGCCTCCGTGCAGGCAGAGCACCTCGCCCTTCTCTGGCTCTCCGAACTGACGGTAGAAGAGGTCGAACCCCTGGACCGAAGCGAAACCATCGGTCCCCTTCAAGGCCCAGGAAGACTTGGAATGACCCCTTAACTCTTGCGAGAATCAGCCGTGCCAGGGTGGGCGCCCCAGAGCGCGCTCAAATTCTTCTCTGGGCTGGACAGGGTCGGTGTCACAGTGCGAGACGATGACCCTATCGAAGGGCAGGCTCAACATCTCCCTCAGAGCTGGCAGCTCGCGTTTCAGGTGCCAGGGTGAATCCCAAACCCTGAGTTCGCCTCCCCTTTCCGTGAGGGCGTCACCGAAGATGATCACCCTCTTGTCCGGGACCCAGATGGGCGTCTCTGCTCGTCCTCTCGCGTCGTACAGAGGGACGAGACCTCCCGGGAGCTCCTTCTCTGCCCAGATTGGGTCCATGCCGAGCTTTGGTACCTGCTCAGGGAAGAAGAAGAGCGGACCCATGGGATGAATCCCGTACCGACGAGCAAACATGTCGATGTCTCTTATGTGGTCCGGCAAGGTCACGATGCCCTGTGTCGGAGGATTCTTGTCCAGCCGCTCCCATAGGCCGATCGGGTCGAGGGCCGGCGCTATCGGATCGAGCACTATCCTCTCGCCCTTCGATTCTACCAAAGTCGACGTCACGACCTCCTGCCAATCTGCGCCCTTCGCCCAGAACGGATGCCTGGCGCGCCATATCCAGAGTCCGGGAGCCAGATCCCGGATTCCTATGCCTGAAGGGTCAGCCATGCCTCGGCGCCCTGCAAGTTCTATAAAAGCGCCTGACGCTGCTTAGTTATGCGGGGGGAGGGATTCGAACCCTCGAACCCCTAAGGGATGGGAGCCTCAGTCCCACGCCGTTGACCATGCTGGGCGACCCCCGCAGCGAGCCACGCCCGCGCCTCATAATCTAAAAACTCTCCGAAGGCTTTAGACCCAAGGGAGCCGCAGGCACCGGGAGGCGCGATGAGCCCAGCTACTGCAAGGTCGGCTATCACGGGCATCAGGTGCGTCTCGTGCGGCCGAACCTATGACCACCACGGGAAGTTCAACACGTGTCCGGCATGTGGCTCCATTCTGAGCTGCACCTACGACACCGAGAAGGCGAAGGAGACGCTCGCCCAGAGCGCCCTCGAAAGGCGAGTGAAGAGCCTCTGGAGATACACAGAAGTCCTTCCCGAGGTTCGCCCCGATAACGTGACAAGCCTGGGCGAGGGCTGCACGCCGATCGTCCGCCTTGCCGCCGGGCCTCTCCTGAAGGACGACGGGCTCATCCCTACTGGGACCTTCAAAGCCAGAGGCATGTCCGTGGCGGTGTCGAAAGCCAAGGACCTCGGCCTTGCAAAGCTGGCGGTCCCGTCGGCGGGCAACGCGGGGGCGGCTCTCGCCTGCTATGCGGCAAGGGCTGGACTTTCAGCAAAAATCTACATGCCGGTCGAGACCCCGCGGTCCATGGTCGCGGAGTGCCAGGCCTACGGTGCGGACGTGGTCCAGGTGAAGGGAAACATCGGAGACGCTGGCGCTGCGATGAGGTCGCAGAGGGACGGCTACTTCGACATGTCAACCCTGAAAGAGCCATACAGGCTTGAGGGGAAGAAGACCATGGGTTATGAGATAGCCGAGGAGCTGGGCTTCGAGCTCCCCGACGTGATCCTGTACCCGACCGGCGGCGGGACGGGGCTCCTCGGCATGTGGAAGGCCTTCGACGAGATGGAGACCCTCGGGTGGATAGGGAAAGAGCGGCCTAGGATGTTCTCTGTCCAGTCGGAGAACTGTGCGCCCGTCGTGGACGCCTTTAGCGCGGGGAAGGAGGAGCCGGATCCGGCCTATCCTGACGGGAGGACGGTGGCCGTGGGGCTCCGGGTCCCTAGGCCCTTCGCAGGGAAGCAGATAGTCTCGGTCCTGAGGGAGAGCAAGGGAGGAGCGGTGAAGGTTCCAGACTCCGAGGTCCTGGTGGCCGCCCGGGCCCTAGCGAGGGAGGGAGTCCTCGCCTGTCCGGAGGGAGCGGCTACTCTGGTGGGGTATCAGAGCCTCCTCGATCGTGGCGAGATAACACGAGACGAACGGGCTCTCCTATACAACACCGGGACCGGCCTGAAGTATCTCGAACTTTTCCAGTAAGACTACGGGTCAAGGCTTTATTGCGAGCAGCGGAGGGCCGCCCTTGAGCCAGCGTAGCTCAGCCTGGTAGAGCACTCCCAGAAGGGGCTCAGACGCCTCGTAAGCGTGGGGTCGCGAGATCGATGCTCGCCGCTGGCTCTCGCAATGTCTTGACGGTCAGCCCAGGAAGCAGGAGCTCTTGGAAAGGGCCCACCGGGTCTGATCCTGAGTATCCCGGCTACGTTGTCGAGGTCGAGGTGCTAGTGGGCACAAGGGGAGTCGGAAGGGTCGCAGCGTAGAAGCCGCCCACGCCCTCGCCTGCGACGTCCCCTGGAGCCGAATCGTGGGCGAACGTGAAGAGCGCGTAGCCGTCGAAGGTGGTTATCTTGGTGGAGTTGTAAGCGGTGATCGAGCCGAAGGAAGACGAACTGAGCCCCGGTGGAAGGGTGAGGCTGGCGGCGTAGAAGAGGGGCCAATTCGCCTCGCAGAGGCTGGTGGTGCACGTCGTCTTTCCGCTGTTGGCGGTGTCGGTGGAGCGGAAGTAGAGGGTGTAGCCCGCGCTGTTGGTAAGGTAGACTCCTATCGAAGGCTTGTATGCGACACCCACACTGTATGAAGAGCCGTTGATTATCTGACCGCCTGACTGCTGCAGGTCCGGCGGCATCGCGTACCAGAGGCCGTTGAACTGGTCGATCCCTTCTCCGGTCATGCTTCCGGCTTTCGTGTCCACCACGTAGTAGTACAGGGGCCATCCGTTGTAGGCCGTCTGCTTGCTGCCGTCAGACAGGGTGATGGTGGTGAAGTTGGACGCGCTCAGCCCCGAAGGGAGGCTCAGGCTGCTGGCGTAGAACGGCGGCCACACGGACGCGCAGGCTCCGGAACAGGCGCTCGCGCCGCTGCCTGGGGTGTCCCTGGCGAACATGTAGAGGGTGAATCCGGTGCCGTTCTCAAGATACTCCCCTACTGATGAGCTGCTCCCGATCTTGATGGTCTGGGCTACTGTCGTGGTGCTCTTAGCCGCTGGCGGCACGAACGCAAAGTAAATCCCAACCGCGGCCACCACGATGATGACTACCACGATGCCCGCCATGACGCTCGTGGAAACCCCCGGCCTTTTCCTGACCACCCCTGCGGAAAACACGAATAAAACTGGCGAATTACAGCTTTAAACACCTTTCGGGACGCTTCGGCCTAGCAGCTCACGAGGTCCCGAAAGACAGCCCCGCCTGTTTTATCCACTTCCTGTAGGCCACGGCTATCCTGTCAGAGCGAAGATGGAGCTCGGCCTGAAGGTCGAGGGGAAGCCGCTCAGGCCTCTGAGACTCCACGACAGGT
The DNA here is from genome assembly GCA_021796515.1 of archaeon. Classification (GTDB taxonomy): domain Archaea; phylum Thermoproteota; class Nitrososphaeria; order Nitrososphaerales; family Gagatemarchaeaceae; genus UBA183. The sequence goes on along the minus strand of JAKACC010000054.1, from coordinate 1,324 downwards.
ATGTCCTGGCCGACTATCTTCTCCTGGAACGCCCTGAGCTCGTCTTCGGGCACGTCGAAACCGTAGTTCATCCCTATGGTCATCCATGCGATGCATCGCAGTTCGTCTACAGGGGTGACGTTGAGCTGGATCATGTATGTCTCGCCGTCGCTCGACTTCGAGAAGTAAGCGGTGAAGGGGCGCCTGACCCCGTAGATGTAGTTCACGTACCTCCCGACTCCGCTCCCATCAGGGTCTGGCTGCCAGACTCGCACGCCTGTAGCGAGGATGCCATCCGGGGTCGACTCCACGTCATAATCTTCGATTTGGGCGTGCCCGGGGTCGCCCAGCAGCCCTTCGTGGACGAAGGGGAAGTGCCCCACGTCTAGGAAGTTCTCCACCGCCCTGGGAGCTCCCGCATTGTATGCGAACGGCCCGCAGGATATCTTTCTATACGACGGGTCGTCCCATTCTGGGAAGGGCGGGAGGCCGGCGGCCGGGTCTCCGAGGCTGGCCCAGATGAGCCCATACCCCACTTTCGCATGATATGCCTTGACCCGCGCCTTTGGGGGAGGTCTCTGTTCCGGGTGAGCGGGGATTCTGACGCACTCCCCGGAGCTGCTGTACGTCCAACCGTGGTAACCGCAATGAAGCTGGCCGCCTCCGACGTGGCCCAGTGAGAGTCGGGTGCCTCTGTGCACGCAGAGATCCTGCCAGACCATTATCTCGTCGCCCATCCTCCAGATGACCAGGTCCTCGCCGAGGAGCCTCGCGGGAAGGACCGCTCCTTCAGGGACGTCCGAAGCCTTGGCTATGGGGTGCCAATCATCCAG
>JAKACC010000054.1:0-502 GCA_021796515.1 archaeon | reverse complement strand
AGGAGGACCGGGTCCTCTATCAGGACAGGTCGCCTATTCTGGCGGGAGCTCCTTGTAGTTCAAGGAGATGTCCATCCCCCGCGCCTTGTGGTACCTGCTGGACGCCAGATAGATCAACGCGCCCACTAGTAGGGTTCCTACGGTGTAGATTATCGTCAGGTTGTCGATGCCTGTGAACGCGGGAGCCGCGAGGAACTGATACGAGAGGAAGCCGAACACGGCGATGTTCAGGAACCCGGCCACCGCGAGAAGCGCCTTCGATGGTCCGGTCTCCTTGCGTATGGCATGGACCAAGGCGGCCAGTCCTACGAATGCGAAGTAGATCATTGAGGCGATTATGGAGCCGAATATCCCGGCGATGCTGCCGTAATAGTAAGCGGTGATCCCCACCAGAGCGACGGTGACGACCCAGTCGACGGCGTGGGCGATGATTGGGGACCCATATTTCGAGCTGACGTATGAAAGCCTCGCCGGGAGGAACCTGTCAAAGGACTGGGCCAGC
>JAKACC010000053.1 GCA_021796515.1 archaeon | reverse complement strand
GCCTGACCATCTATCTGAAGCTGGTTTCTGAGATGGTCGTCCATCCGGCCATGATCCGGAGGAACCTGGAGGCATACGGTCCGTTCTCGGGGACAGAGGCCGTCCTGATGAGACTGGCAAGACAGGGCGGGGACAGGCAGAGGCTCCACGAGCTCATCCGCAAGAAGTCGCAGATGGCTTGGGATGAAGTATTGAAAGGGAGGCCGAACCCCATCGAAAGGCTCCTCTCCGAGGACAGGGCGGTCTCGTCACGGCTTGCGCCATCGGAGGTGCACGCCCTGATGGACCCGAAGAAGTACACGGGCCTGGCGGAGTCGAGGAGCGAAAGGTTCGTGAGGGATGTCATCGACCCTCTGCTGGCGGGAGGAGCCCGAGGTCGGCGGGCAGCTCGCTGAAGAGAACCCTCACCCCTTCCCGGCGACGAATTCCAAAGTCGCGGCCGCGCCGAAAAGCTTGTTCTCGCCCTGCCGCCAGGCCAAGGACCGCTCCCCCTCGATGACATCGTCGGTGATCTCAAGGCCTCGATGGGCCGGGAGGCAGTGCATGACGACCGCTCCCTTGGGAGCGGCTTTCATGAGCTCGGAGTTCACCTGATACTCCTTGAAGTCACGGAGGCGCTCCTTCTCTTCCTTCTCATCCCCCATGCTCACCCAGACGTCGGTGTAGACGACGTCTGCGTCTGCCACCGCCTTCTTCGGGTCCCGAACGATAGCCAGCACGGCACCGGTCTTTTTTGCCAGCGCCTTCGCAGTGCCAAGGACGGAACTGTCAGGCTCGTATCCGTCCGGACATGAGACAGTCACGTTAAGACCCGTCAGGGCTCCTCCCAGAAGGAGGGAATTGCAGACGTTGTTCCCATCGCCTATGAAAGCCATGGTGAGGTCGCGCAGCCTCCCTCTGAACTCCATGATCGTGAAGAGGTCGCTCAGAGCCTGCGTGGGGTGCTCAGCGTCGCTCAGGGCGTTGACGACTGGCCTTCCTGAATGCTCCGCGAGTTGGACGAGCGTATCGTGAGAATACACCCTTCCGACTATCGCGTCGAGATAGCTCCCCAATATCCGCGCGGTGTCTTTGATCGGCTCACCCCTGCTCAGCTGGAGTTCGTTGGCGGACAGGTAAATCGGGTCCCCGCCGAGCTTTATGGCGGCGACTTCGAAACTGGTCCTCGTGCGCGTCGAAGGTTTCTCGAACAGGAGTCCCACCGTGACGCCCTTCAGGGTCTGAGGAGGCCTCTGTGCCTTCATCCGTGCCTTCAGCTCCCCGGAACGCGCTATGAGAGCCTCCGCGTCGGACGACGACAGGTCTGAGACCGAAAGGAAGCTCCTCGTCTCAGTCATGGACTCGCCGCCCGCTGAGCCTGATAGATGAAGTTATTCCGGGCTGGAGACTCATCTCCAAGTGGTGACCGCGACTGCGAAAAGCATCATCGCCCCTCCGATCACCACAGGCACGGTGACGGGCTCTGACAGCAGGGTCGCTCCTCCGATGATGCTGACGACGGGTACGAGGTAGAGCTGGATGGAAAGCCTCGAGAGCGCGCCGTGGCTCATCAGCTCGTAGAACATCAGATACCCGAAGACCGTGCTGAGGAGCCCCAGATAGAGGACTCCGATCCAGCCTTCAAAAGAGAGAGACAACACCTGACCGAAGAAGCTCCCCGAGACGAGCGGGGTCATCATCGCCGTCCCCACAAGGCCCGCCATGATCGTGGTGAAGGCCGAGCCGTACTTCTGGACGAGGGGCTTCCCCAGCACGGCGAAGAGGGCGTAGCACAGGGCGGTGACCAGTCCTTCGAAGATGCCTGTGAAGGAGGCGAAGTCCGTCGCGCTTACCGACCCGATGGAAAGGACAGCCGTCCCGGCAATCGCGAGCGCGAGCCCGAGAAGGGTCTTCCGGCCCGCCTTCTCGCTGAGTAGGAGGTACGAAAGCACCACGATAAAGATCGGCCCGAATGCTATCAGGAGAGCCGACAGCCCTGCTGACAGGGTCGTCTCTGCGTAATTCAGGGAGATGTGGTATCCGGCCACGTTGGCTAGCGCGACGACAAGGAGCCTGGGGACGTCCTTCCGCTCGAAGTGCGCTTTGGGTCTCCCTATGAACGGGAACAGCGCGAGGAACGGGACGCTGGCGATGAGCCATCGCATCAGCGCCAGGTTGACCGGAGACATCTCGGCCACCACGACCTTGATGGCCACGAAAGCCATCCCCCAGACCAGGCTCAGGACGACCAGGCCGGCATAGGCCGTGGCGTTCTTCGGGTTCAACTGTCTTGTCTGCGGCTCGCAGCCAGGGACCTCTCTTTCTTGAGGAGGGCCTTCTTGCGTCCCACCCCGAGCCCGTAGCCTCCAAGGCTTCCGTCCTTCCTTATGACCCGATGGCACGGGATTATCAGTGGGACGGGGTTCGAAGCGCAGGCGTTGGCCACGGCCCTGACGGCCCGGGGCTCCCCGACCATCTTTGCGACCTCGAAGTATGACCTGGTCTCGCCGAGAGGTATGCTGCGGAGGGCCGACCAGACACGCATCTGAAAGTTGGTGCCGCTCACGTCGAGAGGGAATTTCACGCTCTGCCCTTCCAGGTGAGCCCGGAGGGAAGCGAGGTAGCCCACCGCCCTGGTCGACTTCGCTATCCTAGCTTTGGGGAACTCCCGGAGCAGCGCTCTCAGGAGCTCGTCGTCCCCTCCCCCAGCCTTCACCGAACATACCCCGTGCTCGGTCGTCGCGACCAGCAACCGCCCCAAGGAGGAGTCCCCTATGGCATACCCGACGTCTGTCCCTTCGCCCCCTTTCCTGTAGGTGGCGGGCGTCATCCCCAGCCTCTTCCGGGAGTCTTCATAGAGCCAGCTCTGGGCTGAGTACCCCGTGCTCCGAAGCGCACCCAGGACGGGCTCCCCCTTGGACAACCGCGACCGAAGGTCGCTGAGCCTATACTCTTCCAGATACCTCCGCGGGGACATCCCCATCACTCCGGTGAACACCCTCTGAAGATAGAAGGGGCTCAGACCGAACTCGTCGCCGAGGCTCCTGAGCGTGAGCTTTGAAGCCGAGTTCTCCCTCAGATAGTCGCAGACCCACTTCACCAGCTCGGCCTTTCGCGTCCGGGCGCCGACATCGAGGACCGCCTGCTGCAATCTTCTCTGCCGGCGTCGCGCGACCTTCGGTAATAAGACATTTGTCGGAATCTTGCTGAAACCAGAAGCTCGAGCGGGACTGCGCTGTCTCCTAAGTCACCCTGATGCCTGGAAGGGCACCATGGATGAAGTAACCGAAGGCGTAGAGCGCGATGGTGGTCCCGAAAAGTATCGCCAGTATCTCCAGGAAGTCCCTCAGGAAGGACTTTTGCTGGATGACGACGCTGTACCAGGTCGTCACCACAAGGATGACGACAGCGAGCGAGAGTGAGGCCGAGATCGCGAACACCATGTTGGCGGTCAGGAAGTACGGGGTGGCGAGGATGATCGCTGTGATAAAGTATGAGACCCCCGTGTAGACTGCGCTCAGCCTCGCCGACCCCTCGAATTCCCCCTGCTTGGCCTGGGCGAAGGCGGCAGACGCCATGGCGAGCGAAGCGGCCGCTCCTGCAATCACCCCGGCGAGCCCCGCTATCTCGGTCTTGTCGTAGAAGCCGAGAGAGCCGGCGTGTATCCCGGAGATCTCGACCAGGGCGTCAGCGAGCCCGAGCACGACGAACGAGATGTATCGGACTGCTGAGCTCTCTACCTTCATCGCGAACGCCTTCTCATGCTCTTTCTCGTCGGCTACCATCTCGTTGAACGCAGCCTTGTCGGGCTCTGGGATCAGCTTCTCGAGCCCCTGGTATTCGCCTACGACGTTCTGCTCGTGCCTGTCGAGATACCTCGTCGCGAAAGTCAGCCCCAGAAACCTCCTCAGGAAGAGGATCCAGTACAGCTTTGCTTTGGCCAGCTTCGGCTTTTCGCCTGGGACATACCTGCTCCAGAACTCGTAATGTTTGTACTCGGTGGCAGACAGGGACTTCAGGACTTCCGAAAAGGGGCTCGCCGCGCTGACTGTCCTCGACAGCTTCTCATAGAGCGTGTAGTCAGACCACTCGTCTGACATCCTGGTCCGCGCGACATCCTTGAGACCGGTGTCATCAGAGGACATGGAGTGTCCGCGCCTGACCCCCGTATATGAACCATGAGTGCCGGGGGGGCGAGAGCATCTGGATGACTCACAAGGTCGGCGGCTAGACCACCGACCTTGGTGACCTTTCTGGGCGGGCTCACTCCAGGTAGAGGGCCGGCTTGGTGGGAAGGGCGTCCTTGGCCTTCCCACCTGGATCGTGGAGGCCACTGGCCCCGGACTTTTGCACGACGACGCTGATGCCCAGCTCCTTCGAGATGAAACCCGAAGCCTCCGAGAGGGTGGCGAACTCGTCGAAGCCCCTGTGCGACGCGACCTTTGCCAGGGCTTCTTCGCCGATCTCGTAGAACAGCTTGAAGACGCGGTCAGGCTGTATCTTCAGGCTCGAGTACTTCTTGACCACCTGTCCGACGCTCTCCTTCTTCTGCTTCGCCGCGGCCAGCTCGAAGAAGTAGTTCTTCGCCTGGTCCGAGGAGACGTACACGTTCAGCTTCGACCTGGGCCCTTTGACCACGTTCAGAACTTTCCTCGCGTCTTCGGTCACCCTGCCCAGAACCCACTCCGCCAGCTCGGCCCCCTCGTCGAGGGGGAAGTCCTTCAGAGCCGGCCAGTCCGCCTGGCTGGCCAGCCCCTTTCCTCCAAGCTCACGGTTCAGGTCCTCGGCTACGAATGGGGTGAACGGGGACATCATCCTGACCCAGGCCCCGAAGACCTCCGTCAGGGTCTGCCTCCGAGGCTTCCCGCCCCTGTGGAGATAGTACCTGATGTCGTTCCAGACGTCCAGGTAGACGGTGGCCGCCGCGCGCCTGATCTTCAGCTCCTCCATCGCCTCGGTGGTCGTGCCTATCCTTCTGTGGAAGGTGGAGACCAGCCAGGAGTCGAGCTCGTTCTCCGGCCTAACCTCGGTCGATTTCAGGGTCTTCTTCACGAAGGGGATCAGGGCCTCGACCTTCCCCTTCGCGTCCTCGGCGGCCCTCCCCCGCCAGTCGGCGTCGTCCATGCCGTCGGCGGTTAGCGCCAGGGCCAGCCTGAAGCCGTCCGCCCCGTACTTCTCCAGAGCGCCCTTCCAGGTGACGAAGTTCCCCTTGGTCTTGCTCATCTTCTTCCCTTCGATGAGGATCATGCCGTTGATGCCGAACCCCCTGGGCCACTGCTTCTCCGGGAAGAACGCGGCGTGGTGGAACGCAAAGAAGGTGAGGTGGTTGGGGATGAGCTCCTTGGCTGAGTTGCGCAGGTCGACGGGGTACCAGTACATGAACTCCTCCCTGAGCTGCCTCAGCCGCTTGTCCGTCGTCTTCACCGACTTCGCCAGGCTGGCCGGGTTTCCCTTCCCGAAGAAGACGTAGTCGAGGACTTCGGGGGTGAGGTGGTCGGGGCCGATCTTCTCCAGATTGACGAACTTGCTCAGGGTGTAGTAGGCCATGTAGATAGTCGAGTCACTCAGCGTCTCGACTATCCACTCTTTGTCCCACGGGAGCTTCGTCCCCATCCCCGAGCGCCTAGCACATGGCCAGTCGTTTAGCCACTCGATGGTCGAATAGAACCACTGCCGGGCGTCTTCCGGGAAGACATCGGCTTTCTCGACGACCTGCCTCGTCTTCGCCTTCCACTCAGGGTTCGAGTAGTTGAGGAACCACTGGTTCTCCAGTATCTTCACGTAGCACCTGTTCCCGCACCTGCAGACCACCCTCTCCGGGAGGACGAACATCCTGGCGAGGCGCTCCGTCTTGGCGAGGAGTTCGACCGACTTCGGCTTGGCTTCGGCCACGGTCAGCCCCGCCAGCGGCCCGGACGCCTGGGTGAGGACCCCGCCGTGGAACTCCGCCTTGTATACCTCTGAGGTGGCTGCTTCGAGGCGCGGGTCTGCGGAGTCGGCGATGCCCATCTTCTCCACCGCGTCCCTGGCCGGGACCTGAGAGTATCCTTTGAGCGTGAGGATGGGGATGGGCGCCAGCTTGTCGGCGATCTCCTTGATTTGCCTCCCGGATTCGACTTTGCCCTGCTGGATGTCCCTGAGGGCGACATAGTCGTAGGGAGCGTGGGCAGGGACGCTGTACACCACCCCTGTGGCCAGCGAGTCGTCGACGAACCGGGCTGGAAGGACTGGGAGGGCTTTCCCCGTCAGGGGAGCCATGGCATACCTCCCCAGGAGCTCCGACCCCTTGAAGGAGCGGACTGGTACCACTTCGTGCTTCTGCTCGGCGAGCCTGGTGAGAGCCGAGGAACTGACCACCCAGAGCTCACCGTCTACCCTTGCCTCGCTGTACTCCGCGTCGGGGTTGACCCAGACGTTGGTCGCCCCGTAGATCGTCTCTGGCCTGAGGGTGGCGGCCACCAGGGCCCACTCCCCCAGGTGGAACTTGATCAGGGTGAACTCCTCCGGGGACACCCCTTCTCCTTCCATCCTGTCGTGGTCCCCTGTGGGGCTCTTGTCGAAGGGGCACCAGACCACAGGGTGGGTCCCCTGGACGACGTACCCCATCTCCCTGAGGCGGAGGTACTGCCACTCCACGAACTTCCTGAACGCCGGGTCGACGGTCCTGAACTCCCGCCTCCAGTCGATGGAGAAGCCCGAGTCCTTCATCACCTGGCGGCTCGCCTTCGTATAGTAGGATGCCAGATACTCTGGGTCTGTGAACTTTTCGACTTCCTTCTCAGGGACCCCGTCCACCTGCACGAACGTCCGCCGGGCGGCCGGGTCCCCCTGCTTGAGCCTCTGGCTCATCCCCACTATCGTCTTGCCGGTCCAGTGCCAGGCCCAGGGGAAGAGGACATTGTACCCCTGGAGCCGCCTGAACCTGGCATAGAATTCGACCCTCGCGGCTGTGAACGCGGTCCCCACGTGGACGGCCGCGTTCATGTACGGGAAGGGGACGGTCACGAACATCTTCTTCTTCCCTTGGATTGGGTCCGGCTCGAAGACCCGCCTGTCACTCCATACCTTCAGCCAGTACTTCTCCCTGCTGGACATGGCTGTCAACTCGTGGCCGCCGGTGTCATGCTCTCTGCCAGCGATGAGGCCTCGTCCACCCTGTCGACCCTCGGGCCGCCCCCCTGGGCGAAGGCTGGAGAGCCTCCCCCAGACCCTCCTAGGACGGCCGCGACCTTCCTCACCGCCTCGACGGCCGAGAACCCTTCCTCCCTGGCTGCGGGGCCGACGAAGCAGACCACCCTTGCGGACTTCCCTGTGGAAAATATGCTCAGGTAGACCAGGGAAGGATCTTCTTCTACGCTCTTCTGGCCCTGAGCAATAATCTGTTCCTCTCCCAGCGGCGGGTTCTTGGAGACGTAAAGCTTTGCCTTCCCCAGGCTCTTCGCCCCTGACGCGACCCCTGAGGACGAGAGTTCCACCAGGCGCTCACCCAGGCTCTTCTCACGCGCCCGCGACCCCTCCAGGTCGGCCAACACCCCCCTCGCCACCCTTGGGAGGTTCTCCCTCTGGGTCCCCAGCACCTCTGAGAGCTCCCTCAGCTCCGAGTCCATGGCGTGCATGTACTCGATGGCAGCCTCGCCCGCGACGAACTCGAGCCTTTCCACCCCGTCCTGGACCCGCTCCGCCTTGACTATCTTGATGAGCCCCACCTCCCCGGTGGTCTTCGTGTGAGTGCCGCCGCACGCCTCTACGTCCCACCCCCCGATGTTCACCACCCTGACCAGCTTCCCCGGGACCACCCCTCCCTGGTAGAGCCTGAACCCGTACTTCCTCTCCGCTTCCCGTCTGGGCATGAAGGTGTTGGTCACCTTCAGGTTCTTCCTGACCACCTCGTTGGCGACGTCCTCGATCTTCTGGACCTGCTCCTCCGCGAGATGGGCGAAGTGGGTGATGTCGATCCTCCCGTAGTTCTCCTCCTTGAAGGCGGAGTGCTGCCAGACCCAGGGACCGAGGACCTGGCGGGACGAGCCGTTCAAAATGTGCGTCGCGGTGTGTATCTGGGTGACCCGCCTCCTCCGCCTCTGGTCGACGTGGCACTCCACGGTCGTCCCCGTCTTCGGGGGTTGCCCCTCGACCTTGTGGATGACCACGTCCCCGTACTTCTCGATGTCGACGACCTTAGCGCCCGCTATGGTCCCCCTGTCTGGCTCCTGCCCCCCGCCACGGGGATAGAAGACTGTCCTGTCGAGGACGACGTACTTTCCTTCGAAGACCTTCAGCACCTTCGCCCGGAAGTCGAAGGGGGACCCGTCGTCGTAGTACCAGAGCTTGGTCGGGGGGACTTTCCTGGTGTCGAACTGCATCTCCGGCTGCTCGATCTCCCTGGTCGTGTGCCTCGCCTGGACCTTCTCGTAGAACCCTTCCGAGGGGCCGACCCTGGCGCCGGCCTCCGCGAGTTGCTCCGGCGTGACGCCGTCAGAGTCGTAGAGCCTCACCAGATCTTCGGCGGTCAGCTCCCCCGCCTGGGCGGAAAGGGAAGAGACTATCCTTGCGACCCTTTCTGACGATGAGACGAACCTGGACTCCTCTACCTCGAGGACCTCCTTGACGTCCGGCCCGTGCTCCGCGAGCTCGGGGTACATCCCCTTGAGCTGGGCGATGTGCCAGTCGATCAGGTCGGTGACCTGGAGCTTGAACTTGTAGTAGTCGATGAAGTTCCTCGCCCTCCTGTAGATCATCCTCA
>JAKACC010000052.1 GCA_021796515.1 archaeon | reverse complement strand
CACAGAGAAAGCCCTCTACAGGGCCGCGCCGGTCGTGCACAAGTCCCTCGCGGCCTCCGTCGACGCCGCCAACAAAGCGTTCGTGAAGTCCATGAAGACCATCGACGGCGCGACCGCCGGAGACCAGGCTAAGCTGCTGGAGGCGTACAGGAAGGTCCTGTCCGGGCAGGTCGAGTTCGTGGACTCCAGGTTAAGGACGCTCGAAGACAAGCGACAGAAGCCGGGGGCGTAGGTCCAGGCTCCGAGGCCGGGGGACGGGGCGTCCTATCCGGACCGGCCTGCATTCTTGGCAGCCTCTGAGACCTTCTGATGCAGCATCCTGGCGACCAGCGAGCCGTCGGCCTTCCCTCGGAGCTCCTTCATCACCTCTCCCATGAGCGGGGAGAACGCGGCATCCCCGCGCTCTGCTATCAGCGCAGATTCGCGCGACACGACCGCCTCGACCACCGCCGCCACGTGGGCCTCGTCGAGCACCTCCCGCCCCGTCGACGCAAGCAGCTCTCCCACCGACACGCCCATCTCTCCGGCGCTCCGCAGGATCTCCGGGACCGCCTCTTTCGCCGCCTTTCCGCCGTCGACCGCTTCGAGGGCCGCCATGAGCGCAGGCAACGAACACCACGCCTCGGGGACCCCTTCCCTCGTCAGTCTCGCCGGGAGGTCGACCAGGGTAGAAGCTACGAACGAGGGCTCGAGCCGGAGCTTTCCGCACGCTCGTACGAACTCGGCCGCGAGGTCCGAGTCGTAGACCTTCAGGGCCATGTCAGAGCTCAGCGAGTATCTGCTCTCGAGGGTCCTCACGGTCGACTCCCAGTCCTCCGGGACCGCCTTCGCGACCCGCGCCCTCAGGGGCCCCGGGACGGGGATGTCAGGGATGTCCGTCTCCGGATACATCCTCTGTGAGCCCGGGCGCGGGCGCATGTACCTCGTTTCGCCCGCGTCGGTCGGCGCCCTGGTCTCTTCGGGGACCCCCTCTGTCGCCGCCTCCAGCCTGGAGACGAGGACGGGGATGACCCTCTCCACGCTGTCAGGACGGCCGGCGACGAGCACGAGGCCGTCCTCGACGCTGCATCCCATGGCGTTCCTGAGCGCGTCTGCCTCGGGGCCTGTCACCCCCTGCTTCTCGAACTCGTCGGAGTGTATGACGCCTCCCAGCGACCCTGCCCTTGCCACCTCCGCGAGCTCCTTCCCGAGCCTCACCCCCGGCTCCGGCTCCCACCCCAGGAGCCCCGCGAGCCCTCGGGCCGAAATGCAGCGCACGGCCCCGCCCTGGGCGACCAGCCCCTTGATGACCGGAGACGCGGTCCTCGCCATCGTCGCCGTCACGTCCATCGACCTGCACGCCACCTTCCGCACCCCCTTCGCCCTCAGCTTCGCGGCGACCGCCCTCAGCATCGACTGCCTCCTCCGCTCGTACTCCACCACCTTCGGGATCAGGTTGAGCTTCTGGACCCCCTTCACCTCCACGACCCTCCCTCCACCCAGGGAGACGTTCATGTCCTGGCGGATGGTCCCAAGCCCCCTCGCCGCCTTCCCCGTCGACCTCAGGACGCGGCCAAGCTGGAGCGCGACGGCGCCGACATGCGCCGAGTCCCCCCTGACCGGCTCCAGCGCTATCTCGACCAGGGCCACGCCGAGCCTGTCCAGGGCGAAGCGCCTAGAGCCGCCGTCCTCTCCGAGGTTCCTCGCAGCGTCCTCCTCGAGGGTGATGGACTGCACCCCCACCCTCTCCCCGTCGGCGTCGAACGACCCCCCGAGCCCCACCACCGCCGTCCTCTGGAACCCCCCGGTGTTCGAGCCGTCGATCACTATCTTCCGCATGACGTGCACCTCGTCTATGCAGTTGGACTTCAGGGTGGCAGCCACGAGGAGGGCGGCCTCCAGCCCCTCGGCGCTGAGGGGGTGAGGCGGCTCCTCGTCGGCTTCCACGAGGCATGACGACTCGGGGTTCCATAGGTAGAGGTCTGACTTCCCCTTGGAGTACTCGAAGAGGGCGGCGGGGTCGAGGTGGCCCGTCTCGCTCTGTGCCGGGCGGAGCCTCCGCTCGAACTTTCCCGGGAACTCCTCGGACTTCACTGGAGGGCAGGCGCAGAAGAGCTTCGTGGGGATGGCCAGCTGCTGATGTATCTCCAGGCCCACGAGAAGCTCTTCAGCCAACCCAAGCCCCTACCCCGGGAAGGTCCGCGCCGTGGTCTCCCCGGCCACGTCGTGCACCATCATCTCCCTGGCCCTGTCCCCCTTGGCCCCGGTCCCGAGGACCCACATCGCCTTGGCGAGGGCGGTCTCTGCGAGCATGTCGTCGAGCGGGACGACTCCAGCCTGCAGCAGGTCCCTCCCCGTTTCGTAGACGTTGAGGTCGACCCTGCCTCCTATGCACTGGGAGGTCATACAGGCGACACCTCCTGACTTCACGAAGAGCCCCAGCTCTTTCGCGACGTCCCCGCTCACGTGTCCCAGCCCCGTCCCTTCCACCACTATGATCCGGGCTCCCAGCCGTCGGGCCGACCTGACGGCCCCCGGCGGCATCGAGGGGTAGAACTTCAGCAGCGCGGCGCCTGGGGCGAAAGCCGGCCTCGGACTGAAGGAGCCCCCGCGGGGGGGCAGGCCTTCAGAGACGTACTCGAGCCCTCCCCTCCCCCAGACTGCCGCGAGCGGGACCCCCACCGAGACGAAAGCGTCTCTCCTGCTCGTGTGGTTCTTCCGGACCCTTGTCCCCCTGTGGAACGCTATCTTGTCGTCGCTCTCCCCGAGGTGCATGGCGACGTACACCCCGGAGAACTTCGCGGTGCCTGCCACCGAGACCGCCGCGACCAAGTTCAGGGGGGCGTCGGACGACGGTCTGTCCGGCGAGCGCTGAGCGCCGACAAGCACGACAGGCACGGGGACCCCCGCCAGGGCGAAGCTGAGCGCCGCGGCCGTGTAGCCCAGGGTGTCCGTGCCGTGGGTGATGACGACCCCGTCGACCCCTTCGTCCACAGCCCTGACAACCCTCTTCGCCATCTTGCCCCAGTGGCGCGGGGCCACGTTCTCGCTGAGTATGTCGAACATCACTTCTGCCTCGACCTTGGCCGCGCCTGAGAGCTCCGGGACGAGAGAGTGCAGCTCGGACTCCGACATGGCGGGCTTCACCGCTCCTGTCCGGTAGTCGATCCTGCTGGCGATAGTCCCTCCGGTGCCGAGGAGCGCCACCCTGGGGAGCCTCTCAGGGGACTTCGGGGGCGGGGGCGGGGAGAAGGAGGGCTTCTCCCCCTTCGCCTTCACTGCCGCCCCATCGAGCCCGTCGAGGCCGAGGCCGACGTTGTACCCCGACTTCAGCTTGAGTACGACGTGGTCACCGTCGCCGTACAGATACCTGGGGACGAGGGTGCCCGTCACCACCCCCCATTTCGTCCGGACTTCGAGCATGTCCCCGATCGAGGCCTTGGCGGCTTGCAGGAAGCGGAGGGCGCGCCCCTTGTAGCCCGGAAGGTCCCCCATGAGAACAGTCCCGCGCTTCTCCGGTCTTAAATCGTTTAGCGGAGGCCCTTCGCCATGTACGGGCCCTCCCTTTCGTACCCGAGCCTCCGATAGTACCCTCTCGTCCCCACGGCGCTTATCACGAGGAGCTTCCTGACGCCGAACTCTGACGACGCCGCTTCCTCCATGCGCTCCAACAGGGACGCGCCGAGCCCCCTGTGCTGCCAGGCGGCGTCTTCCTTCTTCCCTATGCCCACCACCACCCCGTATACCCGGAGCTCCCTCACCACCGCACCCCCCTTCATCTCCCCTCTGTGGGCCAGGGGGGATGGGACCCTCATCCGGACGAAGGCCGCGATGGTCCCAGACCTTTCGAACTCGAGCGACCCGAAGACCTCTTCCCCGCCCGAGGCGTTATAGCGAACCTCTCTGTACGCCAGAGCGTCGTCCCTGCCGAGCGCTTCAGGGTCCCGCAGAAGGACCTCTCTGCACCTGATGCACCGGCACGTTATCCCCTTCTCCCTGGCCCTCTGCAGGACGAGCTGCCTGAGGTTCCCGTCCCTCACCCCGCCCTCTATCTCGGCGGCTGGTATCTCTCTCTGTATCCGCATGATCCTGTGCCAGGAGGGGACGAAACCTTTCATGTCGCTGAGCAGTTCGACCACCGTCTCGAGGGGATACGGCTTGTAGAGCCCCGCGTTGAATTGCTTCGCCAGGGCGGTCCCTGGGACCACGAGCGTCGGGTAGAGTTTTGACATGTCGGGGCGAAATGCCTCGTCTTCGAAGATCCTGCGGAGGTCTTCGAGGTCTCCTTCTGGGGTGGCACCGGGAAGGCCCGGCATCATGTGGGCCGTGACCTTCAGCCCTGCGTCCCTGGCGACCTGGAACGCCTTCGCCGAGTCCTCGACCGTATGCCCGCGGTTGCTGCGCAGGAGTACCTCGGGCCTCAGGCTCTGGACCCCTATCTCGACCCTGGTAATCCCGTGCCTGAGCATCAGGTCCACGTCCTTCGGCCTGCACCAGTCCGGCTTCGACTCGAGGGTGAGCCCCACGCACCTGCTGGCCGCGGTCTCGTTGGCGGCTTGGGCTTCGGAAAGCGTCCCGGACACCGTGCCGTTGAGCCCGTCGTAGACCCCCTTCACGAACTCGGTCTGGTACCCGTCTGGGAGTGCGATGAACGTCCCTCCCTCGATGATGGCCTCGACTTTGCCCACGGCGTGCCCGTTGGCCACGTACTTGGCGAGAGACCTCTCGACCTGCAGGCGCGAGTCGAACCGGGCCTCGAGCGCCGACTGCATCCCCGGGCTCTGCGGCAGGTATGACTGAGGAGTCCCCTGGCGCGGCCCTCCGGGGCAGAAGACGCAGGTCCCGTGGGGGCAGGAGAACGGAGCCGAGAAGGCGGTGACCACGACGATGCCCGAGGCGCTCCGCCGCGGGTGGACGCGCAGGAGCCCCGCGCACCGGTCCCTGTCCGCCGGTGGCACGTGGGCGAGAATCTCCGCGCTCGAAGGATACCTGTCGAGTTGGAAGTCCGCCGCAGCCCTCTTTTTCAGCTTCTCCAGCTCGCTCTTCGTGCGGACCGTCCCCCCGGCGACTAGCTCCGCTATGTGCGACGCGGCTTCTTGGAGCCTGTCCAGAGCCTGCGCTGTCACTGTCTGATCCAGTTCTGGCCTGGCTTGCGCTTCAAGGTGAAGCGCTTCTCGTAGCTCCGCTTGTTCCTGACTTTGGGGATCTTGCTTTCCTTCGGCTTCCCCTCGAGCTTCGGAGTCTGGGATCTAACCTTGCCAGCCTTCGTGACTGAAGGCAGCCAGTTTGAGGCTGGTCTGCTGACTTCCGTGGGTCGGCATTCTTGCTCTAACCTCCTGATTACAGGCGACCGTCTTCCGCATTTAATCTTTCTGAGGGCGGCCTCCGCCTTCTCGCCGGGGACGTACTCTTCCCGTCCTTCGGTCAGACGCTGTCCGGGTCAGGGGCGCCCTGCGACCAGAGGGGCAACCGATAAAACGCCCCGGCCCGTCCGGGGACAGTCGATGGAGGAGGCTCCGCAGCTGTCTTCACCGGGAAGGCGGCCGTCATATTGATCAAGGTAGAGAAGTCGGTCTACTCGCCGCCCGAGGCCTCCGACGGACGCAGGGTACTGGTCATGTCGTTGTGGCCCAGGGGAGTCTCCAAGGACAAAGTCGACGTCTGGATGAAGGAGCTCGGGACCCCGATGGACCTCGTCAGACGTAAGAAGGCCGGAAAGGTCGACTGGCCCGAGTTCAGGAAGGAGTACCAAAGGTCTCTGAAAGGCAAGGAAGACGTCCTCCGCGGGCTCGCGCTCGAGTCGAAGACGGGGACCATCACCCTCCTCTGCACCGAAAAGGACCCCTCGGAGTGCCACAGGTCCATCCTCAAGGAAGCCATCGAGTCGTTTCTCTGAAACCCTTTAATCACGTGTGGGTCGAGCGCGCTCAGTTTGTCCACCGAGCCGACCCCGGGGTCCCCTGAGTTCGAGGCGCTCCGCCAGAAGAGCATAGCCGAAGCGGAGGCAGCGATACGCGAGGCGTCCTCCCGCCCTGACCTGCACCTGGTCCAGGCGATACAGGCCCTGGACGACACGGACAAGTATCTCAATGTGACCGCGACCCGCGCGTCCGAGTGGTATGGGCTCCACTTCCCCGAGCTGATCCAGATGGTCCAGGACAACATCGCCCTCTGCAAGATGATTTCCGAGATAGGGGCACGGGAAGGGTTCTCGAAGGAAGCCCTCGCCGGGAGGGGGTTCACCGACAAGAAGGTCGACGCGGTCTTGGAGGCCAGGGACAGGTCAAAGGGAGGGACCATCTCGGACGGGGACGTCGGCAGGGTGAAGGCGCTCGCGGCGCTGGCGGTGCAGCTTAGCAATCTCAGGGGCGGGCTCGATGACTACGTCGGGTCCCAGATGAAGAAGGTCGCCCCGAACGTAGCCGAAGTGGCGGGGGCCACCATAGGCGCCAGGCTGATGGCCAAGGCAGGGGGATTGGACCGGCTGGCGGTCCTTCCGGCGAGCACTATCCAGATCCTGGGGGCCGAGAAGGCACTTTTCAGGTCGCTCAGGACGGGGGCGCGGCCCCCCAAGCACGGCATCCTCTTCCAGCACCAGGCGGTCCACACCGCCCCCAAGTGGCAGCGGGGGAAGATAGCGAGGACGCTGGCCAACAAGATAGCTATCGCCGCGCGGGTCGACTACTACCGCGGGGCCGAAGACGCTTCCATCAAGGCAGCGCTGGATAAGAGGCTCGAGAGCATCAGGGAGAAGTACAAGGAGCCTCCCCGGCGGAAGCCAGACCCTAGCGGGAGACCGAGGAAGGAAGGAAGGCCCCAAAGGCGAGAGAAGTTCAGAAGGAGATGACGCGCCTCCTCAGGGAGGAGAGGAACGGGAGAAGCGCCCTTCTGACGATGAACCTGGCGCCGGGGAAGAGGGCGTACAACGAGGACCTGGTCCTCAGAGGAGGGGTCGAGTTCCGGACCTGGGACCCTTTCAGGAGCAAGCTGGCCGCTGCCATACTGAAGGGGCTCCCTGACGACATCGTCCGCGAAGGGTCCAGGGTCCTCTACCTCGGGGCGTCGACGGGGACCACCCCCTCGCACGTCTCCGACCTCGTCGGCCCCGGCGGGGTTGTGATAGGGGTGGAGTTCTCCCCCAGGGTCGCCAGGGAGTTCGTGGAACGGGTCGCCAGGGAGAGGAGGAACGTCATCCCATTCGTCGCCGACGCCAGGGACCCGTCGAGATACGCCGTCTCGAAGGTCGACGTGGTGTACTGCGACATCGCGCAGCCGGACCAGACGGAGATAGCCATCGCGAACTGCAGGGCGCTCCTCGCGGGGAGCGGGACCCTCCTCCTGGTGGTCAAGGCAAGGAGCATCGACGTCCTGAAGGAACCGGAGCGTGTGTACGTGGACGAGACGGCCAAGCTCGAAGGAGCCGGGTTCAGGGTCAGGAGCTTGACGGAGCTCAGCCCATTCGAGAAGGACCATGCGCTGGTCTACGCAGTCCAGCCCGGCTAGCATCCGAGCCGGAGGGAGCGACGGTCAGGCTTTCGTGGCCGACGGGAGCTGCCCCTCCCTGGGGGGTGAACTCCACCCCCCCTCAGCTTCAAGCTCCCTCTGAGGTCGAGGACGAAGCCGTCGGACAGCGCGGACCGAGCCGCCCGGTGGAGCTCGATGACAGGCCTCGACTCGGGCGTCCTTGCGAGGGTGGCTGCTCGATAGACGGATCGGAGGCCCACTGGGGCTAGGTCGCGAGGGTCGCCTGTCCGGGGACAAGGCCATACCTCGCCCATGTCTTCCAGCTCTTCCTGACGTAGGCCGGGAGCGGCTCTCCCCTGCCGATCCTTTCGGAGAAGAACGACTTCGTGAGAGGGTCCGAGGGATATCCAGACCCGAAGTCGCCGTGCTCGCCCCTCAGCGCCCCGACCGCCCTGTCCCTCTCGACCTTCGCGATTATCGAAGCAGCCGAGACTATGGGGAAGTCCCTGTCAGCCTTGTGGACAGACGTCACCTTACACTCGAGTTCCAGGTTGTCGCGGACGTCGTCTCCGAACCGCCCGGGGATCACGTCCGACGCGTCGACGGTGACGCGGCCGGCGCCAAGTTTGTCTATGACCCGCGCGAAGTACACAGCCTCGAGGTAGTTGAGCTTCCGCAGCCTTTCCCCCCTGAGGACCACCGAGTCTATCTCGCCCGGCGGGATACTCAGCCAGCTGACCTTGGCCGCCGCCGCCACTATCTCCGGGTAGAGCGCTTCTCTCCGCTTAGCCGACAGCTTCTTCGAGTCCCTGACCCCGAGCCTCTTGAGCTTCCTGACCCCCTCGGGCGTAGCAGACACCCCCGCCACCACCAGGGGGCCTAGGACGCACCCCTTCCCTGCTTCGTCGACCCCGCCGACGAGCCGCTTCACGCCTTCGGCCCCCCCACCGCGGCCAGGAGCTTCGCCCCGAGGTCATCGGCGACGGCGTCCCTGTTTTCAGGGGTCAGGACGACCACCTCCTCTGCGCGGGCCCTCAGCTCGCCGAGGATGTCGTCCTCCATCCTTTCATGGACCACAGCCAGCATCGGCTTCCCGGTAGCCCCGCACTTCTCGACCGCGCGCCTGAACTCTGGGCTGACCAGCTCCATCGGCCCCACCTCGTCGACGACTATCAGCTCAGACCTTTCGGCCGCCGCTTCGAGCCCCGCGGCCCCTATCTCCGCCAAGTCCGCCAGGTTCACCCTGTACCTCCCCACCTTGGGGCCAAACCTCGAGGAGACCGAGGCAAGCTCCCCCCTCCTTCCTGTGGTGAGGTCCCTCACCTCGAACCCTACCCGTGCCCCGCCCTCCCTCTTCTCCGACGTCGTGCACCCCCCCACTATCACCCCGGCGCTCTTGAGCTTCAAGACCACCCTGGACACCAGCGTCGACTTGCCTACCCCCGGAGGGCCTGAGACCAGCCAC
>JAKACC010000051.1 GCA_021796515.1 archaeon | reverse complement strand
AGAGCTCCCCGAGCGGGAAGTTCGGTCAGAGCGACCGGCTCATACGGCTTGACCTGAGAGACCGGTCGGTCGCCAGTTCAAATCCGGCCGGGCCCACATCAGACCAGACCCTCTTCTGTCACGGCGGCCTCGCGCGAGGACCAGGTCTCGTTTCCCAGGGGGATTATTTGTCACCCGACTTCGGAGTGACCCAGTCAGGGTATTTGCTCAGGTGCTCGTGGGCGATCCTCCATCCCTTCGGGGTCCTGAGTAGGACCATCGTCACCCTCGCCCTGCCGCTGACCGGGGACCCCTCGAAGGAGTAGTCGTTGACAAACATCCCGCCGTAGGTCAGGTAGAACGTCGCGACCGCGGTGTCCCCGAAGAGGTCGACCCTGAAGTCGTCCATGGAGTACCTGAAGTCAGTCATGTTGGCAAAGGCAGCCTGCTCGTAAACGAAGGCCTCGTCAGAGTTCTGCCGAGTGTAAGGAGGGTTCTCGTCAAACTTTGTGAACGAACCCCTCGAAGAATGGAAGCCTGAAAGGGCGGTAAGGTCTTTGTTCTTTCCTGCCTCGTAGAAGGAGCGGATGAAATCCTCCACGTCCTTCTTGTCGGCGTCGGATGAATGTTGTCCCACGTTGCCCGCCATTTGCAGCGGGGTAAACAACGTTTTTCAGGCCATCGCCGCGCCCGTCGTGATGCGGCGACGTAGCTCAGAAGTCAAGAGACTGGGCAGCGTGGTAGAGCAATTGGCTGTTAGCTCGCCAGGCAGAGACCAATTGGCCGTCGGTTCGAGTCCGACCGTCGCCGCTCAAGTCCAAATGCTCGTGCCTTGGGGTCGCTCGGGGCCCCTGGGGAGTCTTCGGGAGGACCGAGCCGCCCGCTAGACGCGCCCCGAAACCTCAAAAATGGCTCCATCGGACTCTGACCCACGCAGACGCCCCCACCAGCCGGCCCCATTGTTCGGAAGGGCAAGAGGCACACCAGGACAATCGGCTTCCTGTTCTATCAGTCGATGTACGCGCCGACCTACCTCTTGAGGGCGCTGTACAGGCAGCTCATCATACTGGCTGGGATGTTCATTCTTGGTACCGCCGTCTTCTACTACTACGAGCCTGGACTCTCGATCCTCGACGCCCTCTTCGCGTCGGTCTCGACGATCACCACCATCGGGCTCTACGTCCCCCATGGCGGGAACATCCCTTCGATGCCTGCAAATGAAATCATTCTCCTTATAGTGACGATTATCGTCTCCGTCGGCGCGGCAGCCTCTCTCCTGCAGGCGACAGTGAACGCCGTAGTCAACGGGGATCTGGCCAGAGGGGAAGCCGAAAAGAGCATGATAAAGAGAATGAAGGGCCACGTGATAGTGTTCGGGTACGCGCACCTCGGCAGGTATGTGGCGGACAAGCTGGGGGAGATAGGGGTCGACTACGTCGTGGTCTCCCATGACCGGGCCATCTACGAGTCGCTGACCAAGAAGAAGGTGATGGCGGTGCTGCAGATGGAGAACAGGCCCATGGCCTCACTGCAGGAAGCGGGAATCGAGAACGCCTCGACCCTCATCGCCGCCCACGACAAGGACCCGGAGAACATGCTGACTACTCTGAGCGCGAGGCGCCTCAGGCCCGACATCAGGATAATCTCAGTGGTCCACGACGAGCAACTGACGGACACCGCGAAGGACGCCGGTGCCGACGTGGTGGTCCCGTCGTCCGTCTCCGTCGGACACCTCCTTGCGCTGTCCGCCGTCACCAAGGACCTGGTAGGGATAGTGCTTTCAGAAAGGGTCGGGACAAAGGAGATAGCCCAGTTCTCTGTCTTCAAGTCCTCCAAACTGATTGGGAAGAGGCTCCCCGACCTGACGAAGTTCGCGCACGTCATAGGCGTGGTGAAGAAAGGGGAGCTAATCCAGAACGTCTTCGACCCGAGCCTGGCTATTCAGGAGGACGACACTCTGCTGGTGTTCGGGGACCCCGCGGGGCTCCACGAGCTGGAAGAAGAAGCCGAAGCGCTCTAGCCCTGCCCCTACCTTACATAGAGGGCGGCGAACTTCGTGTATGCTTCTTCGAAGTGGGCGGGTTTCGGCGGGGACTTGAACCCGTACGCGCAAATCTCTCCAACGGTGCCGAGCCGCCCTATCTTCATGCAGCGGTAGGCAGCCCTGATGACGTCCAAGAGCACGTTGCCTGCGTTGGCGCCGTCAGACGAGCGAAGATAGACGTCTACTGAGATTCCGGAGCCCATGAAGCTGCTTCCGTCGAACCAGAAATAGCTTGTCCTTTCGTTCCCCATGTAGTCAACGAAGTCTGTGGTCCCGGCGATGGTCTCGAACTTGTATGGCACCTCGGAGGCTATAGCGGTTGTCTTCATCTCCCTCTTCGCCAGCTTGATCCCTTCGTCGATGGTGTTGAGCGTCTCTGAACCTCCTCCGACATCCAGCTGATAGCTCTTCGAGACCTTGACGCCCCGTTTCACCATCAGTCCGAGGAGCCCCTTGTGAAACACCGTCCCTCCGAACTGGCTCATCAGGTCGTCTCCTATCAGAGGGAGCTTCGCCCTCTGGAAATCGGCGGCAAGCTTGTTGTTCTTCAGGATCAGACTGGGAGTACAGTTGATGAACCCACACCCGGCCCGCAGGGCTGCGCGGGCGTACTCCTCCGAAGATCCATCGGAGCCTGACGACACCAGGTTGACCAGGAGGTCGGCACCGACGTCCTCGAGGTGCTTGGAAACATCCTCCGAGCTGGACCGCTCGAGCTTCACCCCGGAGAGATGAGGAGCTACGTCCCCCCTTGAAACGCCGGGGTGGACCATGACCTTGCCTTTCGGAATCACAAGGTACCGCCGGGCTACGTTCGGGGGCGCGAAGATGGCTTTGGAGAGCTCGAGGCCGACCTTCCTGGAGTCGATGTCAAACACAGCTGCCAGCTGTATGTCTTTGGGCCGGAACCCCGCTACGTTCGGGTGCCAGAGCCCTTTGTAATCGGTCCCCGAGTAGAACTTCAGCCCCTGAACCAGGACGGAGGTGCAGTTTCCCACCCCGGCTATTGCTACTTTTATCGGCACGCCTCTCACTTGAACTTCGCCAGGGTGGCGAAGGCTCCGACTACTGTCATCAGGATCCCCAGAGAATAGTTGATCGTGATTATCTCCGGCGCTATGCTGGCGACCCCAGAGTTGGCGTAAGTGTAGTAGATCATCAGGATCCCGAAGAGGAGAATCACGACTCCCAGAAGCCTCACCATGGCGTCGACCCTGGACTGCTGGGCCTCGATGGTCAAATTGCTTCTTGGCCGGGCGGTCCCTCAGGGTATTTAGAAGTTGTTTGTAATCGGAACCGCACTCAGGCGCTCTTCATCATTTCGAGCTTCTCGGGAAGGTATTTGTCGACTATGTAGCTGAGCCCGTACCTGGCGAATGCCTCCTGCTCGCTCTTCCGCCTGTATTTCAGGAACGTCTCGAGCTCGTCGTGCCACATCTTCTCGGTGTATCTGGGGTCCGCCTTCAGCTCGTAGAGCCTCTTTACGTCGACCTCGGTGAGCTTATCGGACGGAAGCTTGTACTTCTGGATGTCGCTGGCGTATACCCCCAGCCAGACCGAGTTGGGGGTGGTGAGCTCGCGCAGGTGCGCGGCATTCGCGCTCCCTGATTTTATCACCATCGCGATGTGAGCCCCCCAGGGGTCCGCGTCGCACAGTATCCCGATCGGAAGCCCTAGCTCCTGGTTAAGCCTCCGTATGAGATAGCGGGTGGACCTTGGAGGCTGGCCGGCGGTGTTGATCAGGATTGCCTTGTACCTTTGGTGGACTCGCTCCTCGATGAACCTGGTGAACAGGCCGCCCTTCTCTATGGCGAGGACCACCTCGGCGTCGGTGTCTCTGAATTCCGCGGTCGTCAGTGCGGGGCCGATCATGACGCCGTCCGGGTTCGCGGAGAGGTCAGCCAGCTTCCCTTCATAACCAGGCACGGTGTATTCGATCGTCATGTTCCCGAAGATAGCGCTCCTCTCCTCCGGATAGATGTTCATCCCTTCCCTGGCCATCCCCATGAGCACTTCGAGGTCGGTGATCAGTTCGTCCGACTCTGCCTGGTCCTGGAACTCTACATTGAACGCCTGGGCCGAGTAGAACACGTCCCTGAGGGTGGAAGTGCGTTTCTCGTCTACCAGCTTCTTGGCGAAATAAGCGAGCCAAACCAGCTGGGTGAACGGACGGATGTGCTTGATGTTCCCGGACGACTTCTTCACCGTAGTGGCCCCGAGGACGAACTGCTGCAGCTTCTTGTCGTAGACGATGTTGCGCACCGACCTGCTTGCTAGGGTTAGGCTCGGAAAGCGTCCGTCGCACAGGTCGTTGTACACACTCCCTCCGAGGCCCCTGAGGAGCCCCTGGGCGGTGGACTGCCTAGCTTCCGCCGTACCTGTCGATTGTCTCTTGGCTCTCTTCTTGGTTGACATCTTCTCCACCGTTCATGTTCTCATCCATGGCTTCGTCACCTTCAGTGGCCTCTTCGGCCGCCCCTCCTTCTCCGATGAGCTTCTTGTAGTCGGGAAGGTCACTCCTTCCCGCAAGCTCCGTGGAGAACTGGGCGATGAGCGGTAAGTACTTGCCGTAGATGTTCATCTTCTTCTGGACCGCCTCCATCGTCCCTTTTCGGGAGAGGAATATTCCCAAGCGTCGCAGCGCCTCTCTCACGGCGTTCCTGATCTCTCTCTGTATCTCCGGGCGGTCGGCGATGTACTCCTTGCCCACCGTCTTGTAGGGGATCCTTGTGCTCGCGATGTGCGTTATCACCCCCACCGGCGCCTCTGGCGGGACGTGGTACCTCCTCCAGTCGACCTCCTCGTTGAGTACTTCGAAACTGACGTCCGAGCTCTCGTCGTATAGCAGGGGTATCCTGTTGGCGAACCTGAAGAGCTTCATCCCGGGCTGGAGGACCTTCCCGCCGTAGGCTACCCCCACCTCGACCAGGAAGGGGAAACCCGAGTAGGACGACGGAGGCCTGGCGACTACGGTGGAGAACTCGGGGGCTAGCTCTTTGTTGATCCCGGCCAGGAGGATCTCCTCTCCGATGGGGGACAGGACGGCCGCGTCCGGCTGTAGGAAGTCGGGGAACCGTTGCAGAGCATCCACCACAGCGACTATCTGGTTGGTGTTCAGCCTCTTGGGCGGGAGCTTGGGGTTGACCCCGGCGAACTCGAGAAACTTCGTTGCTATCTTGTCTCCCACCCTGTGGAAGTGGGTGACCATGAAAGACTTCATGTCGTGCTCTTCTGAGATCTTGACTATGCGCTTGAACGCCTCGACGTCGACCCCGTAAGGGTGCGGGAGCGTCTCCTTGGGAGGGACTGGCAAGGACGTAGTGGCCCTTTCGTAGAATGTGATCTGGCCCGTGGGGTCTACGAAGGTGAGGTTGGCGTAGCTCGCGACCAGGGCCGTCTGCTTGAAGTAGTCGCCTATCTTCTGGGAAGCCCTGAGGTAGTCGCCCTCGAGGACTATGTCGACCCTAGTCCCCGTCGTACCATTCGCGTCGCTGTTGAACCGCTTGAGGACCGTAGGCCTGTTCTCGCCGATATCGATCATCATCTGGAAGCCGTACTTCCTCTTCCCGTCGGGGGAGGTCGTTATTGTCACAGGACGGTTGGTCGTGATCTGGCCGTAGAGTATAGCCATCGTCCCTCCGAGGCCGAACATCCCCCTGGACTGCCTGAGGACGTACTTCGAGCCGTAGAATACCTTCCCGAAGGCGCTGGGCACATGCTGCGGAGCCACCCCGGTGCCGTTGTCTATGACCGTCAGCTTGTACGCCTTCGGGTCCTGCAGCTCCGGGTTGGGGTTTTCGGGCACTATTTTGACGTAGATATCAGGAGGGGTGCCTGCCATCTCAGCTGAGTCGAGCGAGTTTTCGACCAGTTCCCTGATCGCCATGTACAGCGCCCGGGCCGGGTTGGTGAATCCCGCCAGGTCTCGGTTACGGTAGAAGAATTCTGATGGAGAAATCTCTGCGAAGGTAGCTCTGCTGCTCAGTTCCCATCACCTCGACGCGCGACCGCCCGGCGTGGTCCGGCTGTCCGCCATCATCCTTACCGATTCTGACGAAATCGACAATTGCTTTTCCTTCACTTCTAGCGACGCCCGGTGCCCGCCCCCGCAGGTATCTGCGAGAACCGGATATATGCTAGTGGCCAAGTTTCTCCAACTTCTCCTCGATGTTTTCTGGGGACGTCCCCTCCCAGAGGAACATCCGCTCCATCTTGCGCTTGGTCCGCGCCTTCTGGAGGGAGTTGTACACCATCTTGTGCTGGCTCCCGGTAGCCAGCGACCCGACGGCGTCGGAAGCGAGCCTGACCTGCGAAGCCTCTCCGATGATGGCAACCGTCCGGCCGTAGACCGAAAGCTGGCAGCCGGTCAGCTCCTCGATGACCCTTCTAGACTTTCCCTTGAGCCCTATCACTCGCCCCCGTATCCTCTCCAACGACTTGGGGCTCCCCCCCGCGTAGTCCCTGAGGTCGACTACCTCCAAGGCGATGTCCTCGTCCAAGAGCCGCCTAGCCCGCTGAGGAGAGAATCCTCTACCAATCGCTTCGATCACCCGGGTCGCAGAGATCGGGTCGACCCCGAGAGCCGAGTCAGACCTCAGCGTGACAAGGCCCTCGCGGCTGTCAACCTCCAGCTTTACCCTCATCTCCCCTTCGAGGAACCTCTTGGTCGCCCCATCCTTGCCGATCAGAGCGCCCACTCTTTCAACCGGTATCCGCACCACCTGCTCGAAGCTCATGATAGGATCTTATCCATCCACTCGTCAGCGTCCTTCCCTTCAATCCCGCGCTTCCTAAAGAATCTGACCATGTTCGACACGTCCCTCCTCAGGAACTCGCCTGACTGGGGGTGCGTAGATAGTACCGCTGAACCCATGTCGAAGAGGATGGGCCCACCGGCTGTCTTGAAGACGTTGAACTCCGAGAAGTCGGCGTGTACCACTTTCGCCTTCTTCCAGAGGGTGCCTATCGTCAGGAAGGTCCATTCGTAGTCCGACTCCTCGACCTCGGCCTCGGCGAAGGTTGGGGCCGGCTCCGGGGGCGTGCCTATGTACTCCATCAGGAGGATGTTCTTCAGGAAGGCGACCGGCCGTGGAACCCTCACCCCCGAAGTTGCGGCGAGCTGAAGGTTCTTGAACTCCTTCCTGGTCCACAGGTAGACGGTCTCCCTCGACCCCGACGGCAGCCTCCCGAACCTCCTATCCCCGGCTATGTATCCCATCCGCTTCCGAAAATCGGAGGCTGAGACGAGATAGATCTTGACGGCGACCGGGGCACCGGCAGGGTCTTCTCCGAAGTACACCCTCGCTTCCTTCCCAGAGCGGACAACCCCGTGGAGCTCCTTCAGGTCCTTCCTGGACATCAGATCCTCCACCGCAAGGAGGGTCGACCTGTCGAATACCTCCTCGATCACCTTCCGCTGGTCGGAGTCCTTCCTCAGATACCTGCTCTCCCGCTCGAAGCGGAGGAGCCTTTCTCTCAGCTTGCTGGACTCGTCCGGCTGGGCCATGGTAGACCCCTGGCCATGGAAAATTTATAGGTATGAGAAGGAGCGCGAAAAAATCCTTCGGAGGGTCGGGTTTAGTTGGAATCCAGTGAGGATCAGAGCGGCCGTGAGGCCGCCGGAGACGAGCCCTTGGAGACCCTGCTCGCGGAGGAACGGAAGCGCAGCGAGGAGCTCCTTACGCGCCTGAAGTATGCGCAAGCAGACCTGGAGAACTATCGGAAAAGGGCCGACAGGGAGGTCAGAGAGGCAGGAGAAGGGCTTACCAGAGGTCTGGCGTCGAAGCTGATTGTCGTCCTGGACGAGCTCGACCTCGCCCTGAAGCACGCAGAAGGGTCAGGGAACGACGAGCTGACGGAGGGGATCAGGATGGTGAGAGGGAACCTGCACTCCGCCCTGGACTCGGTGGGTGTGGAGTCCATTGAAGCCGTCGGAATGCCCTTCGACCCTGCGGTCCACGAAGCAGTGGAAAGGGTCCAGGGGAAGAGAAATGGGCCAGACCTGGTGGTCGAAGTGGTAAGGCCCGGCTATACGTTCAGAGGGCAGCTGCTAAGGCCGAGCATGGTAAAGGTTGAATTGGCGTCCGCGGCGGCCGAGGAGGCGAAGGTAAGTGAGTAGCACCAGAGAGAAGATACTCGGGATAGACCTGGGGACGACTAACTCGGCTGCGGCCGTGGTCGAGGCGGGGAGGCCTGTGGTGATACCGAGCGCCGAGGGTGCGACCCCAGCCGGCAAGATGTTCCCCTCCGTGGTGGCGATAACCAAGGACGGACAGCTGCTCGTGGGCGAGCCTGCGAGGCGGCAGGTCGTGACGAACCCAGACGGCACGGTCTTCGAGGTCAAGAGGAAGATGGGGACTGACTACAAGGTCACCCTGTCCGGGAAGGACTACACCCCCGAGCAGCTCAGCTCCTACATACTTCAGAAGATCAAGAAGGACGCCGAGGTGTTCCTCGGATATCCGGTCAAGAAGGCGGTGGTCACGGTCCCCGCCCACTTCAACGACAACCAGCGTCAGTCAACCAAGGACGCCGGGGAGATAGCGGGACTCGAGGTCGTGAGGATAATCAACGAGCCGACAGCGGCTTCTCTGGCTTACGGACTGGACAAGGGAGAGAAGGAGATGAAGATCCTCGTGTTCAGTTTCGGAGGAGGGACCCACGACGCTACGATAATGGAGTTCGGAAAGGGGGTGTTCCAGGTCCTCGCCACTTCAGGAGACACCCAGACAGGCGGGACGGACGTGGACAAGGCGATAATCCAGGTCCTCCTCGACGACTTCCGTTCGAAGACCGGGATGGAGCTCACGTCGGACAAGACTGCTATGGCGAGGCTGAAGGAGGCGGCGGAGCAGGCGAAGATACAGCTCTCTAACCTGACGGCGACCGACATCGACCTCCCGTTCATAGCCAGCGATGCTTCAGGGCCGAAGAACCTCCACTACACCCTCACCAGGACGAAACTGGAAGAGGTGGCCAGGCCCATAGTCGCGAAGACAGAGCAGACAATCAGGAGGGTAATCGACGACGCGAAGCTCTCTCCCGACCAGGTGGACAAGGTCATCCTCATAG
>JAKACC010000050.1 GCA_021796515.1 archaeon | reverse complement strand
CCGTTATCGGGCCCACCGTCCCGTTGATCAGCTCGTCCCCGGCCGAGTCCGTCACCGCCACCCTGACGTCGATGCCGGAGAGGGCGAGGTACCCGCGGTTCCCTACCGTGACCGGGACCGTGATGGTGGTCGTCGAGCCTGCCGTCACGGAGGTGGGGGACCCGATCTTCAGGGAGGAGAGTGAGGAGACGCCACCGAGGGCCAGGACCCCTATCACCCCCACGCTGGCGAGCGCGGCGACGACTATCAGGACGTTGAGGACGAGCACTACCCTGGAGCGCGGCAAACGGCGACACGCGCAGGGATGTCGATATAAGCTCGCGCACGTCCGTCCGGCTCAGACCGTCCGGGCGGAACAGGTTCGGGGAGGGCCCCCCCGGCGATAGGCCGGCGCCTGTGAACGCGTTAATAGGAAAACAGGAAACCGAAGCTAATCGAACGAGCCATGGAACCGGCGATCTCCGCGTGGGACCCCGCGACCCTCCTCGGCCGTCCTCTGAACACGGTCGAAGAGAGGGGCACGCCGAGCACCCTTTACGCCGCGGGGACCATGCGGATCCCGCTTCCCCATCCGAGGGTCGCGATAGTGGGGACGAGGCAGGCGACCGTCGGCGCCCTGGCGGACGCGGGGGACATGGCGAAGGCCCTGACGAGAGGAGCGAAGGCCGTGATCGTGAGCGGGCTCGCCAGGGGGATCGACGCGGCCGCGCACAGAGCCGCCATCGGAGCGGGCGGGAAAACGATCGCAGTCTTGGAGACCTCCCTTGACCGGGCCTATCCGGCGGAGAACAGATCGTTGCAGGCCGAGATAGTCAAGAACCACCTCGCGGTGTCGCCGTTCAAGGTAGGCTCCGAAGCCTACCCTACGAACTTCGTCCATAGAAACAGGGTCATGGCGCTCATCGCAGACGCTTCGGTCATCGTAGAAGCAGGGGAAGGCAGCGGCTCGCTCTGCCACGGGTATGAAGCCCTGAAGCTCGGGAGGCCCCTCTTCATCTGGAAGAGGCTGTTCGGGTCGAGCCTCGAATGGCCGAAGGAGATGGCCGGGCACGGAGCTCTGAAGCTCTCGGACCCGATGGAGATACTGGACCACCTCCCGTCCACGAACAACGCCGTCCAGATATCCGCCTGAGGAAGGCAGGCGGCCGCCCCTCTTCCCTCTTATAGGAACCGGGGGCCCCTCCGTGGGGAGGGCCCTGGCCTCATGACAGAAGCGATAGTGAAGATGGAGGACGTCTGGAAGTCGTACGCGGACGGGGACTACGTGCTGAGGTCCGTCTCCTTCGAGGTCCCCAGGGGGGAGTTCGTCGGGGTCCACGGCCGCTCCGGGTCCGGGAAGTCGACCTTCCTCAGGCTGATAGGGCTCCTGGACAGGCCGACGAAGGGGTCCCTGACCGTCGTCGGGGAGGACGCCGCGCGCCTGGGGGCGTCCGACTCGGCCAGGATCAGGAGGGAGAAGCTGGGGTACATATTCCAGGGGTTCAACCTCGTCCCGCACGTCACCGCCCTGGAGAACATCGAGGTCCCGATGTGGCTCAACGGCGTGAAGGGGGACGAGAGGAGGGAGAGGGCCATGGCCGACCTGAAGCGGTTCGGCCTCGAGCACCTGGCCGGGCGCTATCCGCGCGAGATGAGCCACGGCGAGCAGCAGCGCGTCGCGGCCATCAGGGCGACGGTCAGCAGGCCCGAGTTGATACTCGCCGACGAGCCCACGTCGTCGCTGGACGACGAAAGCGCCAAGACGTTCCTGGGGCTGGTGACGAAGCTCAACCGGGAGCTCGGGACGACGGTGGTCATGGTGTCGACCGACCCCGACGAGGCGAGGGCCGGGACCTCCGTCTACAGGCTGGGGAGCGGGTCGCTGTCGCGGGAAACATGACCTCGAGGGGTGCACCGCACGCGCGAAAACGCCCGGGTTTTCATTCTCTTTCCATCGACGCGTTTAAGCGCCTCACCGGGAAAGCCGGGGAGGTTCCGGGTTGACCTTCGAAGAAGTAGAGAAGCGCCGCCTCGCGGCGCTGACGGGGGGGCGGGAGAACAAGCCGCTCGCGCTCGGTCTGACCCTGGTCTTCCTCGCCTTCACAGTCGCCATGCTGGCCCTGATCGTCGCCCCGGTCGCCCACCTGATGCCCACCGACTACGCGGCCACGGCCGGTGTGGGGGGCCTCGCGGGCCTGTCGCTCTTCGCCCTTAGGCTCATGTCGTACACGAAGAAGCACGGCCTGGCAGGGTCCGTGTCCCTGGCCTTCCTCGACGTCCTCGCCTGGGTGGGGGTCGTCGGGGTGCTCGTCTGGAGCTTCGTCTTCCCCGTCATGGGCGCGTTCCCTGCCGGCACCATGCTGTACCTGTTCTACCTCCCTGCCTTCCCCATCGGCATGTACTCCCTGACGTTCTTCTGGGCCATGCTGGTGGTCCTGAGGGTGGCCCTCCAGCCCTTCACGAAGCCCCCCTCCGAGAGGGTCTACGCCGACATCGAGACCTCGCTCGGGAGGCTGGCTGACACGGTCGCACTGGTGGGGCAGCGGATGAAGGGGCCAGACCAGAAGATGGACCCCGCCCTGGCGGAGAAGGTGTCCGCCATAATGAGCGAGGTGACCGCCGTGAGGAAGGAGCTCTCCACCATAAAGACCACCGGCCCCTCGGTCTACGCCCCCGCTCCGCAGCCCGCCGCGCCGAGCGTGAGGGTGTTGGCTCCCGAGGCCAGGCATGTCGCCCTCCCCAGAGAGAGGGTGACGGTCCTGAAGCCCGTCGCCGAGACGAAGCGCGAAGAGGCTCCGACGCCAGCGTCGGCCCCGGACTCCACCGCCGACAACCCCTGGCTCGACGTCCTGTCGAAGCGCAGGGCGAAGAAATCCGGCCCCGACCCCTCCCGGTAACCCCCGCCCCGGCCCGCCGCCAACGCTTAAGTCGCGTCGAGGGCGCGATGGCGCCGTTGGGCCCGGTCAGGCCGTGGGTTTCGCTCGTCCGCTTCGAAGAATACGGCCCCCTCTTCCTGCTCTGCGGCCTCGCCGGCGCGCTGTACGGGGGGCTCGCCTCCGCGGCGGCGCTCCTGGGGCTCCTGTCGTTCATCGGGTTCTTCTCGGCCTCCGCCTTCGTCCTGAACGACGTCACGGACTGGCGGGAGGACTCGGCGGCGCCGGGGGCGAGGAACCCCATCTCCACCGGGG
This sequence comes from archaeon, assembly GCA_021796515.1. GTDB lineage: Archaea > Thermoproteota > Nitrososphaeria > Nitrososphaerales > Gagatemarchaeaceae > UBA183. The sequence goes on along the minus strand of JAKACC010000050.1, from coordinate 6,038 downwards.
CGCTGAGCCTCAGGGCCGGGGTCGCCGCGTTCTGCGTCCTTGCGGCCGCGTCGGCCGTCTCTCTCGCCTTCGTGGGGACCCGGGCGCTCGCCGCCGCCCCCCTGGCGTATGCGCTCTACTGGGGGTACTCGGTCGGGCCGAAGTGGAAGTCCCGCCCGGTGGCCGACGTCGTCGTCCACGGCTCCGTCCCGGCCCTCTTCGTCTTCATGGGATACTCCCTCTCAAGCCGGCCCTCCGCAGGCGCGCTGGCTCTGTCGGGGGCCGTCTTCTGCTTCGCGGCCATGTCGGGGCTCCTGCAGGAGGTGAGGGACCTCGACAAGGACGCTTCCGCGAGGAAGACGACCGCCTCCCTACTCGGGAAGGCCGCCAGCTCCGACGCGGCGCTGGCGCTGCTGGCGGGCGGCCTCCTCCTCTTCGCGGCGGCGTCGCTTTCGGGCGCGATCCCCATGGCCATGGCGGCGCTGATACCGGCCGCATACGCCGTCGCCGCTCCGCTGCTGGCGCTGAGGAGAGGGAGGTCCGACGCAGGGGACGCGATCGCGGCCATCAGGACGAGGGGGCTCGTCCTCGCCCTGCTCGCCCTCGCGGCCTACGCCCTGGTGACGGCCGCCTGATCCGTCCGGAAGAAGCTTAATTATATGTAACTGCAACGGCCCGGGTCAGGACGTTGCCCACCAAGTACACCACCGTCTCCATCCCACAGGCCCTCCACAAGAGGCTCGAGAAGCTCATCGGGGAGAAGACAGGGTTCAAGTCGGTGTCCGACTACGTCACCTACGTCCTGCGCGAGGTGGTGGCGATGCACGAGTCGAGGCGGGACCCGGAGCCCTTCACCAGCCAGGACGTGGAAGAGATCAAGGCGAGGCTGAAGGCGCTAGGGTACCTCTGACGGCTTTCTCCGGGGCCCGTGCGTCCTCCGCCGCAGAGAAGAGAGTGCTACTCCGACCCGGCCGCGGTCATCAGGTCTATCTTCGTCACTATCCCCTGCACCTTCTCCCCTGACTCCACCAGGACGGCCGGGAGGTGCTTGAAGAGGGAGAAGAGCGCGTCCACAGGGGTGTCCTTCCCCACCACCGCGAAGGCAGGCTGGACGTGGTCCTTGACCTTCTCGTCGAGGACCTTCTTGGGGTCCGGGGCCGCCGCCAGCAGGTCCATGACGCGGCTGTCGGTGATGGTCCCTACTATCCGCCCCCCCGAGAAGACGGGGACCTGGGAGAACCCCTTCCGCTTCATCAGCGCGGCGCACTCCTTCAGCGTGGCGCCCTCCTGCACCCCGACCACCGGGGACGACATCACCTCCCCCGCCTTCCGGACCCTGTCGCGGGTCCCGGAGCTCAGCGCCTTCGATATGGCGGCCAGGGTGCCGTATGTCGGGTCCACCGACCCGGCCTCTATCTTGGCTACTATCGACTGGCTGACCCCCGCCTCCCTGGCCAGCCTCGCCTGGGTGTATCCGAGCTGCGTCCGGACCTTCTTCAGCTGCTTCGGCTCTATCAGGGCTGACGACATATTCCTATGCGAATAGGCCCGCCGGCAGGCTGTTTATCTGGTTACTGTTGGCCGGCCTCGATCGCCTGCCGGGACAGCTCGAGCGCCGCTTCGACGCCGGGAAGGAGCCGAGTAAAGACCGAGGACCATGGCACAGGGCGCCGGCCGCGGGCCGACCCATGCCAGGGGGCGGGTGAGCCGGAGCGTCGAAGAGTCCCTCTCTGGGCTGTTGAATAACTCAGTTCTCCAGCGTGCCCCTTTCTTCGAGTCCGTCCTTCCCTGCCGGCCCGTTCGATGTCTACGCCCTCGCTGACAGGAACATGTTGTACACCGACGCCTTCAGGAGGAGCTCGTTGACCATGTACCTCCACTTCACAGACGTCACGTGCTCCCCGAAGGCCGCCTTGAAGGACGATATCGCCGACTCCACCCTCCACCTCGAACCGTACCGATGCCTCCTCCTCCACCCGTCGTAGTCCGCGAGCTGCTCCTGGACCACGAGCTTCCTGGGCATGCACCCCATCGCCTTCAGGGAGGAGTTCTTCCTGACCCTGATCACAGGCTCTATCCCGCTGTCATGGAGGTACCTGAGGTTCGCCCTGGAGTCGTAGGCCCCGTCCCCCATCACGCGCTTCACGCCTGCCCTCGACGCCGCCCCCTGGACGAGCGGTTCCAGCATCCTCCCGTCTGGCGCGCCCTCGTCGGTCACCTCCACCGAGAGCATCTTCCCTGTCTTCACGTCGACAGCGACGTGGAACTTGACGAACCCCCTCTTCACGGCCCACTTGTGGCGTATCCACTCCCCCCGGTTGGAGACCTTGATGCCAGTCGAGTCGACGGCGATCGTCACGTCCTTGGCCCTGTCCACCGAGGGGTCGATGTCCACCTTCACTTTCGCCACCCTCCACCAGATCGTGCTGTAGTCAGGGACCGCTCCCCTGACGGCGTCTACGTGCTCTGCGAAGACCCTTACGAACCCCTCCAGCTGGCGGTACGGGAGAAGGTACACGTGGATGGCCGCGAGCATACTCATTAAGCAGTTTGGATAGCGGTACCTCGCCCCCTCCTTCCCCTCGTTCGAGCTCGCGAGTTCGCCCCGCCATCCAGATAAAAAATCTGGGTCGAAGAGGAGCTCCCCCCTCCTCACGAGCTCCTCGTTGTACTTCTTCCAGTCCCTCTTCTTCTTGGTCGGCATGCCGAGAGGGGGATCGGCTTCGTCTCAATACCTGCCTGAGCAAGGACGGCTGACAGACAGGTCAGTTATTCAACAACCCATCGTTGAGCGAAGGCTAAAATCCACGCTCATTCGGAGATACTGCTTACGATCAGTATCTCTCATCGTACAGCTCCTGAGTGATGTGGCTTGGATGGCTCCTTCACAGCGCTCGGGTACGAGGACATCCATGTCACCAACCCCCTATATTTCGTCCCAGCAGCAGGCATGCTGCAGCTCCTCATACTGCTCCTGATAAGTACTGAAGGCGGGCCCGATTTCCTGTTTACGAACATCCCACTCATCGGCGACCTGTTTCCAATCTCCTTCTTGGCGTTCTTAATCTCGACTGTTTTTGAGGCCGTGGTAGTCAGGCATCCCAGGAAACCTACATCCACCCTGAATGTCTCCTATTCCGACCAGAGGCGGACGGGAGGCCAACTCACCCTCTCATATTCGATACCCGGTGGTAAGACGCGAACTTCCATCGCTGTACGGAAGGTGAAAGGGTATCCGACCAAGCCACTGACTCGGGTGGCTCATACCGTTGAGGGAAGAGTAGCTGGCACAACGTCATCCATGTTGGTGCTTTTCAAGAAACCAAGAATCTTCCTCGCGTTAGGCTTCTCAAGCGCCGAAGAGATGAACGAGGTCTACGGGTTGCTCAGGTGAGCTCCTCCGGGCCTCTGACTTCTAAGGTGGTCAAATCCAAGGCACATTATCTCCGTCAGGACACTCCGGAGAGCAAGATGCCCGTCACGAGCGCCTCCCTCGTCACTCCTTTCAGCTCCGGATGCCTCCCCTTCCGTGTGAAGTGTCAGACGGTGGAGCACGAAGAGTCCATGTACACCGGGAAGCCCTATGATGCCACTACCGGGCTACACTAATACGGTGCGAGGCATTACGGCTCATCCGTCGGGAGGCCCATCGCCGAGGGCTCCTGCAACGGGACCCTCACAGACCCTCTCTCCCAGAACAGGCACGTCTACGCCGAAGGTAGCTCCATGAGGTACGTCGACCTGACAGGGCACGTGATGGCGGTCCCCAGAGGCGGAGGCGGGGCCACCACGACCGCCGTGACCACGACGAGCGACGAACGCATCTGTCAGCAGGGAGAGGGGAGGGACGGCGTCCAGCAGGACATCTCATCTCCAATCACATTGGAACAGATTGACGCTTGGTTAGCAACGCTTGTACTGGGGCTTCGGTGGTCGATCCAGGGCTCGTCACAGCTGGGCTCTGGACGGAGGCGATCCCTTCGTTTGGCTGCACGGCACCTGCCGCCGCGGCCATGGCGGTCGTCACGCCAGGCTTGGCAGATGCAACCGTGGAAACAGCGCTCCACGACTTCCAGGCTGGGCCGCCTGCGACACCCAAAGAAGCGCATGCGCATTTCATCAAAGGCGCTGGTGTGCACACGACGGAAGAAGCGCTCAAGACTCTCTGGGGTCGGTGTGAAGGGCGTGGTATCTGCTAGACCGGATCCGATCTATCGGGCCGAGAGGGGGAGACGAGACAAATGCCCAGACTCGGCCCGTCGCGTATCAGCCAGCCTGGGGAGGAGGCCCTGACCAAGACTGGCAAGAAACCAGAGCGCGTCAAAGATCTGGAACGGAAGATGGCATGGGGGTTCGTCTTGCTCATAGTTGGGGGAGTGACAGCTCTGTTCGTTGACGACCAACTCCTTCGTGACGCCCCGGCATACAATCTCGTTGGGCTGGGGGTTCTGGTCTTGACCGTCATACCATTCCATCTGCTTGTTTTCAAACCTTCTCAGCCAGTTCGTGACTGGAACAAGGAGCAAAGAGGGCCTCCGCACGCACCAACCGAAGGCGCTCCTCGCGGGGTTCGCCCACCTCGCAGAATGGGGTGGAGGGCCTATCTCGGCTCTTCGCTCTCTCAGTGATGCACTATGGCCTCCACCAGAAGGTTCATCGAACCGAGGCAAGACGGCCAGAAGCCCGGCCACGACCGGCCATGGCTCGTGCGACGAAGCATGACGTGCGAGGCTATTCTCCGGTGAATTGGGGGTCCCTCTTATCGAAGAACGCCCTTACCCCCTCGACATGGTCCCGGGTCCTCCCAGCGATGTCCTGGAGGTACATCTCGTACTCCAGGGCCGAGTCCATGTCTACCACCACCGCCCTGTTGATCGCCCTCTTGGTCAACCCCATGGCCTTCGTGGGTCCCTTCGCCAGCCGCTCGGCTATCTTCGCCGTCTCGCGCCTGAACGCGTCTTCGGGGAAGACCCAGTTTACCAGCCCGAGGCTCATCGCCTTCGCCGCGCCTATCGGATCTCCCAGCAGCCCCACTTCCATGGCCTTCCCGATCCCCAGGATGCGGGGGAGCCAGAAGCTCGTCCCGGAGTCCGGCGCCAGACCGACCTTGATGAACGCCTCGTGGAAGGTCGCCTTCTCCGAGGCCGCCCTGAGGTCGCAGGCCAGGGCGAGCCCCAGTCCGGCGCCCGCCGTGATGCCGTTGACCGCCGCCAGGACGGGCTTCTCCATCCTCCGGATCCTCCCGACGATGGGGTTGTACTTCCGCTTCAGCACCTCTCCGAGCAGCGCCGGCTTGCCGACGTCGTAGGCGGCCTTGTTGGTGTTCAGGTCCTCCCCGACCGAGAACGCCCTCCCTTCCCCCGTCAGCACAAGGCACCTGACGTCAGGGGACTTCTCCCCATCTTTCAGCGCCTCCAGAAGGTCAGCCCCCATCTGCTCGTCGAACGCGTTGAGCTTCTCGGGGCGGTTCAGGGTCACCCAGAGGACCCCCGCGTTCGCCTCGACCTTCACGGTCTCGTAGCCCATCTACTTCCCTCTGAACTCCGGCTTCCGCTTGTCCATGAAGGCGTGCATCCCCTCCCTGGCGTCCTCGGACGAGAACAGCATGTAGAACAGCTCCCTCTCGAAGTCGAGCCCGTCGGAGAGCCCCATCTCGAAGGCTTTGTTGACCGCCATCTTAGCCAGCTTGACCGCCACAGGAGACTTCGTCGCTATCTCCGCCGCCACCTTCTTGGCCTCCGCGACGCACGACTCTTTGGGCACCACCCGGCTGACCAGCCCCAGCGTCCTCGCCTCTTCTGCCCCGATCCTCCTGTCCGAGAGAATCATCTCCATCGCCTTCGACTTCCCCACCGCCCTCGTCAGCCTCTGGGTCCCGCCACCTCCGGGGATGACCCCGATGTTGATCTCGGGCTGCCCCAGCTGGGCCGTATCGGCCGCGACGAGTATGTCGAGGCTCATCGCAAGCTCCAGCCCGCCCCCCAGGGCGAACCCGGTGATGGCCCCCACGAGCGGCTTGGGGTAGTGCCCCACCTTGTCCCAGAGCGGGAAGAAGTGCT
>JAKACC010000049.1 GCA_021796515.1 archaeon | reverse complement strand
TCTCCTTCACCCTTTTGATGCATCTTTCCCTCAGCTTTGCTCCGAACGAGAAGTCTTCCTCGACCGCCGCCCTGAGGGACTCGTAAGCTATCGACCCGGTGCTCCCCTTGGCACCCCGAGATATCATCATCACGGTCAGGAAGCTGACTATCCCCCTTGCCAGCTCCCTGCTGTCCCCTGGCGGAACGAGCCTTCCTGTTCCGCCCTCCTCGTCCTCCAATATGTCCACGACCGTCTCTTTGATTCCCCCCGTCGACGCCCCGACGACAGGGTTCCCCGTAGCCATCGCCTCGAGGGCTGTTATCCCGAACGGTTCCCACCTGGAAGGGATGACATACACGTCCGAAGCTAGGTAGGCGAGTTGGTAGACGACGCCCGCCGAATTCCCCTCTACAAGCCTGACGTTGTCTGAAAGGGCTCTGGCTCCCTTCACGACCTCATCCGCATACGAATCGTTCCCGCCGCTGGGGAGCAGAAGGAGAAGGAACCTCGATTCCGGTATCTGCTTGAGCACGCTGGGGACCGCCTCCAGAAGCACGTCCACCCCCTTCTGCCTGTCGAATCTGCCTGTCATCAGAGCGAGAGGGCCGTCTCTATTGAAGCCCTCCCTGTCGTCTTTCTCAGCGAGGACTTCTTCTAACAGGAATCTTCGAACCTCGTCCCTGGTCGGAAGGGAGGCGCCGCCCCTCTCCTCCTTCGGACCGAGCGTCTTTGCGACTGCTTTTCTCATGTCCTGATAGTCCCAGTCGCACCCGTTGTGGACAAAATCGCTCTTTCCCCCTATCCCCTGCCCCACAAATCCCAGAACCTCTTCCGCTAGATACGACCGGCTCACAGATGTGACGAAGTCTGCCTCATAGGCGCCGAACTTCTCGAAAGAGCCTCCGGACATCGCCTCCCAGACCTCTTTGAAGCCTGACCGAAAGGAAAAGGAGCCATCCACCCAGATGTACTGACCACCTTGATGCTCCTTTAGGCCCGACCAGTCCGCAGACATGTAGTGCCACGGGAGTCGCTTGAAGCCGAGCAGGTGGGACGTGAACACGAGAGCAGGGCGGCACACCCCCTTCCCTCGCTCTGCGAACGCCTGCCATGCCGATACCCCCGCCGGGACCGCATGCCAGTCGTGCATATGGATGACAGAAGGTCTACCGGATCCCTCTTCTGCTGTCACTATCTTCCCCTCCACGTAACCCCGCAACGCTCTTGCCAACAGGGACGTCTTCTGATATGTGGCCTCGTCCCCTCCATAGATGCTCCTTTCGTCGAGCCACCTTGACGTGACACGGTCCAGCCCCTTGAATAGGCGGTACCTCACACCGGAATAGCTTCCTTCTTCCACCCCGATAGAGTACGGGTGGGGGCTGCCGTCGTATCCGATCCTCGCGCCCGAGAGTGCGACCTTCGTGTCCCGTAGGTTGAGCCTCTCCCTGACTCCTTCGTCAAGGTGCATCCCATGGCTCGGAAGGAAGACGGTGACGGCCATTCCTTCGCGCGAGAGCTCCTCCGAAAGGTTCGCCACCGCATTGCCGAGACCCCCCGCACTTGCTACCCTTTGGGATTCGAAGGCGATGAACCACACAGCGGTCGCCCCATGGCGTCGAATCGGATCGCCCTCTCCAGGCACCCCCCGCGCGCCGTCGCGCATGCCGTCTAGTCGAGTTTCAACTGAATCCGACAGAGTAGTCCCTTCCCTCCCAGACGCCTCTTGCAGGCCAGTAAAACGTGAAGACCAAGTTGGCTCCTTCGGGGGGCACGTCTACGAAATCGATGCCAGCCGGAAGGTGGATGGAGTTGACGTCCTTTACTGTCTTCCACCCGTCGAAAGAAAGGTGCAGGACAAAAGGCTCCTCGGCCACTATCTTCAGCTTCGACCCCTTCTTTGCGTGTCTCACATTTCTGTTTGACTTCCATACCTCCACATTGGAATGCCTCTTCGACGAGTACCTCTCGAAGACGCACCGAATCCTGTCGAACGGCTTTCCGTCGTGGACCGACCTGAGGAGCTTGATGTACTCCGCATGCGCCCAGACGAGGGGCATGGCAGACCCGGTAGGCCTTCCGAGCCACATGTGCGCATCCGGGGCATCCTTCTCGTCCCACACCTGTTCCGGCAGGAGGCCAGCCTCTGACGCGAAACCCTCCATGGCGTGTATGTATGCCGCCACGCTCCTTCCTGCCGCGAATTCGTAGTTGCCCCTCTCCGCCGTGAGCAGCGGCCAAGCCCTCCCCCTCCCCCAGCCGTCCCTGTACGCGCTTCCGTCTTCTCGCTGTCCGTAGCCGTCGTTGTTGTACCTGTGCCAGCAGGGGCCGAACGGTGTGTCTACCTTCAGGATACGGTCGACCAACTCGACCGTCGATTGGATGATCGGGTCGTCGGGCCTCCGTATCCCGAACCTGACAAGCTCTAGAAAGCCTGCATCCACTATCTCCTCGGCCTCGAACGTGGCCTGGCTGCCAGGCTCCCTGTTCGCCAACGTCACCATCTTGTGAGCCGGGCCGTCGACGTCCCGGTCCGCCGGCTGGACGCGTATGAAGTGTCTCCTTGGGCCCGCAGTCGCGGTCCAAGCTTCGAGGTGGCATTCCAGGAAGTCCGAATATTCTTCGAAGAAGCCCGCCGAGACGCCATCTCCCCTGCGCCTTGCGAAGTCGGCCGCGCAGCACAAGGCCGCGATGTTGGACGCCAGTGTCGAGGGCGAATATCCGCCGACCTCCTCCCATCTGTCCTGCCCCGTGGAGGGGCCGAATTCCACAATGAATTTCGCAGCCCTCATGACCATGACGAATGGATCGAAGTCCTTCAGCGCATTCGCCTCGGCCAGTCTCCAGGCGAGAATTATGGGGAACGACGCCTCATCGAGCTGGACCCCGCTCCAGTATGCCGTCCCGTCGATCCAGAAGTTCTGGGGGAAGCTGCCGTTCTGATGCTGGCTGACTGCGAGGTATATCAGGGCCCTCCAGGGAGTCTCTGTGTCGCCTGCAGCGAGAAGGCCTAGGGCCGCCTGGACGAGGTCCCTCGTCCAGACGAGGTGGTAGCCGCCCTGGTCTTCGTCCCCCCTCACTTCTCCCCATGGGATAGAAAGCGAGGCTATCACAGCGCCAGGGTATGACTTGTCCTCGTGTGCGAGGATAACGCTGTAGCTCGTGTGGTAGAGGCTGCCGCTGTCTCGGGAATGCTGTTCGAGAGGGAGGATGTGTCTGGTGGGTCTCTCCCATTGGTCTAGGAACTTCTCCTTCTGCGCGTCGAAAGGGGTCGAAAGAGACTGGAAGAGCGTGGTTACGCTCCTATGCAGAGTCTCCCCGAACGAAAGGGCAAGGGTGAATGTGTCGACTGGAGGCATTTCTGCCGTGAGAGCGATGTTGCCGTCTTCCGCGCTCTCGTAGTTCCAGTCCATCTTGAAATCTGACGATATGTCTGTCCAGCCGTCGCTCTTTCCGACGTAGCCGCAGGACGTCTTCGTGAAAGGGACGCTCGCTCCCATAGCCATCCACGTGCCCTGCTTCTGGGCCACGAGCACCTTCCTCCCCGAGAAGTCCGTCGAGAACGCGCTGTTACCCCAGCCGCCCACCTCCAGGTGGGGCGCGCACAAGGCATAGAGCCTGATATCGTTGCCATCGTCGGTACGCCCCTTTCCCTTCCTTCGTAAGGTGGTGTTCTGAAGCAGGACTGGAAGGTGGGGGTCGCCTATAACCTCCTTCACGATTTCGTACCTCCCCTTGGGGTCCGCGTTGGTCACCCTGTATCCAAGGGCATGATGAGCGAGCTTCTCCACCCTATGCCTGAGTTGCCTCTTCTCCTCGTGAAAGAACGTCTCCCCGTCCGTAACTAGAAACTGCATGTCCCTGAGTTGGGGTCTGTCTATGGTGGGAAAGTAGACCTCGGTTACGATGCCGCTCCACAGCGTGTACCAGAGCTTGCTGTCGGCCGAATAGGCCGTTCCCACTCCGTCCTTGTTCCCCCTCGTCCATTTCGGCTCCATGCCTGGCCCTCCCGGTGCTGGACCGCCCATCTGGATTCGCTCCCTCCCCTGCTATGGCGGGGTGCCTTCATTAGTCGTCGCCTCTCTTCTCCATCTCTCCACGCATCCCACAAGTTCTGATTTTAACTCCTCTCCGAGGAGCCCCTTCCTCCTCACGTCTCTCAGCCTGTCCGCCAGGACCATGGAGCGGACGACGTCCTTGCCCCACTTTTCAAAGTCTCTCCTTGCGATATGGAATTCAAGGGAAGCAAGCGGCACCGTGTCAATCGCTTCGAGGAACTCGTCTATGGACGATGCCATTCTACCCGTATAGGCCCCGAGAGACGTGTAGAAGTAGAACGCCTTATCCCTCGGCACAGCCACTATCCCGCTCACCACCCCCCTCCCTTCTATGGACATGTTCGGCCATATCCTGCTCCCCACTTCGACCCTGGTTCCCCTGCCTATCCTGCAACCCTGACCCACTATCGACCCACTGATGGTCACCGCATCCCCTACCTGCGCGGCCTCGCCGATAACGCTGGAGTCAAGCCGAGTCGATGTTCCTATGGTCGTCCCCTCCAGTACCACGCTCTTCCTGATGACGCTGCCTCGTGAAACGACGCTGTTGGACTTCACAACGCTGTAGGGAGAGACGACGACGTCTCTCCCTAGACTCACTCCGTCCTCAATCAGGCTCGGGCCCTGAACCTTGCACCCCTCCGACATCTCGACTCCCCTGCCCAGAAGGGCCTCCTTCCCCTCCCCGTCTTCCGCGCTCATGCCGTCGAGCACCCAGCCTATCGCCTTTAGATAACCCGACAGGCTCCCTATGTCTGCCCAGAACGAGCCTGACACAAACCCGGAGATCGTCTTCCCCTCTGCCATCAGCGCAGGGAACAGGTTCTTCGCGAAGTCCCACTTGTCGTCTGCTATGTAGTCTGCTATCTCGGGCTCCAGAATGTAGAACCCTGTGCTCGCCAAGTTGCTCTTGGCCTCCTCTGGTCGCGGCTTCTCTTGGAATCCTGTCACTTGGTCGGTTTCGCTCACGACGGCGACTCCGTACTCCGCGGGCCTTTCGACCGGTGTCAGGGCTATAGTTAGGTCCCTCCCCTTCCTCCGATGGAATTCGAACATTTCATTCAGCGGGATCTGGCTGACGGTGTCGCCCTGGGCGACAAGAAACGTCGAGTCGAGGAGATGAGCGGCGAGCTTCAGGCTTCCTGCTGTGCCACAGACGAGCCCTTCGGGGAGGACAACGTATGTGACGCGTACACCGAATTCCGAACCGTCCCCGACGTACCCCATTATCTGGTCCTTTAGGTAACCGACGACCATCACCACGTCGTCGAATCCCGCGTCGGAGAGCTGGCGGAGGAGGTAGTGCAGCGACGGCCTCGGCCCGAGAGGGAGCATAGGCTTCGGCCTCGTAAATGTCAGCGGCCTCATCCTTGTCCCCTCACCCCCGGCCAGGACAACCACGAGCAACTATCTGAACTCCCGCATCTTGGACAAACGATTTACAACTTTGCCAGTCCCTGATGAAATTTATCACTTTCGTATCCTGGACGCCTGCCTCGCTCTCCAGCACAACCTTGCAGGTTCCCTTCTCGGGGGCAATAGGCCAACTCGTTCAAATCCCTCTCTGGGATTCGAACCCCTGTGGCCCCTTGGTTGACCGGCAAAGCTGCAGGATGCGGCCTCTCAGAGGCCGGAGGTTCATACCTAGAGGTGCTTGACACCAAGACATACCCCGTCCGGGCCCGAGATAGCGTCAAGGACCGTTGACAAATCCCACCGGATCCGAACCCTCGGCCCAAGGCGAAGTAGGCAAAAGGCGGTAGGACACCCCAAAGACCTGATGTCTGCAAGACGAGCCAGCCTGCTCCTCCGGGTCCGATTCACGTTGGTCGGTCTCGGACAGGTTTCACTAGGACGAAGGTGGCGAGGGAAAGCTACCAGAACTCTCGGTAGGTGCTAAATTACAGCCCGGCACATAGCGAACATAGTCATCATCCGGCCTTGGAGAACGCTAGGTTGGCGTCAGCGACGGGTATGTATACGACGCCCTTCCCCTCTTCAGCGCGGCGTAGGAGGCCCAGGTTGTACAGTTTCTGGACCGCGTAGCCGAACGACGGGTCGCTCTTGAAGCCATATGCTTGATACTCGCCCAGTCTGGTGCCGCCGCCTGAGACCGACTTTCTTAGCACGTTCAGATGGTTCTGTCGTATGTCCATGTCTTCTATCTTCCTCCTCGCTTCGTCAGCAAGGATGCCCTTCGCCACCTTGACGGGAACATCCTTTGTGCTGGGGACGGTCGCATGGTAGCTGTAAACCAGGTCGGTGAGCTTGTTGAACACGGCTCTCACCTCGCCACCTGACAGCTCGTAGAGCCACGAGACTACCTCGTGCGGCACCCGCCCATCCCTGCCTCTGACCGCCTCCGCCCTTCCTCGAGGGGTCGACGCAAGTCAGCCTCGTTGGCCCCGTCGCGACATTCCAATGAGCCAGCAGGGTCTTGGCAGATGCCGCCAGAAGTCAGCGCCTGCATACTAGGCCGTAGTGATAGGGCCCCGCGTCCAACAGCCCCACCGTACGGAGGCCATTGGCGGCCAGGACCTTCCGTGCCGTCGCCTCGGTCAGCCTGATTTCGTATGGGGGCCCCTTGTCGATCCTCGCCTTCTTCCAGTCTACGTCCACGGCCACGCCCCCCGGCTTGCAGATGCGCTTCACCTCACCGAGGAAAGCGCGCTTGTCCTGCAGGTCGTGCAGGACGTTCGCGAAGAGCGCGACGTCCACGGAGCCGGACGGGATGCCTGTGTCGCAGACGTCTGACTGTATGACCTTGACCGCCGTACGGGCCGTATCTGACCCCGCCATCGTCGCGCGCAGATGGTCCAGCATCGTCTTGCTCGTGTCGACGGCATAGACGACCCCGCCCTCCCCGACCAGCGAAGCCAGCGGCAGGGTGAAGAACCCTGGGCCGCACGCGAGGTCGGCCACGGTCATACCCCTCCCGACGCCCATGGCCTTTGAGATCTTCAGCGGGTCCTGCCACTTCCTCCTTTCGTCCGAGAGGAGGACGCGCGCGAACTCGTCTTCGTGCGACATCGTCACCCGGCCCCTCCCGCCGACGCGCCCCCCTTCGCCCCGGACGAGCCTCGGTCAAGCCTGGACACCAGCACCCATCTGCTCGCCAACCCCTCCCTTCCCTCCAGGACCTTGAACCCCTCGAGGATCTTGTGCCACTCCTCCCGCGAGACCGCGCGCGGGTCGCTCTTCCTGAACGCCCTCGTGACGCTGAGGTAGGCGGTCCCGCTCGGCTTCAGTATGCGTTTGATCTCGTCGACGGCGCCCTCGTGGTCCACCATGCAGCAGAGCAGTCCGCTGGCTAGCACGAAGTCGGTGGAGGCGTCAGGGATGAAGCCGAGCTGCGCCGCCGAGCCTACCCTGGGGTCCACGACCGCGCCCAGGTTGAGCCCTTGGGCCTTCGCCGACAGGGCTTTGACCGCCTCCCCGTCGGAGTCCACGGCGAAGACCTTGCCCGAGGCACCTACCCTTCGGGCCAGAGGCAGAGCGTAGAACCCCGACCCCGACCCCAGGTCCGCGACGACTTGCCCGGGCGCGACGTGCTTCTCGACGAACTTCGAGGGCGAACTCGCCAGGCGGCGGACGAGGTTGTCCATCAGGAAGAGGGGGACGTGCCTGTCCCCTTCGGAACAGGTCGGGCAGGCGGCCCCGGCCCCCGTCGACCCCCCGCACGATGCCGTCAAGGCGAGGACCCTATCGCGCTGACCGTTCCGCAGTCTAGAGCCGTCGGAACCTTCAGGGTGCCTTCCAAGAGTGATCCTCGGATCGAGGCGCGCCTGGGGATAAAAAACCTCCTGATGGGATGACGGGGCGACGCCGCGCGCCGGCTCAGAAAGCCGCCGAGAACTCCGTCGCGTCCTCTTCTCCGACTTCCTCGAGGATCTTCTGGTAGGCGTACATCACGCTCGACCCCTTCAGCGTGAGCTCGTAGCGTTTCCTCGTCCCTTCGGTCACCCACTTCAGCAGCCCCCTCTCTATCATCTGCGTCAGGTGCGTCTGCAGCGCGACCCAGGACAGGTTGGCCTTGTACATGATCTGGGTCGGCTTCTCCGCCCCTGCCTTTATGACCTTCAGCATGTCCATCCTTATCTCGAGCTGGGACCTTCGAGAAAGGACCTTTCTCTTGTCTGACATCGGAGTCTGCGCCTGCAGCTCCGACCCGCGGCTCCCGCCGTAGAATCCTAGCTCAGCCATCTTGCCTACCCACCGTATGCCCCCGAGGGGTTATCTCGGTGTGTCCGCACTCGCCGTGCATACAGCCAGACGGGAGATTCAGTTCAGGATTACCGAGCACAGGTCTACTTGTCAGAAACTTTTCGGCGACCGTCGAGTTCTTGTACGTTATATAAGAAAAAAAGGGCGGGCAGGCGGACCAGTCTCCTAGTTCGCCTTGCCTATCTTCAGCGGTCCCAAGGCAAATTTCGAGCCGTTCTCCGAGAGGAAGGTGCTCTCGATCCCGGTCAGGACGACCATCACGCGAGCGTGGCCGTTCATGGTCGGGTCTACCCTAGCACCCCACACGATCTTCGCCGTTGGAGGAAGCGACTTCGTGACGAGTTCCCCCGCCTTCGTCACTTCTTCCAGGGTGATGTCATGCCCCCCAGCTACGTGCACAAGCGCGCCCTGCGCCTTCGTGATGTCTTTGATGTCGAGGAGCTGCCCCTCGATGGCCTGCCTTACAGCCCGTTCGACCCTGTCTTCACCCTCGGCGTACCCTACGCCGATGGCCGCGAGCCCCTTCCGCTCCATTATGGCGCGGAGGTCCGCGTAGTCGATGTTGATCAGGCTGGCCGTGGTGATGGTCTCGGTGATCCCCTTGATGAACTGCCCCACGAGCTCGTTGGCAACTCCAAGGGCGTCCTGCAGGGGGAGGTCCCCCGCGACCTTCGCTAGTTTGCTGTTGTCGATGGCCACGACGGTGTCGCAGTGGCTCTTCATCCTCTGGAGCCCCTTCTTGGCGTTCTCGTACCTGTACCTCTCCACGGAGAAAGGAAGGGTCACGACGCCCACCACCAGCCTCCCCGGAGAGTGCAGAGTCTCCGAGTAGACCTGGGCGGCGCCGGTCCCGGTCCCGCCTCCGAGGCCCGCGCACAGGAAGAGGATGTTGGACCCGTTGGTCTCCTTGGCGACGTCCTCCAGGGAGTCCCTGGCGGCGTCGGCGCCCCTGTCGGGGTACCCGCCAGCGCCCTGCCCGTGGGTGAGCTTCTCGCCCATGAGTATGCGCCGGTCGGCCTTGGTTATGCTG
>JAKACC010000006.1 GCA_021796515.1 archaeon | reverse complement strand
ACTCCTTCGACGAGAGGTCAGCGGGTCCGCTCGCCCACGCCCCCGAACATGTCGCGTGGGACCCCATTATGTACGGCTCCGACGGCTGGAGCTCCGAGGGCATCGTCTTCGGGTCGATGTTCTGGGACGCCCAGACGATAGTCTGGCTCATCGTCATGTCGAGGAAGTCCTCCTGGCCGAGCTCTTCCTTCTCCCTGGTGTCGAGGACCTTCTCCGTGTGTATGAAGATGGGGCTCCGTCCCGCCCTGATCT
This sequence comes from archaeon, assembly GCA_021796515.1. GTDB lineage: Archaea > Thermoproteota > Nitrososphaeria > Nitrososphaerales > Gagatemarchaeaceae > UBA183. The sequence continues at coordinate 43,457 of JAKACC010000006.1, read as the reverse complement.
CCCGGAGCATCGCGTCGTTCCTCAGGCAGGTCGGGAAAGGCTTCGCGTCAACGTAGTCCCCGTAGAGCGCCCGCTGCTCCTCCTTGTACTTCAGCTCGTAGTCCTCGCCGTAGGCGTTGGATGCCTTCGCCTTCAGCGCCAGGAACCACGCTCCCACCGGACCGTACCCGTCCTTGAAGCGGGTCACCACCAGCTTGTTCTCCATCTGCGTCATCTCTGCGCCGACTTCGATGAGCAGCGCGTATGCTGACCCAGTGCTCCACGGAGAGTACCAAGTCCTCCCCGCGCCTTCCCCCACCGATCTCGGCCTGAACACATGGGTCGCGCCACCTGCGGACACTATCACAGCCTTGGCGCGGAACACATAGAAGGCTCCGTCCCTCACCCCGATTCCGGCTGCGCCTGCTATCCTGTTGCTGTCTTCGGCGTCCGTAAGCAGGTGCGTGACCATCACCCTGTTGTACACCTCCGTGGCAGACTTCGTGGCCGCCTCGGCGACTATCGGCTTGTACGACTCCCCGTGTATCAGGATCTGCCACCTCCCTTCCCGCTTGTACCTCTTCGTCTGCTCGTCGTAGATTATCGGGAGGCCCCACTCCTCGAAGAGGTGGACTGTGGAGTCGACGTGCCTTGCTATGTCGTAGACGAGGTCCTCCCTCACCAGCCCCATCAGGTCGTTCCGGGTGTATCTGACGAAGTCCTCGGGGGTGTTCTCGTTCCACCGCATCCCCATGTAGCAGTTGATTGCTGAAAGGCCCATGGCGACTGCGCCGCTCCTCTCTATGTGCCCCTTCTCGACGACGACTATCTTGAGGTCCCGCCCCCAGTACCTCGCTTCGTAGGCAGCGCCGCACCCGGCCATCCCACCTCCCACGATGAGGATGTCGCAGTCGACCGTCTTCGTCTTCATGGTCTCTTCACCGTTGCGAGCCCCTGTTCGGTCTTGAGGTATTCGGGCTCGTGCGCAAGGAGCTGGGAATCGAACTGCTCACAGCTTGGGTTCGGACGACTCTGCGGGGGAGCTATGGACCCCCACTTCGTGGTCCGGATGGGGAAGGTGAACTCGTTCTTCATGCCGTTTCTGTACTTCATCTTCCAGTTGACCACGTTCTTCTCCTTGTCCCTGAGGACGGTCAGCTTGTGGTTGAGAGGGGCGAAGTCTGCGTACCCTCTCATGTCGATGGCGTGCTGGGGGCACTCCTTCACACAGGAATAGCACTCCCAGCAGTAGTTCGGCTCGATGTTGAACGCCTTCCTCCCGTTGAGGATGCTGTGGGACAGGTGCATGATGTCGCTGGGGCAGATGTCGACGCACTTGCCGCAGCCGTCGCACTTGTTGGGGTCGACGAAGGTCGGCACTAGCTCGGCTCGACCTCCCTTGTCTGTCGCACTGGGAGGACGGGCTCCTTCCCGAGCTTCTGGTCAATCTCCTCGTGGAGGATGGATACAGGCTTCGACACCGCGTGGAAGAACTTCGTGAAGGGGGCGGTCGCCAAGAGGACGATGACGAAGGCCATGTGCAGCCAGAAGGCGTCAGAGACCCAGAACGGCCCGGCTGCCGAGTACACCGCCTGCTGGGTGACGAACCCTGTCACCACGGTGAGGAAGAGCGTGAGTATGAAGACGTCCGAGCGGGTCAGTCGCCAGATGGGGGCCTCCTCCCTGTAGCGGACGTAGAACATAGCCGCGAACCCAATCAGGACCAGCGCTCCCCCCAAGTTCCCGAATATCTTCACCGGGTCGGTGAGAGGGAGCACGACGTTGTCCGGGTTGGTGATGAAAGCCAGGGTGGTTGATATCCCCAGGAACGCGAAGCCCCAGAACAGGGCGATATGGGACCATCGCTTGACTCTGCTGCACGCGTCCAGGACCTTGGCCGTGAACACGTCTCTGAACAGGACCCTGGAGACGCTCCCCAGTACCACCCCCGTGGAAAGCTTCGCGGCTATGGCGCTCGCCTGCGCGCCTATTACCTGCCACCGGTCGAAATGATGGGTCGAACCGCCTTTGACCCTGCGGGCCAGACCGATGGCGATGACGACGAGAACGAAGACGCTCCCCAGGTCGATCACCCAGTTTGCGACCGGGAGGTCCATGAGCGCCAAGCCTAGTGCGCGCCCCTGCGGACGGCGGAATGCGGCCTCGCCAAGGACGACCTCTCCATCAACCCATTATATCTGAATATGTGAATTAATAATCGCTTCTTGTCCCAGAAGAATGATTAATAAGCGAAACCCGCACCGCCCCCGGCAAGATGCGAACCCGAAGGGATCAGGAGATTTATCAGGCCCACGCCGAGTTCTGCAAGACGTTCTCCCACCCCATAAGGCTCGCTATCCTCGACAGCTTCAGGGAGGGGGAGAAGACGGTCTCGTCGCTGGTCACCGAAACTGGTGCGACCCAGTCGACTGTGTCGCAGCAGCTCTCTCTTCTCCGGCGTCTCGGAATCGTGCACGCCAAGAGGGAAGGAAGGCGTGTGTACTACCGCCTGACAGACCAAAGAATCCTGAAGGCCTACGACCTTGTCAACGAAGTTGTCCGCGAGACGAGGCTGGGACAGGCAAGAATCCTAGCATAGGACGCCCGCTCACGCGTGGGCTGAAGTTCGCCGGGGAAGAGCGACCTACGTGAATATCGTTACCGAATTCGGGTCGGTAGCCCAGTCGAGGAAGGTGGATGCACCGCAAATCGATGTGGTCCCCGGAATCAGGTCTTTCTCTGACATCCCCATGAGGCCCATGGTCGGCGAGCAGGCATGGAGCCTCACCCCCATCTCCTTGGCCTGTTGCATCATCTCCGGAATCGTCGGCCAGTACTTCTTGATCTTCCCCTTCATCATCTTGGTGGCCATTGCGGTCATCCCTGGGAGCATCCCCATGATGTTGGGCATAGGCATGGCCGGATTGCCTACTGGGGCGATCTTAGTGCGGGTGTGGCCCTTCTTGTCGAGCAACTTCAATCCCCAGAAGGTGAAATAGATGTCGACCTCCATCCCTGAGGCCGCCGCAGTCGTCGCCAGAATCATCGGAGGGTACACCTTGTCTATCGTATTGTTCGTCACGACCAACACCAGGTGGTTCGCCTTCTTACCCCTCTCTGCCTCCTTCGATTGCTGTGTGGCAAGTGTCAACTCGACTATTTCATCCTCCTGATACGGAACTTGTACACCTTCGGAGCACCCTGGTCCTCCGACATGCTAATCAGTTCATTACCTGTCATCCTGGCCCAGGAGGTGAGGTCAGGCTTCGAACCCGGGTCAGTGGCGACCACTTCGAGCACTTCGCCGACCTCGATCTGCTTGACAGCCTGGCTGGTCTTGATGACCGGAGCGGGGCATAGAAGTCCTTTCGTATCTAGAAGTTTCGCCGGCTTGGCCTCGGATATCGCCAAACTCTCCCCTAACATATTAGGATAGTCGAATACTTAAACCCTTACATCACCCCAAACTTCGCAGCGCGAGGCCAGACATCCCCTGCTGCTACGGCCTGAACTCAGGCGTTGAACAATGGGATGAACGGCGTCGCCAGCATGCTGAAGAGCAGGAGGAAGAGGACGACCACGGTGATTTTGACATATGTCATGTCCCTCTCTGCGGCGAAGAGCAGGACCGCGAATAACACCCTCGTCACGGGGGTCGCGATCAGCACCACGACCCCCCAGTTCAATCACTGCGAACGGGTCCAGAGCTGCGACCCCCTGAAACAGGGCCGATGGGCTCACTGTGAACGCACTGTGCGGTATCTGGTTCGGAAAGTACGTCAGGAAGTTCGACGAGTCGGCCGAGCCATATCTTAACAACAATAGGAAGGCGCCGCGGATCAGCACCGCTGCCGAAGCCAGGATGCCGTATCTGAGGACTTCGCTCAAGACGTCGTTCATCTGATCCGGGTCTCTGAGGTTCAACTCTTCCCCCTCCAATCACATTCCAAAGGCCCTGAGCACCATCTCGACCGCGGTGACAGCGAGCACGGCTGCGAAGATTTTCCTGACCGTCGGATTCCTGGCCCTGACGAGGAGCCTAGTTCCGACGAAGGCCCCGATGAGAATCCCTATGGCCACGAGAGCTACGATGAAGGGGTTGATGTCCCCCCTAGCAAAGTAGATTCCTGCGCTGGCGGCGGTGGTCCCCCCTATCATGAAGTTCGACGTGGTCGTCGAGACCTTCATGGGGAGCTTCATGGCAAGGTCCATGGACAGGACTTGACGTCCCGCTTCCAATGCCAACCAGACCGGATATCAGGCCGGCGGCGAACATCCCCACAAGGCCCCGCTTGGGTCCGGTCGCGTTGTAGTTGACGACCGAACCGTCTGTTCCAGTGTAAGACCCGTGGAGGGAGAGGCGCTTCGCAAGGCCTTCCAGCTCAGGGTTCAGCAGGATGTCTTCGCCTATCTCTTTGACCAACGGCACCAGAGACCAACAGGATGGTCCAGAAGGCGAGCTCGAGTACGAACGAGTTTGTATAGGCAGCAACCGCCGCACCGGCGATCGCCCCCACGGTCGTCGCGAGCTCCAGGAACGTGCCTACCCTGAGGTTGGTCATCTTGTCCTTGACGCAAGTCGCTGCCGCCCCGCTGGAGGTCGCTATGACCGAAACGATGCTCGCCCCGATGGCTAAGTGAATGTCCACCCCCGGCAGGACCGTCAGGGCTGGGGTGGCTATCACCCCACCCCCAGACCTACTATCGACCCAAGCGCTCCCGCGAGAATGGAAGCCAGAAAGAGGATCAGCAGAAACTCGTAGCCAACCAAAACCCAGTCCATCCAATTGCTGCCGCACCGAGGCTAGCGGATTTGAATACGTCCGACACGGCCTGCCTCAGATCCTTTCCAGGATCCTCTCCTGGAGTTCGTTGATGAAGAGCGAAAGTTGTTCGTCCGCTTCGGCACTCTGCTCGGTCGAATGGAAGAGCTTCGCGTCGACGACCACGCCCACCGGTTCCACAAGGGTGGCGCTGAGCCAAAGCGTAAGTCCTCCCTCCGGCCGGATGCTCGCGACGTTCGTGTACACCACCACCCCGCGCCTTTCTTCCAGCGCATCCTCGTAACCCGAGCCCCTCCCGCCCAGCATGCTCCTCACCGCAGACTGGACGTGCCGCATCTCCACCCCTTCGAAGTGCCTGACGACCCCCACGTGGTCCAGGGTGAAGAACCGCTCTTCGGCCCGGGCCGCAAGGCTTCCCGTCTCGTCATTTGTCATGGGCGTTGAGCCTGCTGTAGACCACCCAGGAGGGCCTCCAGAGTGCGTGGACGAACTTGGTCCAAGGGGCGGCCACAAGCAGGAGCGAGATGAAAACCAAGTGTATGGGATATGTCACTGCGGTCCCGACAAAGTTCGACGTGTTCGCAAACGCCTCCACCATGAACCCGGTCAGCGCTGTCCCGTAGAGAGAAACCAGGAACGCCCAGTCCCCCGCCCTGCTGGCCGACCTGACTTCCGAGTGGACCAGCCTCCGCGAGAACGACAAGGTCAGCCCTGCGATGAGCATGACCCCTGTTGCGTTCCCCAGCAGGCGGATGGGGTCAGTTATGGGGAGGGGGTTGGCGGCGCTGTTGAAGATGGCATCCAGCGTGGTCGTGAGGGCGAGGCCGATGAAGCCCCACATTGTCAGGAAGTGGCCCAGCCACTGCTGGAGGTCCTCACACTCACCCATCTTCCCTAGGAGCAGGATATCCTTGGCCACCACGGAAGCGACGGTCCCCCAGCCCTTCGACTTGCTTTCCTCCCCTTCTGAGGAGGGCTTGCCGATGGCCTGGCGTATCTCTTGGATCAGGAGCGGAATGCTCCTACCTCTCCACCTGTAGACGACGCCAGCGGCCACCGCCACTGCAGCCACTAACCCCGAATAGTCTACGATGGTCTTGCTCAATATCGTGTTGCGGTTGATCTGCGTCGTCGCCCCACTCGCAATCGAGTCTACGTTGACGAAGTAGAGCTGGACCCACACGTATACCAAGATGGCGACGGCGACGATTGTAACAAGCCATGGCACCGCGCTTCTGAAGGACGCCCCTGCCATCAACTGCGCGCCTTCCTAATCATAGTCCCGATGGCCTCCATCACCCCGCTCGGGTCCACCCCCTTGGGGCACACCTCTGTGCACCGGCCGCAGCTGGTGCAGAGGTAGATGCTCTCCTTCATCTTCTTGACTTCCTGCTCGTAACCCATCTTCGCAGCGTAGATGAAATAACGGGGGTTGAAGGTCGGGTTCTTCTCAGCAACCGGGCAGGCGGCAGTGCAGTTCCCGCACTGCCAGCAGTTCCCAACATGCCCCCCCTTCGGATGGGCCTTCACCATCTCCAGGAGCGAGTGGTCGAAGTCGTTGATGGTCCGGGGGAGGACGATCAGGCCCCAGCGGCCCGACATGTCGACCCCCCCCGACTCCAGCTTCTCCGGCTCTATGATGCGGTCGTCGTCGATGTAGCGCCGTTCTATGATGAACTTCCCCTTCTCGTCTTTCTTCTTTGGCCTCTCTTCCCCGGGCGAGTAGCTACACCCCTACCTTGGGCGCGACCTTCCTTGCGAACTTGGTTGCTGCCATGGCCGCTGCGGAGCCTTCAGCCAGCGACTCTTCGATTGACATGGGGGTCACGCAACAGCCTGCCAGGAAGATCCCCTCCCTCGTCGACTCTGTGTGGATGTTGGGGTGCCTGGGCGCCAGGAATCCGTTCTCGTTGAGCTGCAGGCCGAGTGTGCCGGCAATCTTCTTCGTCCCGGGACCCGGCTCGATTCCCACGGCCAGGACGACCATGTCGAAGAGCACCTCGAAGGGCCCCCTCACCAGGGTGTCCTCCCCCTTGACCAGGAGCTTCTCCCCTGTCCAGTAGACTTCGGCGACCCTCCCCCGTATGTAGTTAATCCCATACTTCTCCATGCTATCCCAGTAGAGCTTCTCCCACTGCCCCATCGTCCTGATGTCCATGTAAATCATGTAGAGCTGGACGTCCTTGATCAACTCCTTCATCTCGATGGCCTGCTTGATGCTCACTCCGCAGCAGACCGTGCAGCACCATGGGTTAGTCGCCCTGTCCCTAGAGCCGACGCAGAAGATGAACGCGACCCGCTTAGGGGCCTTCCCGTCGTGCCCCACGACCCTCCCCTCCTTGAGCATCCCCTCGAGCTCGTTAATCCCTATGACGTTGGGAGCGCGGCCATAGCTGTATCTTGGGTCTACCCGGGCGTCGAAGTGCTCGAACCCTGTTGCCACGACAATGGACGAGACACGCCTCTCGACGAACCCCCCGCCCTCGTTCTTCCCGATCACGACCCGGAAGTTCCCCGCGGGGCCGTCGCAAGCGTCGACGAATGAGTCCTTGTGGACCGAGACCAGAGGGTTCGACTCCACGGACGACAGGAGCGGGCCCATCACCTCCTCCGAGGGCCTCAGCTCGGGCGCGAGGAGCTTGTACTTCCAGCGTATCGGCGCCCCACCCAGTTCCCCCCTCTTCTCAACCAGGATCACTTTGGTGTCCAACTCGGCGAGGTCGAGAGCCGCCTTGAGTCCCGAGGGGCCTCCCCCTACGACGAGGACCGGAAGGTTTTCCGCCATGGTCAATCGCCCTAGCTGAAGGTCTCTTTGGCCCTCGGCTTCAGCCTCCGCGGGGGAGGCGTGATGTAGACGGGCTTCGCCCCTTCTTTGAGTGCCTGGACGTAGTCCTTGTACTCTGTCTCGGCCGTCTTCCAGTCGATCCCGATCTTTTCGAGGAGCCCCTTCCAATCGGCCAAGTGCCAGTGGAGCTGGCAGACCTTGAACGGGTGGGCCCCCATGGCGAGCGCCGCGAACTGGGCGTCCGAGACCACCGGTATCGTCTCAGGGAACCCGTGGGCCTTGGTGACCACCTGGCTCTTGTCAAGGGTCGTCACGCAACCGGTGTCGTGGACGAGTAGGACGTCGGCCTTCGTTTCCCTGACTATCGGCTGTATCTTCCTGAAGTATGCGAAGGACCTGCTTATCTCCCTCTCAGTGAGGATGTGCCTGAACCCGAACCCGCAGCAGTCCGACCAGGTGCTGTACTCCTTTACGTCAACCCCGAGGGCCATGGCCACGCTTGTCGTTGGGGCCGGCCTCCTCCCCTCCATTATCGTCGGATCGTAGGTGAAGTCCTCGGCCATCAGTTTGTAGGTGTGGCAGGCGGCGTGCACGGCCGCCTTGATGTTGGAGACGTCGAATTTCCTCCTTCCCGCGATTTCGTTCCTCTTGACGTGCAGCCACTCGCTGTAGTGGACCAGCTCCTCCGGGAGGACGAGGTCCCTGCCTATCTTCTTCAGAATGGCCTTGACCTGGTCCCGGACTTCCCTGCTCATGACCATCAGGTACCTGACCTCTTTGTAGTCCCCGTAGCTGGTGCCACAGTGAATCAGGGGGTAGGCGTTCTTCTCGTAGGCCGCGTGCATGTTCCGTGCGAAGACCGCGGAAAGCGCCACCGGGTTCGAGGTCCCAGACCCGTAGTAGTTCCACGCCGTGCACGAGGTCTGGTTGGTGTCGTCGACGTAAGGAATCTTGAGTTCTGCCATAATCCAGTAGAGCGCCGATATGTAGCCGGGTATATGCCCGCACTGCCCGCAGGACTTGTGCTGCCAGAGCTCGACAGTTGGAACCTTCTTTTCCCTACCACTCAGGGTCTTGACGGTCGCAGGCTCGTACTCGTCGCCGACATGATGCACCATTATCTCTCCCGATCGCTCGAGCTCCTTCATCTTCTCGAGCATGCGGAGGTAGTCCTCGACCTTGCCGTATGCAAGGTGGGCCTTCCTGTCCATGGAGAGCTTCTGCAAGAACTTCAGGTCGACTGTCCTCATCTCGACCTCATCCCCCTTCCCCAGGTTCAGGGCCTGGCTCTCCGTCATCCTACTTCGGGACCCCCAGCTCCTCGCCGGCCTCTTCGACCATCTCTGCGACGTCCTTCAGCGTCTGCTTCACCATGTCGGTGACACCCGCCTCCTTCTCAATCGTGATCAGCTCCTTCATCGTCCTATCGTCCACCTTCCAGCTCTTGTCGATGGTCCCGGCCAGGGTCTCGACCGCGACCGCAGCCCTCTCCTCTCTGAGGTGCTTAGCGAGGTCAGCCTTCCCTCCCCCCCAGTCCCTGAATGGCGCGTTGGAGCTGTGCATGTCGGGGGTGATCTGGGTCCCCGTGGTCATCACCTTGTAGAGGATCTTGCTGTATGGCTCCAAAGACCTCTTGGCCGATGTGAGCCCGTGCTTGACGGCGCTCTCCTTTAGCATCGCCACCAGCCCCCCCGGGTTGTTCTGCGCCGGGCAGACCTCCCAGCACGAATAGCACTGGAAGCATGACCAGATGTACTGGTCCATCATCTGGTAGAGGAGCTCCGGCTCGTCCTTGGCGTGCATCACCTTCTGGACGACGATCCTCGGCGCGAAGTCCACGAGCCTGAACGGTGGGCAGACGGCGGTGCAGTTCCCGCAGTTGATGCAGGCGTGGTAGAAATCCTCGAACCTCGGGTCGGCCTGGACCTCCTCGACGATGCGCTTCATGACCTTCCTGTCCCCCATCCGGGCGTTCTCCGCTTCCCATTGGAGGCCGGGCAAGCCGCTGTAGTGCCAGCCGTCCTCGTTCAGGCTGCCGAGCCTGGAAGTCACCTTCTCGGATTTGGTGACATACATTCGAGTATTATAATGTGCGAAGTGATTATATATAGTTTGGCAGGTTCCCTCAGCTGTTAGGGACTGATTCGAACGTTGGTAGCTGGCTGAAAAGACTTGGCTGACAAGAAGTACCTCTTCGTCGTGAGCACGGGGACGGCCGAGCCGAAGAAGGCGTTCTCCCCGTTCTACTACGCCAACGCCAGCGCCGCCATGGGCTTCGACACTACGATGTTCTTCCTCGCCGAGGGGCCTTCGCTGATCAAGAAGGGGAACGCCGAGAACATCAGGACATCGGAGGGCGGGGAGTCCCTGAAGAAGGTCATCGACATCTCGTTCCGCAGTCGGGTCAAGATGCTCTGCTGCAGCACTGCGGCGAAGGTAATCTGGAAGATGAAGGATGACGACATCATCGACGGCATCCAGTTCGCTGGCGCGTCGACGCTGTTGGAGATGACGTCGGACCCGGACACGGCGGTGCTCTACTTCTGAGCTACGAGGGGGTCTGACCTCGTCGTACAAAGGGTGCAGGGTTCCGGAGGAACTGCTCTATGACCTGGGGTTCCACGTCTGGGCCAAGGTGGAGGGGCAGGTCGCCACGGTCGGCGCGACCGAGCCTGCGCAGGCGTACGCCGGGGAGGTCATCTTCATCAAGGCGAAGCCTGTCGGGACGAAGGTAGAGAGAGGGGCGATACTGGCGACAATCGAAAGCGCGAAGTTCATGGGGCCCATGAGGTCGCCGTTCTCCGGGACTGTACAGGAGGTGAACGCCGAAGTCATCGCCAAGCCGGCGCTGATGAACGGCGACTCATACGCCAACTGGGTCGTGAAGCTAGCGGCGGAGAAGCTGGACGAGGAGGTGAAACTCCTCGTCGGCGGGAAGGAGGCGGCGGAGCAGTACAAGCCCATAATCGACGAATGGGGAATCGACCTGACCAAAACCTGAAAATCCTCCGTTCCTGACGCTGGCGGTCATGCTGGAAGAGAGAGAACTGCTCGTCTACTTCGACAATACCAAGGATCCGGTCAAGAACCTGGCGCGAGAGGAGGAGCTATTCGAGCGGGTTGACAGCGGCAACCTCCCGGAGCTCGTCCGATTCTGGGTGAACTCGGAGTGCCTGGTCAGGGGGAAGGCGAGGAGCGCCAAGTACGGCTGGTACAACGAGGAGCTGGCGCGGAAACTGGGGATTCCGGTGATCGTAAGGGAGACTGGGGGAGGGGTGGTCTACCACGACGAAGGGAACCTAAACTGGAGCTTCTTCCTCAGGACCTCCGGGGCATTCCTCTCGCCGACTGCGGCGTTCGACCAGGGCTCGAGGTACGTGGTCAAGGCCCTGCAGAGACTTGGAGTGCAGGCGCAGTTCTCCGCTCCGAACCGAATTGACGTCTCTAACCGCAAGGTGTCAGGGATGGCGGCGAAATCTTCAGTCCGCACGCTACTGGTTCACGGGACCCTTCTGCTAAACTCCGACCTAGAGAAGGTCAACCTGCTCTGCGTTCCTCCTGGCGGGTGTCCCCCAGTTTCGAACCTCAGTAAATGGGCTGAAGGCATAGAGGCGTCGAGCGTTGTCAAAGCACTCGTCGGTGTCCTCGAGGAGTCGGGCTTCCACACGAGAATAATCGACGCCTATGGGTGAAACCATGCCGGGCAAAGCTAGGCCAAGGTCGTTTTAGCTGAAAAGATGTTTGTAGCTACCTGGGCTGATGAATTCAATCAACCCAAGGTCGCCGTCGGTGCAAGGTCCCGCCGATTAAGTTCAGGTCACAGGAAGCGCAGCCGAAATCAAGCCGCCCCCGGGTTCCCAGCGTCATCAGCTTCGATGGCTTTGGTGTCTCTAATGGTTCAACGCGCTTTATGAAGCCGTCATTGTCCGTTTAATGACCTCGCTCTAATAAGCCTCACTCATCTTCCATGTCCTCCCCTCGCTATCTCCCACCACTCTCGCTACGCATTTTACAGCCCCTTTCGGGGGTGGATATGTTTGACCGGCGACTCGACGAAGTCAGTCCACGGAGGAGAACGCCTCGACCCTCAGACAGGCTCGCTCACCGTCCCAATCTATGAGACGTCTACCTTCGGGTTTTCGAAAGCCGAAGACGTCCCCGTGGCGGTCGCTGGCTCGGGAGAGAAGGGGTACACTTACTCTAGGTGGGACAATCCGACGGTGGTGACTCTGGAGAAGAAGCTGGCCCTTTTCGAGCGCGGCGGCGCCGGCGCTGCCTTCTCATCTGGGATGGCCGCCATCACCACCACTATCTTCGCCTCCTTGAAGAAGGGGGCACACGTCCTGGCGATAAGAGACCTCTACGGCGGCACCTTCGGACTCCTCCACGACATCCTCCCTGAGCTCGGGTTCGACACCGACCTTGTGGACACCACCGACCATGGGGCCCTCGAAAGAGGGATGAAGAAGAGCACTAGTATCGTCTACATCGAAAGCCCGACCAACCCGACGCTGAAAGTGGTCGACATTGCGAATGTGGCGAAACTGGCGCACTCCAGCGGGGCGCTCCTCCTGGTGGACAACACATTCGCGTCTCCCATCAACCAGAACCCCATAGACCTGGGGGCCGATGTGGTGCTGCACAGTGCCACCAAGTATCTGAACGGCCATGCGGACCTTATCGCGGGCGCCGCCGTGGCCAGCAAGGGGAGCATACAAAAAATCAAGATGATGAGGCGCGACTTCGGCGGGACCCTTGACCCCATTCCTGCTTGGCTCATCCTCAGAGGGATGAAGACCATGGCAGTCAGGGTGAGGCAGCAGAACGCGAACGCTATGGCGCTGGCCGAGTTCCTGTCGAAACACAGGAAGGTCGAGGCTGTGCACTACCCTGGCCTCCGGGACCACCCCCAGCACCTGCTGGCGAAGAAGCAGATGAGGGGATTCGGCGGGATGCTGAGCTTCGTGATCAAGGGGACCACGAGAGACGCAATGCGCTTCACCGAGTCGGTGAAGGTCGCGACACTGGCCGCGAGCCTCGGCGGGGTAGAGACCCTGGTCTCTCAGCCCTACAACATGACCCACACTCAGATGTCAGCCAAGGAAAGGGCGAAGACTGGTATCCCCGACACGCTGGTCAGAGTCTCCGTGGGCATAGAGGACTTGGACGACCTGATTGGGGACTTCAGGCAGGCGCTGGCTGCATAGGAGCCTTAAGCCATCCCCCGACTGCTTCTGATTTTCTATACGCCTCGCGACCATACCTGATCAGGGGCTTCGTAAGATGCCTGTTCGCTCTTGGGGAGGATATGTAGATCCCCTCCGGCAGCCCGCACCCGGCTGAGGTCACTTCGAGTTTCTCCAGATTGAGGACTCTCGGGTGCAGTGAAGTGGGCCTCCTGACACCGCCATAGGCACGGACCTTGTCTCCCGGCTTCAGAAGCCTGACGGTCCGCCTGAGGTCCCCCGTGGGCTCGTAGGCCGCCGCCAGACGCCGTTCCCCTTCCACGTCCAGCGTGACATATGTGTGGCCCCCCTGACCGACTTCCACCCGCTCGACTGCCCCTTCTGCCCACCCCGATGAATAAGTCTTCCAATTGAGGGGCTTCGCCAAGTGCGCGTCAGTGTGCTGGTTGGACACGTACACCATATGGCCCTCGAGCGGCTCCCCACGGACCAGCGCCTCGAGGGCCCTTAACACGCCTGTCGGCGAATCCCCCCTCACCCCGGCGAAGACAGGGTCTGGGCCATGGGGGGCCACCAGGGCCTTCCTCTTCTGGTGGTCGTAACTGTTGAAGGTGTGCGGAAATGTCCCGATGTCCATCTCCTTCACCGACGCGCCGTCGATGAGGCGCCTCGTCCCCCAGCGGTCCCTCCTGCGGTAAGTGATGCATTCGTAGGTGTGGTCGAAGCGCTCGTCGAAACCGAAGGACGCTGCAGCCCCGACGAGTCCCATCCCGTTCCCGAGCTCGAAAGACCTCGCTCCAACCTCCTTCAGGAGCGTCCTGACTCTGCGGGGGTTGACGACCCCCGTAAGGGCGTCGAAGTAAAGCGGCTCGAACAACCTCGCCTTCGAAGGGTCGTCCAGGAAGACCATCCCTGAATTCGCTCCGCCTTCGATGTCTGAGAGCTCCTCCACCTTCGCAGACAGCGCGGCGAAGGCGACTTCGGCGTCGGGAGCTTCCACTGTGAAGCAGACAGCGGCATTCCCTCTGGTCTTGAAAGGGATGTTGGGGTTGAGCCTGACCAGCCTTGGATACGGCAGGACAGTAACGGCAGGTGGAAGATCGACCGCGATGCGGTAGGCAAGGTAGGTAGTGCAGTAACCCCGCGGGGAATCAGTGTCGTCGATACCTACCAGAAACCGCATGCCTGTCGGACCACATCTCGCGATTATTTGAAGATAGGACTATCGCACTACGCGTCGACGACAATCATGGTGAGGGTGCTCCTCACCTTGTCGAGACGACGTATGTTCCAGGTGATGGTCTCCTTAACCTTCTCCATGGTGTCGGCCTCGACCCGGGCGACGATATCATAGACCCCGTAGACGACGTAGACCTCTTTGACGTTGGGGATTTCCCGCAGCTTCTTGAGGAGGTCCTCCTCAGCCCCAAGGTCGGCGTTTACTAACACGAAAGCCTGGGGGATTTTCGGTCACTTCCTCTGCATCCCCTTGCACCGCGCGCCGTAATAACCATTGCCCCTCATCAAGTCATGGAGCATAGCTGTATCTGGAGATAAACAGCCCACAGCCAAAGGTTTCAGACTGTCTCTACGGGGACGGTGCCGTTAACTTCTCTGACACCTCTTCAACAGTGTTCCCCATCATATCGGGTGCGGTGAGCGACAGAGGGTCGGTCAACTGGTGCTCGTGACCAACTTCTGTTAGATGTTCTACTGCAAATGCCTCGTGGCGGCGACGCAAGGAAGGGGGGAGCCTGGGAACATCGCCGTGTATCAACCTCGTCGCTGGAGGGGCGCCTCTCTCGTTCGCCGACACCACCTTAAGAGGGGCCAATCCGGCCTGAACTGGACGTGCTCGGGGTCTTCGCTCTTGAGATGGGTCAGGACGACCCCACCAAGTGCACAGCGCGGAAGATGGTCAACATGGATCTGGCCAAGGCAGTGAGCAGGAAGTTCCACGCGTCAGACAAGACCATTGTCCTCAACCCCTTCGCCCACCGGGTACTCTCCCCTCCCGACAGGGTAGCCAAGAGCGTACTTGTGGTGGACGCGTCATGGAACCAAGCCCAGGAAGTCTTCTTCAGGAAGCTGGGAGGGAAGCACAGGCGGCTCCCCACTCTCCTGGCGGGGAACCCGACCAATTATTCAAGGGCTGGAGTGCTGAGCTCGCTCGAAGCCGTGGCGGCGACCATGTACATCCTCGGAGAAGTGGAAGAGGCGTCACGATACCTGAGTATCTATAAGTGGGGCCCCACCTTTCTGACCCTGAACGAGGAGCCTCTGGAGGATTACAGGAGGTCGCGGACCGAAGGGAAGGTCATTCGGGCGCAGAGGGAGTACTTCCCTCAACTCTTCGAGCCCGAGTCGTTCCGGGCGGCGGATTGAGCCTTCTCGCTGTCACCTGAGCGCGATTCCCGTTCGATTGTGGGACCTGTAGCCTCCCCGATGAACACATTGGCCGCGTATAGGTCCGCGTCGGCCTGGATTCTGACCGCCCGGGTGCCTACAGCCCGGGAAGGTGGGCGTTCGGCGCTATGGAATCTCAGGAAACGGTTATCAGGCGCGAGGCTGACAGAGGGTCGACGCGAGCCGGTGGACGGGCCACGGGGATCTCCTGGGGAAGTTCCTCCCTCGCAGCAGGATGCACGGCGCCAGGAGGCGCGACCAGAGATGGTCGGCTCCAGAACAGAAACGGGACCCGGCCCATCAAACGCGATGATAGGGCGACCTTGAGGTCGGTGGGACGCGGGATGAAACGGCTGACCCGTGCAGAGCAAGGCCAAACATGACCGATGAAACGCCTGCAAGAGGCCAGGGTAGGCCGCTGAGCGGAATCCCGTCTAGAACAGAAGGAGGACTACGGCCGGCACGAGTCGAACGTAACCCCGGGTTGGGCAAAACCGCCCGGGGTTGCCGCTAAGCCCCGGTGAGATGCCGCGCCCAGTATTTCTTACCTCAAGGTGAAACTTCGGGGATCAATGCAGATTTACGGCTCAAACTACCCTGAAAATCGAGATAAGTTAGCGCGAAGCCCTTCGTGGTGGTACCAACTCGCACGGAGAAATAGCTGACTCTCAGCTGCCCGGGTGCGGGTGAATGGGCGAGGTTCTACGAACTCGGCAGAGGCATCAAGAGACCATACCGTCGAACTGTTTAACCTCCAGTGCGTGACATGACCGGTAAGGACATTGACTTCGGTAAACGCGCACCCCCCAGAAGAGAGATAAGCCATTCGAACCCCGCCGCTGCGTGGAGAGAACTCCTTCAGGCGTGGAAGGGCTTGACGAGATTCTCGGTGGCGGCTTCGTCCGGGGGAGCTGCGTTGTCGTGTCAGGGGGGCCCGGCAGCGGAAAGTCCACCCTCTGCTCTCAGTTCATCTACCGCGGATACAAGGAGCACGGAGATGGCGGGGTCTATGTCACCTGTACGGAGAGCCCCGAGGAGGTCAAGAACAACTTCCGTGATCACGGCTGGGACATAGACGAAGCAACCAGGATAGGGAAGATTGCCCTCCTCGACATGCGGCCGGTCATAGCGACCGAGTCGGGGATCATAACTAGGAACGAGGCGCTCTTCAAGGGTGAGAAGATTCCCTTCAGCATAGTCGCCAAGGCGACCCTCGACGCGACAAGACGCATGAAAGCGAGGCGGGTGGTCATCGACTCGCTCACGACGATAGAGATGCAGTACAAGGACGACTTCGAGGTGAGGCAGGGGCTCCTCGGCCTGGTGCAGGGCCTGTCGGCTGAAGACTGTGTCAGCTTGATGATTGTCGAATCGCTCGGGTCCAGGAACTCCATTCCAATCGAGTGGGCGCTGTCGCACGGCGCCATACAGTTGAACTATGTCAGCGAGAACTCCGAGGTGGTGAGGTCCATACAGGTCGTGAAGATGAGGCGGACCGCTCACGACCAAACCATCTACGGGATGGAAATCGCAAAGGAAGGAATCGTAGTGCACACTGACGTCCGGGTGTAATATCAGTAGACCTTCGCGAACCTGAAGAACACTTTCTTCCCGACTCTGGTT
Source organism: archaeon (assembly GCA_021796515.1). Taxonomy (GTDB): domain Archaea; phylum Thermoproteota; class Nitrososphaeria; order Nitrososphaerales; family Gagatemarchaeaceae; genus UBA183. The sequence goes on along the minus strand of JAKACC010000006.1, from coordinate 26,694 downwards.
CGGGTGAGGATACCGAGCCTGACCAATTGGTTTAGGTAGATGGTCTCCACGCTTCTGTTCCTCCCTGTCTTCTGGCTCACGGTGGTTGCATCGGCCTCCCCGAGAGCCTGCATGGCCTGGAGGGACTTCGAAATAGAGTTCGGGAGGTCCTCGTAGCGGACTGCCGTGGCCTCGCCGCTATGGGCGGCCCCCCCGAGCCTTGGCATCCGTTCCAAGAAGCCGACTCTCTCCTCAAGCCGCCGCACCCTTCGAAGGAGTCCATCGCTGCGGCTCATGTTAGACAAAATCTCTTGGTCGTGCGTGAACTGTTCAACAATTAAACCCTTCTGTGGATTGCGTATCCTTAACAGTTAAAATCAGAACGTGCGAACAACGTAGTAGCGTTTGGTTCAGAACCAAAGAAGCCCCGGAGTCTCGGCAGAGGCTGTAGCCCCCAAGAGCGACCGCTTATCGAAGTTGGTGACAGGACACGATGTCCTAGACAAGGTCTTGGTGGTCTACGGTGGAATGTCGATTCTGGTGCTTGACGAGACCTACTCTGAGGCCAGAAATTTCATGCGTTTGATTTTTGAGAAGTACAACCCTCAGCTCAGGTTCACTGAGATTAGTGACAAGGCCTCCCTCTCTGGAATTGGGCATGTCGAGATCCTCACGGGAGACTCCCTAGCCGACAAGGTCGTGAAGATTAACGCCATCAGGCGGAAGCATCCGGGGGAGATAATCATGCACTCGTACCTTCCTTCGCTGCTGATCAGCCAGCCCCATGACAACGTGCTGAAGTATGTGGACGCCTGGAAGAACGCTTCGAAGGAGTTCGGAACGATAGACATCTACCTTATGCCCTCGAACTCGTTCAAGGACGCAGAAAGAAAAATCGTCGGCCTCCTGGGCTCCAGGGTGGAGTTCGGCATCACGAGGAAGGACGGCAGGGTGTCGAAGTTTTTCGTAGTGTCTGGGTGTTGCAGGCCTGAGTACAACATGAGGGAGTTCGAGTACGCCATAGAAGAGGGGAGGATCCTAGTCCAGTGGGAAGGAGCCTTGACGGACAGGCCGGCGGAGGTGTCCGAAGGCGCTCTCGAGAAGAGGTTCGGCGAACTCAAGGTGAAGCCGGAGACGTTCATTCTGCAGAGGGGAGCCAACGCCTCCAGAGCCAAGCTTTCCGCGGGCGAGTACGTCCTCCTACACCAGCTCGTCGGGATGTCAGCCATGGAGATCACACGACTGTTCCCGGAAAAGCCAGGTGAGATGCTCCAGCTGCTTGCGAAGTGGGAGCTTGCGGGCGTGGTTGCTTTCGAGCGGGACTACTCGAGCGACGGCGTAAACGCACTGAACGCGAAAGGAGGAGGCTACTCGTTCCTCAACACCCTCAGGCTCATCCTCCCCGACAGGCTGGTAGCCTGGAGCTACAAGTTAGGGACCCAAGCAGTCCCGTTGGAATATTTCGTCGCGAACAGGGACGCCCTGGGGACCGTGATAGAAATGCTGACCGAGAGCATCGGGATTACGGACAAGCCAGACTACATCAGGTCGATGCCCCAGATAGAGCGGGCGGTCTTGGAAATCGCTGCGAGGCGAGCAGCGCTGCTCGAAGTCCCGAGACACCATGAATCGACGGCGGCGGCGGCGGCCAGGAAATACATACCGAAAATTATGCGGGTGAGCCTCCTCAGTGCCTTCATTCTACGGTCGCACGTCGAGAAGATATCAGATAGCGAGTACCACATCACGCTTAACAACTGCTACCTCTGCGGGACCCTGGCTTCAAAGGTCCCGATCTGTTCGAGCGTCTCCGGAGGCCTCGAGGGCGTCTGCGGGACCATCTTCAAGCTCAAAGCCGATTGCACCGAAGTGAGATGTAGGAGTATGGGAGACAAGAACTGCGAGTTCAGGCTCCGCATAATACATTGAAGGCCATGAAGGCGCCCAAATGGCGTTAGAACCCACGTAGACTCGGCGTCCGTAACGCGCTTAAACTCGGAGTCAGGGAGAAAGACGTTGCACAGATTCGCGCACCTAGCCGACGTCCATCTCGGAGCTCACCGGGAGCCGGCACTTGCGAACCTCGAGCTGCAGATCTTCGACGCCACCATGAAGAAGTGCGTCGAACTCGGAGTGGACTTCGTTCTGGTCTGTGGGGACCTGTTCCACGTCGGGATTCCAGACCTTGAGGTGGTCGACGCTGCGCTGAAGAGCATGATCGCAGTGAAGACGCAGGGGATTCCCATCTATGCCGTCTATGGAAGCCACGACTACACCCCCAACGGTACGTCGGTCATCGACATACTGAGCACGGCCGGAGTGCTGACCAACGTGTTCAAGCCGAGCTTCGAGGGTGGGGCTCTAAGGCTCGGGGTCACGGTAGACGATAAGACGGGGGCCAAAATCGCCGGCATCTCCGCGCGCAAGATCGGGCTCGAAAGCCGTTACTTCGAGGCCCTGGATAGGGCGTCTCTTGAGAGAGAGCAGGGGTTCAAGGTATTCGCATTCCACAGCGGGCTCACTGAGTTGAAGCCCGACCACCTGAGTGCTATGGACACCGTGGATGCGGAGCTCTTACCGAAGGGATTCGGATATTATGCGGGTGGCCACATACACGAGAGGGGCGAGTACAGCCTCCCTGGGATGGAGAACATTGTCTTCCCCGGTCCCCTGTTTACAGGTTACGGGAAAGACCTGGAGGCGACGGCGAAGGGTGAACGGCGGGGGCTCTACGTCGTCGAGTTCGACGCGCGTGTCACCGGCAAGACGTTCGTTCCCATGGACTCTTTCGGAGGGATCTTCAGAGAGTACGACCTCGGCGGCCTTAACGCTCCTGAGGCGGGCGCCAAGATCTTGGAGGACGTCAAGGGGCTAGACGTAGCGGGCAGACTGGTGGTCATAAGGGCCCATGGAGAGCTCGCAGGAGGGAAGCCGTCCGAGGTCGGGCTAGCGCATGTCAAGGCCACGCTCTCCGGGCGAGGGGCCATTCACGTCTACATCAACAGGAGCGGACTGAGTTCAAGGGAGCAGACAGGCCCCGTCTTCTCCGGGGAGGAGCCTGCGTCCATCGAGAAGAAGCTGCTCGAACTTGAGGCAGCCAAAGTCCAGGTTGGGGACGAACACCTGCGCGGCCAGTCCGGGGCAGCCGTTGGGATGGAGCTCCTGAGGCTCTGGCGGCAGCCCCCGAAGCTGGGAGAGGCCAAGAAGGATTACGTCGCGAGGATGGTCAGAGAGGGGATTCACGCCCTGACAAGGGTGGAGCAGAAATGATAATCAAAGAGCTCGAGCTCACGAACATCAGGAGTCACGGGCACTCCATGATCCGGTTCCCTCTCGGCAGGACCTTGCTTGAAGGGGACATAGGCTCGGGCAAGTCCAGCGTCCTGGTAGCCATGGAGTTCGCCCTGTTCGGCCTTGGTTCAGATTCGGGGACTTCGGTGCTGAGGCTCGGCCAGGACAGCGGGGAAGTGAGGATGTCCTTCGACGTGGACGGCTCGGAGTACGAAGTCACCAGGAGGCTTCAGAGGAAGTCAGGGAGGGTTCAGCAGTCTGACGGAGTGCTCAAGATGCCCGGTGAGACTCTGAGCCTTTCTCCGAGCGAACTGAAGGAGAAGATACTTGAAATCCTCGAGTTCAACGAGGCTCCCGACCCGAAGGCCCAGAGCTGGGTCTACAGATATGCGGTGTACACTCCCCAAGAAGAGATGAAGAGCATCCTCGCTCTCGCTTCCGAGCAGAGGCTGCAGATCCTCAGGAGGGCGTTCAGGGTGGAGGACTACAAGGTTGCAGCGAACAACGCGGAAGAAGCTTCCAAGCAGATCAGGATTGACGCGAGCAAGCAGGATGGAATAGCTACAGGGATGACCGAACTACGGGAGGTCATCGAGAGGCTCCAGAAAGAAGAGGAAAAGCACAGAGACGGTCTCTCAGAGTTGGAGGAGACGGAGCTGCACGTCGAAGAGGAAGTCCGTCTCGTGAAGGACGAGAGGGAGGCGCTGCGGAAGCGCGAGCTGAGCCTCCAGGGAGTCAAGGTGGAGAAGGAGTACTACGAACGTCTCGAGTCCGAAGCGGCTGCCGACTTTGCAGCGGCGAAGGCCGAAATCGCCGAACTGACAGGAGCCCTCAAGGCCATCGACGCCGAACTGGCCGGCTCGGAGCTCGAGCGACCGCCTTCGACAGATTCGCTCCCTGACTTGAAGCGGAGAGGACGCACCCTTGAAGGGAAGGAGAAGAAGCTGACCGAGCTGAAGGCCGCGGCGGAGACAAAGCTGTCTGATTACGAGTCGGTCATGAGGAACGGAGTCTGCCCGGTGTGCGACAGGCCGGTGGAGGCCCACGACTTCGACGAAAGGAGGTCGGAAAAGAGCGCCGAGCGGGACCACCTTGTCCGGGAGCTCCGGGCAGTCGAAGGCGAAATCAATACGCTCCGCGAGAAGATAGAGCGCGTCGAGTCGTACAGGGAAGCCTCGAAAGAGTCTGCCCAAAGGAGAGCCGAGCGCTCGAGATTGAAGGCTGACCTGGAGAAGAAGGCACAGGCCATGCACAAGTTCGAAAAACGGGTCAACTTCGCGAAGAAATCACTTCAACAGGCCGGGGAGCAGCTGAGAGAACTGCGTGGGGTCGAAGAGGGAATAAAGGCGGCTGAGAAGAATCTGACCAAGACTGAGGATAAGCTCAGGGGTGTGAGAGACAGGCTCGTAAGGACTAGGGGTCTGCTCGAGGAAGCCCAGAAGAGGCAGACGGAAATCGCCATCGAGGTGGTGGCTAAAGAGGAGGCGTCGAATAGAGGAAGGAAGCTCAGAGAAAGAGAGATCTGGCTGAGCGACTATTTTGTGCCCACAGTGAAGACCGTCGAGAAGTCGGTGTTGGCCACCGTCAATCAGGAGTTCGACTCGCTGTTCAGGAAGTGGTTCGGGTTGCTTGTGGACGACCCCGAGAAGGAGGTCAGGGTAGACGAGGACTTCTCTCCGGTAGTCACTCAGGCGGGGTACGAGCAGGACGTTAGGTACCTCAGTGGCGGAGAGAGAACAAGCATCGCCCTCGCCTATAGGCTCGCTCTCAACGTCCTCGCCCAGAGAGTTTCCGTCGGGATGAAGTCGAACCTCCTAATCTTGGATGAGCCCACCGATGGGTTCAGCCAAGCGCAGCTCGGGACAGTGAGAGAGGTGCTGGACGACGTGGGGTGCCTGCAGATGATAATCGTCTCCCACGACAAGGAACTGGAGAGCTTCGCAGACCAGATTTTCATGGTCGAGAAGACGCTGGGCGAGTCTACGGTGAGGACGCCGTAGGTAGAGCCTGGACCCTGGAAGGACGTGGGCTGCCAGCTAAATAGACAGCGCTAGAGTGCCGTTTCCGTTGCGAGCTGTCGTTTACGACGGGACCGTGTCGTGCAGAGAAGTCTCGCCCCCTCGTCGGACAGGAGAGGCGGTCATAGCTGTGAGAAGGGCCGGGATATGCGGGACCGACTTGGCAATAAAGTCGGGAAAACTCTCTGTTCCGACTCCGCTGGTGCTTGGGCATGAAATCCTTGGGACGGTTGTCAGTGCACCCAGTTGGAAGCCCGATCTGGTCGGCAAGAGGGCCGTGACAGAGATCAACGTCTCCTGCGGAGGGTGCGCTTACTGCAGGATGGGCTTGCGGACTCATTGCGAGAAGGTCGAGGCTCTCGGGATACGCAGGGACGGCGGCTTCGCCGAACAGGTCTCCACCCCGGCAGAAAACATCCACCTCGTCCCCGACTCCGTGAGGGACGATGAAGCCGTCTTCATCGAGCCTCTCGCAGCTTGCGTCCAAATAACCAAGGTGACCCAGATAGATCATGGGTCGACGATCGCAGTGGTGGGCGTCGGGAGGATGGGACTTCTTGCCCTACAGGTCCTCAAGCTCCGCGCCCCACAAGTCATGGTCGCCATTGGGCACAAAGGGGTGAAACTCGAGATGGCGCGTCGGCTGGGCGCTCACGCGTTCGACTCGGAAGAAATCACCAAGGTCTTCGACCTGACCGGCGGGACAAAATTTGACAATGTAGTCGAAGTGACCGGGACCCCCGAGGGTCTGTCCCTGGCGATGGACCTAGTGAGGCCTCGGGGGACCCTTCACCTCAAGAGCACCCACGGGACCCCGGTGGAGTTTGACGCGACCAGGGTTGCGGTAGACGAGCTCAGAGTCCAGGGATCTAGGTGCGGGCCCTTCGAGGAGGCGATAGAACTCTTACGCCGAGGAGACGTCAAGGTTGATGGGATGATAACCCGTAGGTTCCCCCTGGATAGGTGTGAGGAAGCGTTCGAGTCCGCCGCTTCGAGCTCGGCTATCAAGACCGTCTTCGAAATCTAGGGGCTTCGGGCTCGACCGAGGGCGACCAGGACGGGTTTAAGAGCGGAAGCGCCCATTCCTAGGTCATTTGTCGAAGAGAATCGCTTGGCTCTCGAACGTGATGACACCGTCCGTGACCGGGCTAGAGGAGGACGAAGCGAAGTCCATCGAGGTCGTGGAGAGCCCTCCCGCCTGGATGTGCCTAGCGTGCCGGGGAGCGAAACTCCTCTGCGGCAAGCCCAGGTGCCCTGTCATCGTGAAAGCCCAGGCGTTGGCCAGGCAGGGTCCATCGATGGCGACAAACGAGATCCTCGGCTCTTCCCCACCTGGCGTGTTTGTAGGGAGGCTCGGGTACCCGAAGGTCTCCATAGGCCCGATGGTCCCGCCGCAATTCGGGGACACCACGGTGCTGGACACTCCGGAGGAGTGGCTAGGGAAGCCCATAGACCAGATTGTGGACTACAGGTACTCCCTCGTCAGGGGGAACTCCAGGGCGAGCGTGGAAGACGCCCAAGACCCGGGGAGGTTCCTGTCCTCCCTCCAGGAGCTGGCCATGGCCGCGAGGCCCGTTGACACTGAGCTCAGGCTGACGAAGGCACCCAGAAGGATTTTGACCCTCAGTGAAGACACCCAACCCTACGGACCGTCAGGCCCGCTCGACAGGTTCAAGATCGACAACCCGTCGGTCGACGGGCGGGTCCAGACAGCATACTACGACAGGGACCTGGACGCGGCCGGAGCCATAGGCGAGCTGTATAGGAAGGGAGTGCTGGTCACCAGGATACAGAGGGCTTTCTCTCTTGGGATGTTCGGGTTCGGCGCCAGGAGGAAGATAGTCCCCACCAGGTGGAGCATCACCGCGGTAGACAGCTCGATAAGCCTAGACTTGGTAGAGAAGGTCAAGCGCTATCCTACCATCGACGAATACAGGGTCTACAGCTTCGGCGTCTACGACAACCAGTACGTCGCGATGCTCCTCCCCGAGCCTTGGAGATTCGAGTGGGTTGAGGCCTGGTTTCCAAACACCACGTGGAACCAGTTCACCACCGCCCCTTACATGATAGGCGACCACGAGGAGTACTTCGGCAGGACGACGTATGCGCGGGTGGGGGGGTGCTACTACTCGACGCGGCTCGCGGTGACGGAGGCACTAGAAAGGGAGGGGAAGCAGGCGGCTGCCGTAGTCCTACGGGAGACGTACCCCGGGTTCATCATGCCGCTCGGAGTGTGGAACGTGAGGGAGAGCATAAGGGCGCTCATGAAGCAGCCGTTCGAAAGGCATGAGACGTTCGGGGGCGCGATGGACTCGGCGCTATCGAAGATGAGGATATCCAAGGCAAAGTGGAAGAGGGAGAGCGCACTTATCTCCCGCGAGCTGACCCAGACAAAGATCAGCGCGTATTGAGAACGAACGTTAATCTGGCTCTGCCGGCGAGCGGTTACGATGACTAGGAAACTCTACTGGGAGGACATGTATCTGCGCGAATTTGAGGCGGAAGCTGAACTGGTTGACGGCAACAGGGTAATCTTGGACTCGACTGCCTTCAATCCAAGGGGCGGTGGACTGGTCTCCGACGTGGGGAGCCTGAACGGGGCGAGGGTGATGGAGGCCATAAAGGAGGGGGATAACGTCATCCATCTGCTAGAGGAACCTGCGGAACTGCGAATGGGGGACAAAGTTCACGGCGTGTTGGACTGGGATAGGAGGTACAGAGTCATGAGGATGCATACGTCCGCGCACATACTCAGTGCGATAGTGAATGGGGAGGCCGGGGCCCTAATCACTGGCAACCAGATAAGCCCAGACAAGTCGCGGGTCGACTTCAACCTCGAAAATTTCGACAGAAGCAAAATGTCTCACTACATCGACAGGGTCAACGAAGCGGTGAGGAGGGAACTCGACGTTACGACGTTCTTCATGAAGAGGGAGGAAGCCCTGGCCAACCCGGGCTTCGTCAAGCTCGCCAATGCCATGCCTCCGTCACTTGAGGAACTCCGCATCGTTCAGATAGGCGACGTAGACACGCAGGCCGACGGAGGAGTGCATGTGAAGAACACCCGGGAAATCGGGAAGGTAGTCGGCCTCGAAATCGACAACAAGGGAAAGAGCAACAGACGGCTCTACTTCGGGGTAGAGCCCTGACTACCGAGAGCCAGTTGCCAGCTTGGTGACCCACGGGCGTCCTCTGTGAGGCATCCAGCGCCGGAGTCCTCGTTTTAGAGCCCCAGGCCGACTATTTGGTACAATACTCCGGTTGAGCCGATGGTTCTGGGTTCTTCCTGAACGCTACCTACGCCGCGAAACCCACACGGGCATCCTCTTCGCAGTGCAGTTACCGCAGTAGGTCTTCATGGCCCTGCTAGCCTCATCGAAAATAGTCGTAGAGTGCGACATGCATACCTGCGCCCGGCATTCTGAGCATGTAGCTACCGCGTGGCCCTTGCATACCGAACATCTTGCCATTCGTTCACCCCCAATTTCTCTGCGTCATACGGGCACGTCCCCTTGCTTCGTCGAGCTGCAAAGAGTTCGTCGGAGTTTGGGCCGTGCAGGTAAGGCGCGATACTCCAGAACCTTACCCTGTTAATAAAGAGGAGGGTCAGATTGGGAGCCTCACGTCCCCCGGATAGACGCGAACGCCCTTCAGCTCCAGGGCCTTCGAAAACTCTTTCGCCCTGTCGGCCGGAACGAATGCGCTCATCGACTTCGAGTTTCCGTCGCCGTCGCAGACAACGAGCGCTGCAGTCTTGTTCTTACCCTGAACCACCTTCTGGAGCATCTCTTCCCCCACCGGGGTCCACTCGGAGGCCCCGAGCTTGAGGAAGAGCATGGGATAGCAGGGGCCTGCGACTGCCTCCAGCGTCGCGACAGCCCTGTCCACCCTCTTCCTGCCCGTACTGACCGCCATGAAATAGTCCGTCCCTCTCAACCTCCAAAGTATAGAAGTACGAAGACGCCTGCAATCGCGAGGAGGACCCCAGCCACCTGGTTGAGCTCGAGGCGTTCCCTGAGGAGTACAAGCCCGTACCCCGCGGCCACGGCTCCACCCACTCCCGAAAGGGCGGCAACCATAGGGAGAGCGCCAGTCCCTGCAATAATCCCGTAGGTGAACGAAAGGAACCCGGCGGCTTCCAGGACGCCCATAACAAGTATGGTGCCTGAGAAGTCGGCCAGGCTGGGCTTGATGTCCTGACCGAGTACGGGAGCAAGAGCGAACCCCGCAGACGCTCCAACACCCCGCAGCATCAGGGCCGGAATCACGAGGCTGACTAACGGGGCCGCGTAGCCAACCCCCACGTAAACCATCCCAAAGAAGGTCGAGCACCCCACTGCCGACCCAACCCCAGCCGTTAGTGCAGCCTTCCCACGCCCTCCGAGCTGCCCCTTTAACTCAGAGAAACGCGTCGAGAGGAGGATCACCCCGAGTATTATCCCTGTGATGGCGACAACCTTGGCCGGCGACACCAGGGTCCCGAGAAGGGCGACGGAAAGGATGACGGTCACAGCGGGGTACGTGTAAGCGATAGGGGCAACGACAGAGACCACCCCTCTATGGAATGCGCGGTAAAGCAGGAGGAATGCTATGAGGTTCAGCCCTCCTGCCACAGCCAAGACCTCCAGCGCCGGCGGCGTGAGTGACAGATGAGGGTCAATCCAGGGGATCAGGGCCAGTAGGACGACGAGTGTGACCACGTGCGAATAAACGACGGTCTTGTAGGACCCCAACTTCTCCGACTGGCTCCTCGACAGGTAGTCGGAGGTCCCCCAACAGAGAGCCGCGACTAGGCCTGCTGCTATTGGGATGTACGCCAAATGGACAGACCTTCCCCTCCTCGCTCGGCTTTAAGAGCCATCTGACTTCTGGGCGCTGCGGTTGAAGATAGACGCTGAGGTGCAAGTAGGGGCTCCTGTGGAGGCAGCAGAGCTGTCGAAGAAGGCCGAGGAATACGGATTCGATTGTTTCTGGGTGAACGAAACGAAGCACGACCCGTTCGTCCAGCTCTCGCTCGCCGCCCAGTCGACCCGGAGGATTTCCCTCGGGACCTCCATAGCCCTCGCCTTCACGAGGAGTCCCACTACCCTGGCGTACACCGCCTGGGACCTCCAGAGCTTGTCGGCCGGGAGGCTGATATTGGGGCTCGGCAGTCAGGTGAAGGGACATATCGAGAGGAGATTCGGAATGAAATGGGACGCTCCCGCTCCGAAAATGAGAGATGAAGTCCTCGCGATGAAGGCAGTTTGGGAGAGCTGGCAGGAAGGGAAGACTCTCGGCTACCACGGCAGATACTTCAGGTTGGACCTGATGACCCCCTTCTTCAGCCCCGGCCCGGTGGAGCACCCCGAGATACCTATCTACGTCGCGGGGGTCAACCCGGGGATGTGCAGGGTCGCAGGGGAAGTTGCGGAGGGGCTTCATGTGCATCCTCTGCACACCGTGAGATACCTAACTGAGGTGGTGCGGCCTGCGCTGGAGGCTGGCGCGGCCAAAGCAGGACGGAAGGGACGGGCCGCGGCTGCTGCTTCGGTGTTCGCCGCAGTAGGTGAAACAAGAGAGGAGATACGTAACGTCAGGGAAGCATACAGAGAACAGATATCGTTCTATGCGTCGACGCGGAGCTACAGGCGGGTCATGGAACTGCACGGATGGGGGGACATCTGCGACAGACTCCACGGGCTTTCGACCAAGGGGGACTGGGGGAGGATGCCGTCGGAGGTCACGGACGACATCCTGAACGAGTTCGTGGTGGAAGGGACCTGGGACGACATCGGGGTGGCGGTCAAAGGCAGGTATGAGAACCTCCTGGAGAGGGTTAGGCTCTACCTCCCCTTCGACGGAAACGAAAACTGGAAGCGGATGATAGAGGGGTTCAGAGCCTGACGCTTATTTCCACGGCGTCCCCGGCGTCGGTTCCCCAGTTAGGCGACGCCTCCCTATAGGCGCTATCGTACAGTCCCGACTTCCTTACGTACTCCAGATAGGAGCCGACCTCGGCGGCGTGGGACTTCACGTTGTCGGCGACCACCACGCTCCCCTTGTGCAGCAGTCGCTCGATTGAATTCAGGTAAACGAGGTAGTCCTCCTTCACTGCGTCGAGGAAGACCATGTCGAATCGCCCATCCAGCGTTGGGAGTACCTTCAGCGCATCGCCTACGACCACTTCGATTCTGTCAGAGAGCCCTGCGTTCTCAAAGTTGGAACGCGCGGCCTTGGCCATGTCTTCCCGGATTTCCACGCAGATGAGCTTGCCTCCTGCGTCTAGATGCCTCGCCATCCTGATTGCGCTGTAACCGACGTTGGTGCCGACCTCCAAAATGGACGACGGCCTGTGAACCGCAATCACCTCGTCGAGCAGAAGGCCCCTCTTCGGGCCTATGATGGGCCACCCCTTTCCTGGGGCCGCGTCTTCGATGGACTTCAGGAGCTGTTCTGGTTTCATGGGCGTGGTCAGCCTTCTCCGAAGTGTAAACCTGCCGATGGCCCTCCTTCCCGGGACAAGCTTTTAGTAGCGGAAGGCGGTCTTTTCGGAATCGGATGTCTTCCGAACAGGTGGACGTGAAGGAACTGCAGCGACAGATTTCGAAGATTGTCGACCCTGAGATAGGCATGCCCATCGTCGAGATGAACCTCGTCGACAGGCTGGACGTCAAGGAGGGAGAGGTGGACGTCGAATACCACGCGACCACCCAGTTCTGCCCCCCCGTGTTTGCTTTGAAGATCTCTCAGGACCTGAAAGACAGTCTGACGCAGGTGAAGGGGGTGAAGTCTGTAAGGGTCGTGGTCACTGGGCACTACTTCGCCGACGCCATCAACAGGCAGGTGAACAAGTCGCTCACCGGCTCCGAGCCGGCTCCCGCGGAACAGGCCCCGAAGCAGTAGTCAGAGCAGGGTAAGGGCAGCGGACAGGGCCCCGAGCTTCGCCGTCACCTCGTCAGGTGCCCCCGAGAGGACCACCGCGTCCCCGTTGGCCAGCTTTAGGTGCGCGCGGAGCGAACCCCACGAAGGACCAGGGAAGTCGCTTTCGCAGTCAGCGGATCCACCAGGGATGGTGAACCTCCCCTCCTTGATTATGAGGGTAGTCGCACCGGCTGCCCCTACCCCTATGGCCGCATCCCTCTGCTCAAGCCCGCCCCTTACCGCCCGCCCTCCTTCCTTCACAGCCAGGCCGACCTGGATAAATCCCATAGTGATAGCAGACCTCTCGACCGCGACGAGGGGGGAGAGCTTTGCTGCGAACGACTGGAGGGCACTCATCCCGGACTCGGTCAGGTAGCACCCTGATGCGTTTGCCCCCGCATACCCACCGTCGCGGAGCTTCTTGATGATCGTACGAGCAGGTCCCTCCTTGAGGCCTGCTTTGGCGGCAAGAGCCTGCCGGCCGATAAGCCCGCTTTCTCCTATAGTCAGGAAAGCCAAGACCATGTGGGCCTTCCCGTAAGAAGGAGAGGGCCCGATAGAAGGCCGGGCTGCCAACTGGAGCAGACCGCGGAACGACTGCAACGCCGCCGACTTTCGCTCGGTCTCTTTATCATGTTTCGTCAGGGAGGAGAAGGCTTCCACGAATCCCTTTTATACTGGATGGATTATCCATCCAGTATGCGAGGAGCCAGCGACGTGGCAGTCGTCGCGGCGTTCTCGGCACTGATCATAGGGTCGGACCTCGCGCTTTCGGGACCGGAATTCTCCAACATCAAGCTCCTGGACACGTTAGTCTTCGTCTCTGCTTACCTGTTCGGGTTCCGGGTCGGGGCGGCGGTTGCAGTGGTCTCCGAGACAGCCTGGAGTTTCGTCAGCCCCATAGGGATGGCGGGGGCGATAACACCCTTCCTGGTCACCGGCGAACTCCTGTTCGCGCTGGCAGGGTGGGCCGCTTCGCGCGCCTGGGGCAAGAAGGTAGGGGTCCTGTCGGTCAACTCCATCTTCATCGGAGCATCCCTGGCCATCTGTGCGTTCCTCTGGGACCTTGAGACCAATGCCGCCACCGCACTGATTTCATACTGGCCCTCCCTCGGAGTCCCTCAGCTCTTGGCGACGATGTTCAACCCGTTTACCCTGCTCTTCTCAATCGCCCATGAGGGGAGCGACTTCGCCTTCGGGGTCCTCGTCGCACCTGCGTTCATCACAGTCATTCCCAGGGCCTTGGGGAGGCGGCCTTGATGCCTACCAAGGGGACATTCTGGGGGGTCGTCGCGGTCCTCGCGGCTCTTCTAGTCCTGAGCTCAACCGCGACAGTAATCTACTATGGGGAATACGAGGCCGCTGCTTCCCAGAACCAGATTTACGCAGGGGAGCTAAAGACCGCGCTCGCGAGCTACAGGACTCTCCAGGGCTCTTATGACAGCAGCCTGTCAGATTACAACGAGACGATATCGTTGCTAGTGACCGCGGTCGCCAATCTCAACACCAGCACCCCAGCCTATCAGGAGGCGAGCGTCGCCTTGTCCACCTTGTGGGGCGAATATCAGGCACTTGCGAGTTCGGCCGGGGAGACCCATTTGATTTATGGGATGCACATGCTGGTCGACTATGGGAACGGGACGAGGGTCTGGTACAACGACACGGCGGCCCAACCCGGCTGGAACGCCTATGTCGTCACCCTGGTGCTTCTCGACGGACGAGTGCAGGCCACATGGTACCCCCAGTACGGCGAGCACTTCGTGACCGGAATCGGAGGGGTGTCCGACTCGCAGTCCGAGTACTGGTTCCTCCTTACCTACAACAGTTCCTCATCCTGGCAGGTGGCCCAAGTGGGAGCGGACGCGATACCTGCGGTCAACGGGACAACATTCGCCTGGATCTACTGCCCAGAGAATTCAGAGTACCTTCCCACCTGTCCGCTCCCCTAGTCGGGGAGGATGTCAGTAAAGCAGAAGCCGTCTCTCAAGACTACCTCTCCTCTCTTCACGCCAATCTCTCCGTCGAATATCGGCCCGCCGTAGACAAATGTGTGGAACTCTCCGTTCTCACCACATGGGTCAACACCTGCGGGGAGTTCTGAGAGGAACGACTCGTCGAAGTCCCTCCCACAAAGCCCTCCGTCGAGGACCTCGGGGTCCACGGTGCAGACGATGGCTTTGAACTGAAGGTGGAGGAACGTGTGGGCTAGTTTCCTGGTGTCCTTCATCCAGAGAGGGAACACCCCGACCATATCGAGCTTCGAGAGAAGTTTCTCGCGATAGTCCCTGATGTCCTTGAGAAACAGGTCACCGAAGACTACATGCCGCACACCTTGCGAGCGCCGTGCTTCGAGAGCGTTGGACATGTACCTCTCATACTCGGCATTTGATGCGCTTTTCGTTATCCAGACTTCGTCGACGGGGAGGCGCAGCCTATCCGCCTGGGCCGTCAGGAGGGCCCTCCTGACCCCGTGCATGCTTATCCTGCCGAAATCCCTGGTCAGCGTGGTCATTAGAGATGTTATCTCGAAGTCCTTGGACTTGGAGACGTCATAGAGCGCGAGCGCGCTGTCTTTTCCCCCACTCCACGAAAGGACGGCGGTAGGAGGCAACCGCAGTTTGCCGGCGGATTCGGGCTATAAGTCTCGCATTCGACGGTCGACCAAGGATTGCGGCACTGGGCTCCGCTGTTACGACCGTGGCAGAGAAACTCTCCCCGGACTGACCGGGCAGGGAGTAAAGAATCATAGAGTCGTTGCATCTGCTGCGACCGAGCATTGCTATGACGGCTGTGGCACGCCCTTTTGGTCACTTGTAATACTGAGGTTTCAGAACTAGTGCTTCTGGGCCTACTCTACAGGAACCGCAGCAGGATTCCTCGGCAGCCAATCCGCGGACGACTCTCTCGGACGCGTTCAGCCGACGGCAAACAGGGACGGAGGTCCCCTGAACCGCATCCCCTTCGGACCGTCGATTCTGATGTGTCTGCGCCTGTTCATGAGGATGATGAAAGCTCGTTTGCCAGTTGAACAGGGAAATCAATGTTTAATGACAAGGGGCTAAAACGTCAACCACCTGCGTGACTGCTTAAGTGCGGGGATGGATGGCTCCTTCCGTTGAATCTGTCACAAGGAGAAGTGCGGGCTGGGGTTGTCGCTCTCATCCTTGACTCCAAGCCCGAGGAAGCGATCAGAGTCCTCAGCCGGTGGTACAGGGTCTCGGAACCCAGGCTCGGAGTAGGGGTCTTCGAAGGGAAGACAAAGGGGGTGGCTGCGGTGTATTCGCCGAGGAGGAAGGAGATTCTGGCCGCGAATAGGGAGTTCTTGTACGACCCTTTCGTCATAATACACGAGTTCTACCATCATCTCAGGTCCGTCAGTGGGAAGCACAGAGGGACCGAAAAGCAGGCGGACAGGTTCGCCCTGGAGTTCATCGCCGCCTACTGGCAGACAGCATCCGGGACCGCTTAGGCCGACTGCGGACCACCTTCAGTCGTCATTCATAACCTCGGTATGGCCGCTCCTGTCGCACGTTTTGCATCGGATTATAGTAATCCTTTCCACCTTCTCTATGCTGCTCTCGAACTCGACCGTCAGTCCTGCACGGCGCCTTTCGCAGACCAGTTGGCTCCGCCGGCAAACCCCGAACGTTAAGACCCCCGGGCAAAAGATTTAGAGAACTGCGTTGATTAACCGCACCACTGGTTTGTCTAAACGACTGCCTGTGGCTACTCAGGACGGGGAGGCTGGAAGCTGCGTCTTCTGCCAAATCGCGTCCAAGCGGTCTCCTTCGAATATCGTGTACGAGGACAAGAGATACATCGCCTTCCTCGACATCTTCCCATTCTCCAGGGGCCACACGTTGGTCTGCCCCAAAGAGCATGGCGAGACAATCTGGGACATGAAGGAAGGCGACATCGCAGAGCTGTTCCAAGTCGCGTCGAAGGTCTCGAGAGCCGCGGTAACGGCCATGGAGGCTGACGGGTTCAGGTTCGTCCAGAACAACGGCGAAGCGGCCAACCAAGTGGTCGCCCACGTGCACGTGCACGTAATCCCAGTCAAGATGGCGGACAGAGGGAGGTTCTCAGGGAGGCAGCGCTTCACGGCTGCCGAGATGGAAGAGGCGGCGAGGTCAATCCGGGCCGCGATGGCGAAGATCTAGGTCACGAAGACGGATATCGTGGTGAGGGAGTAGTCAGTGTTCGGCCCCGTTATCAGGTAGAGCGTGTAGACCCCGGGCCCGTAGTCGCGAACGAACTGTTCCAGTGGGAACGCTATATCGACCGCGCCGGAGCCGAAGGCCCACTTGTCTGCACAGACCGTGGTACCGGTGAGGAACTGATTGCAGGTACCAAGGACGTTGCGGGGAAGGACTCCACCTATGAACGTCCCAGGAGTATATTCGTGCGGCCCCGCATTCAACTGGGACCTGGTCTGCGCCGCTGGGGGACCGTCGTAAAAGACGTAGACCGAGCCGGGGACAGGGGTCCCTGATACCGCGGTACCCTGCATCGACACGTAGTAAGGAGAGGAGGTACTTGGCCCACTCACAGTCAGATTCAGGTTGATGTAATAGTTCTGGAACTCCTCGTCGAAGAAGACGTAGGTGCTGTTGTATGAAATTCCTATCGAGACGTAGTTGTGGAGGGGATTGAGTATGTTGTCCCTGTGCCCGTTGTTGCAACAGGCTGCGTCGTTGTACACCATCAAGTGCTCTAGGTTGTTGATTGCGCCCTCCAGCGCCGAGAGCTGGCCGAAGGGGCTCGTGCCGTACGTCTGGTACGCTATGTTCTCGTAGTCAGCGCCGGTCCCACCCAAGAGAGTATAGCGCATGTAGGGTTTGTACCCTTGCGTGTCGAAATGGCTGAAGTACCGGTAGTAGATCATGGAGTCAGCGTGCTGCTGGGCGGCCTGGTTGAAGTCTAGCGCTACCGGTCCGGTTCCGTTTGCAGCCCTGTCGGTGTTGATGAGAGAGAGGGCATACTGAGCGAGCGTGCAGTAATCGGGGGGGTAAGCTACGTCAGCCGAGCCGTTTGTGATATCTGGTGCAGTCAGAGGCTTGATTGCAACGGCGCTGGAGCAGCTGCCGACCGAGGTCGTGGCCGTAGCCCCTCCCGTTATCGTGGATACCCCGAGGGTGGTGGACGCGAGTTGGGAGAACACCGAGTATCCCTGTTTGAGCGTTGTCGACAGGTAGGGGGCGACCACCACGAACCCTGCCATGAGAATCAGAGCGACGGCTATCAGGCCCGCGGCCCTCCAACCGCTCCGTCGCGGAGCTGTGGGGACCGAGGGCTGGCCTCCAGGCGGAAACGAGCGGAGGCATTCTTGCCCTATCTTCAAGTCAAGGGAGAAGATATCCCGTCGAGGTATTAAGCGAAGTGGGGCTCGAAATCATTCAATGGTGTTGAACGCCCGGAAGGGGGAGGTCGCGGTCGAAGCCGCAGTCAGATTTCAGACTTCTGGGCTACGCGGTGAGCCCTTCCCCTTCGTCCTGGACGAACACGCCCGCTGGTATCTCCGGGAAGCTTTCTCGCATCCTCTGCTCTGCGACGGCCGAGGCTTCCTCAAGGACCTTCTGGGCGTCCTCGTTTGCTGCGTCGAAGTTGAGTGATATCCCACTGGTGGTGCTCGCATCGACTAGTACGCTGCTGAGCAGGCCGGAGATTTCGCTGATTTCCTTGTCCGCTTCGGGGAGCGCGCTGGTCAGACCCTCCTTCATGTTCCTGATGACCGATACGGCAGGAGCGAGCGTGTTCGCGATTTCGCCTAGGTCCGTGATGGTTCCCAGCCTCAGCGATATCTGTTCCATGGCGAGTTGGGCCTGAGTGACCATCTTCCCCATCTTCCTCACTTCTGCGAGCTCGTTGGCATAGACCGCCGCGTGCTGCGTGTCATGTTTTGCGAGCGACGAAACCACGTTCTTGAAGATGGTCGAATCTCGCTGCTTGATCCTGCTCACCGTGCCGTCAAGCTGTGAAATCAGAACCCGAATCTGCCTGTTAGCTTGCTCTATCTGCGACTTCAGTGGCGTCGGTGGCCTCACCGTCCCCCTGAGTCTGTCTACTAGGCCAGGACCCTGGTCCCTCTTTTGCCACTTCGATGAAAAGCTCATGTTTGGTTACAAAGGAGGCCACGGGTGCAATATACCGGGGGCTCTAATCCACATGCCATTTTGAAGAAATAAAATTGACAGCGCTGTCAAGGCGGTGAGTGCATGTTCGTCGGATGGGGTTTTAACATCGTATGGATGCCGTTTAGCGCACCAGGCGGTCTAGGTCCGACACGATGCTTGACCGTTGTTCAGAAACAGATGTGTGCGCGTTCCAGCGGCAAAAACCGGAACAATGGGACGTGATGGGAGTCGGGTCACCAAGCTCGTTTGGCGCAAAGGAGTCATACTGGCGCCGAGAAGTTCGCAAGGGGCGCGGCTGCGAGGATCAGGTAGCCCGGCGCACGGTAGGTTCGCAGGGAGTCAACGCTTTTGAACTTCCCCGCCGCTGCGCCTCCTGATGAAGACCCAGAGCGACGAGATGCGGTGCCCGAAGTGCGGGAGGCTCGACCTCCACGAGACGGGCCAGAAGATCGCCTGCATGGTATGCGGATACGCGCTTTCTCCGGGCGAGAGTGACAGGTACAGGCTCTACAAGCTGCTGAAAGAAGAGGAGAAAGGAGGAAGCCGTGGCAAAGGCTCCGGCAGAGCCTGAGGCGTCGACCAACCGTTTAACTCCAGGGGCGGGGTCGAGGTAAGGTATGTCCGTCAAGGCGAGCCCGATTTCGAAGACGGCGGCAGTCCTCATCATCCTGGTGGGCGCGTTCGTACTGTTCGCAGGGCTGGTAGCCGAAGACCTTGCCAGTGACGTCGCCGGAGCTGCGTTCATCGTCCTTGGGGTCGCTCTCTATGGCCTCCTGTCTAGGTTCACGAGGAAGTTGAAAGGGGAAGCCGACGGCGCCAGTCGTTGACCGTCGAAGGCTGCGCGGGTGATAATCTGTGGTCGAGATGCGCCGGCCAGACCTATGACCATGGCGTTGACGCTCAAGGCGGCGATTGCCTCCTGTTGCGATATCTCGCCTTCAGACCTAGCCTTGAACAAGTCGCAGAGCGTTCCACAAGAGCTTGGTAGAAGGAGCGACATCGAATGCGGACGGTTTGGATGCGAGTTGGATTGGGGTCTCTACCAGCCCGTTGGTCAGGCAGGCGTGCATCACCGCCCATGGGTCGCCGGACTTCGGCCGCTGAAGGGCAACATATATCGCCGAGAGGACGCGGAGTTCGAGCCTTGGGTCGGGTCTTCAGTGAGGTTCTCGGGTCCGAGGTAGCCGTCCCTGACGTCCCAAAGAGGATAGTGAGTTTCAGTCCTGCAGCCACAGAGACGCTCTTCAAGATCGGGTTGGGAGACGAGGTTGCAGCAGTCAGTGCATTTTGCGCGAGGCCGCCTGAGGCGAAGAACAAACGCAGAATCGGAAGCTACAACACTGTCAGGGAAGACCTTCTTGACGAGCTGAAACCCGACCTCATCTTCACCGTCACAGGATATCAGAGAGACTTCGCTCTCAGGCTGTCGAAGAGATATCCCGTGTACCCTCTCGAGCTCCCTCTGTCGGTAGCGGGAATAGCTGATTTCGTGGTTAAAGTCGGGCTCGTCGCGGGAGCCCCGGACAGGGGTAGGGGGGTCGCGGCGGACCTCCTCCGCGCGTTGGGAGGGGCGAGAAAGGTAGCAGGGGTGAGGTCCTATGTGGAGATAGACCTCGGAGGGCCTGTAAGTTTCGGCGCCTACAGCTACATAACAGACGCGTTTAAGTTCCTGGGGAGTTCTCACATCTACGAGGACGCCCGCTCGGAATGGCTGAAGCCAGACCTAAACGCTGTTGCAAAGGAGGACCCCGACGCCGTCTTCTACGAACCGAAGATGTATTCGGAGTTCGGGGAAAGTGATATTGGCGCATTCGTCATCTCGAGACGGTGGCGGGACCTCAGAGCGGCGAAACTTGGGAACGTGTTCTTGACGCCGAGACCCCTCGACTTCCTCGCACACCATGGTCCGTCGTTTATCACCGAAGCCCTGCCATGGCTGGAGGGAAGGCTCAGGATGGCCAAGGAAAGAATTGGCTCTTAGCCAGGAGGTAAGACCGCCGTCGGAGAACTACCGCCCCCGTAGCCGCTGGGACGTGATCGTGATCGGATGCGGCATAATGGGTGCGGCGGCGAGCTACAATATCGCGACGAAGGGCCTCAGAGTCCTCAACATCGAGCGGTTTGGGGTGAACCACGAGCACGGCTCGTCGCACGGAAGGACGCGGATTTTCAGGACGGCCTACTATGAAGACCCACGATACGTGCCGCTCCTCCGGCGAGCCTTGGAGGCGTGGAAGGAGGTGGAGCTGAAATCAGGTAAGACGCTGCTGAAAATGACTGGGGGTCTTATGATAGGGAGGCCAGACGGGGAGCTGGTGGCTGGGACGCTGAAGGCAGCCCGGATTCACGGGATACCCTACGAACTCATGACAGCGTCGGAGGCCGAGGGACGTTTCGGGGCGTTCAGGCTAGAGGAAGGGCTTGCGGCCGTGCATGAGCAGGGGGCCGGGGTCCTGCTCGCTGAGGAGTGCGTCCGTGCGTTCGTGGGGCTGGGAAGCGAGTCAGGGTGCGAATACAGGTTCTCTGAGGAGGTCAGGGGGTGGAAGGCACGAACGCAGGGTGTGGAGGTCGAGACCCAGTTCGGGACCCAATCGGCCGACAGGCTCGTCTTCTGCGCCGGGGCTTGGAGCGGCCCCTTGCTCAAGGGGGTGGTCCCCCTTCAGGTGGAGAGGCAGGTCCCTCTCTGGTTCTCGTCAGGGGGAGAGGAGAAGTTCACTCCGCAGGAGATGCCTGTCTTCGTAGCGGAGGAAGGTGACGGCGTCTTCTACTATGGAATCCCGGACTTGGGGCATGGGGTCAAGGTGGCCAGGCATCACGGCGGCAAGGTTGGAGAACCAGACAAAGTGACGAGAGAAGTGACCGAGGAAGACATAGCCCCCGTAAGGTCTTTCGCGTCACGCAGGCTGAAGGGGCTGGACGGTCCCCCAATATCATCTACGACTTGCCTCTACACCAACACTCCGGACTTCAACTTCGCCGTAGGTCCCCATCCAGACGACCACAGGGTCTCGGTTGTCAGCGGAGGCTCGGGGCACGGGTTCAAGTTCGCCAGCGTCCTAGGCGAAGTGGTGTCGAGCCTGGTCTCAGGGGAGAAGCTTGACTACGACATCTCCTTCCTCAGCCCAGCCAGGTTTGGCCGGCGGGGCCCAAGCTGAACCAGAGGCTGCACCTTCCTTGAAATGTCCGACCTGGCCCTTCGTGTTGAACCCTGATGACAGCCCAAGAGCGGATGAGAATCAGGCATTGTGCGTGGACGAGGTCAACGGGCCTTCATGCTAGGGGCGAGGTAACCTGTGACGACGAGCCTGCACCCGGAGGCTCGTTCTTGACGCGGCCGTCGAGGGCCCAGAGGTTCCTCATCAGGGCGAAGACAGCTGCGGAAATGACCATCAAGACCCCGACTACCTCGTACATTCTCGCCACCCCCAAGGTCGCGATGAGAATCCCACCGGTCGCGATGGAAGGCGGCCCGCCTATGAAGCTCAACAGGCCGTCTACTGCGAAGTAGCGACCACGCATGGTGGTTGGTACCAGGCCCTGGGCCGATGATAGCCAGACGTTCCCGCTGAAGCTGATGGCAAAGCCGACGGCTACGATGGCCGCCATAGCGACCGCGGTGGCCGGGAAAACACCCATCAGGAGTGTAAGTACGCCGACGCCTCCGCCATAGCAGAGGACCCACACCTTGCCCGCGTGCCTGATGGCCCCGGTCTTCCCCACGAGCAGAGATCCGGTCGCGTTCCCAACCACAAAGGCGGCGAGCACGACGCCGAAGAGGATGGCGCCCCCTCCCAAGGCGAAGACGACATAAAGCACCAAGAAGGCGTTGGCCATGCCGAACAGGAAGTTGAAGACCAGCGCCGAGACAGAGAGTTGTAGCAGGCCCCGTTGAGTGACGAGCCAACTGAACCCCTCCTTGATTTCCGCTCCCATCTTTCGCTTCCTGTCGACGGTGCGCTTCTGCTTGGCCGCGTAGCGGAGTATGAGTAGGGAGAAGACAAGGGCTGCTGAATATCCCACGAACCCGTACCCGAAAGCCAGGGCGGCGCCTGCCACGGCCATTATGGCCCCGCCCAACGCGTTGGACGCAGATCCGACGAGGTTGAAGCCCGCCATCGTCACCCCGTTGGCGTCGGCAATCACATCCGCGTTCACCAGGTCTGGGAGGACCGAGTAGGACGTCGACCTGTTCAGCTCCCCGGCCGAGTTCCAGACCACGGCCACGGCCACGACGGCGAGAAACTGGAACCCGTAGAGAGCTGTGACCACTGCGAGCAGGCCGAAGCTCGCCGCCCTGACGGAGTTGGCTAACACTAGGAGTTTCCTACGGTCATGGCGGTCCACAAGGACGCCTGCCGGTAGGGTGGTGACCACGGCGGCCAGGGTCTCCGCCACTCCGACAATCGTGACGTAGAGCGCCGACTGGCTCAGGCTGTTGGCCGACTTGGCAACCAGCAGGAGGATGGCCACGTTGACTACCGCGCTGGCGGTCCGTCCAGAGAGGTTCATCCCAAAGTAGCTGAGGAAGCTCCGAGTTTTGAGGAATCCCCGCGACGCGGTACCCATTGTTCCCGTTTATCCCATTAGGGGGGTGGATAACTCTTCGACCATGGGGCAGACGTGGCGCGGATCAGGCTCCCACCCAGTCGTCCAGCTTCGAGGGCCCGGAGACGGAGCGCTGGATGTCAGCAACACGGACGCCTATGAGCCTGACTGGCTTCCCATTTGTCTCGAACTCGTCGAGAAGCGCGTCGACGGCCTCGATGAGAGGGGCGGCGCTGTCTGTGTGGCTGACCAGAGTCTTTTCCCGAGTGTGAGTCTCGAAGCCCCTGCCGAACCTTATCTTGATTCCGGCGACCTTGTAGGAGTACCCCGCAGACCTGACCCGTCGCATGAGCTCGGCCGCGCCGTCGGCGGCCTCCCGCCTGACCTCCCGGAACTCCCTGACGTCATCCTTGAACGTCCTCTCGACACTGAGAGACTTCGGCATCTCTTGCTGTCTCACATCCACTCTCTCCAGTCCGTGAATCACTCCCCAGAGCCAGACACCGTTCTTGCCGAACCAGGAAGTAAGCTGCTTCCCCTCGAGCTGCTGCAGCTGGGCAATCGTCGAGACCCCCTTCTCGGAGAGGAATTCCCTTGTCTTCACGCCGATTCCAGGGACCACAGACACCTGGAGCGGTGCAAGGAAGCGGGCGACGCCATCGAAAGGTACCACCGTCAGGCCATCGGGCTTGTTTCTGTCGGAGGCGATTTTGGCTGATGATTTGTTGGGGGCGACCCCTATGGAGCAAGACAGCCCGTGCCTCTCTTTCACCGCCTTCTTGACCTCCACGGCCACCCTCCTGCCCGACTCTTCGTCAGTCGCCCTGCTGGTGACGTCGAGGTAGGCTTCGTCGATGCTCCCCTGTTCGAACTTGTCTGCGAACCCCTTGAGGGTGGACATGACCTCCTCCGAAGCGCGCTCGTAGAGCTCCCAGTCTGGCGGTTTGTACTTCGCCTGAGGGCAGAGCCTGTATGCCTGTGAAATCGGCATCCCGGACCTGAGGCCGAACTTGCGCGCTTCATAGGAGCAGGCGACCACGACGCCCCTCCCCTTCCCGTCTTCCGGGTCTGCACCGACCACAACAGGAAGTCCCTTCAGTTCAGGGTGCTCCCTGACCTCTGCGGACACGTAGAAGGCGTCCAGGTCGACGTGGAGGATGGTCCTCTGCTGGGGTTGCAACTGTCAGCTACGTCCCGAAGAGTGTCTGCTGCTCGGCTCCCTGTCCCTTCCAGTCAATCTCCATCAGGCCCAGGAGCCTACGGAACTCGTTCGCCGACTCTGGACTGAAGCCGGCGAAATGGTTGTTGAAGAAGACATATCCCGACTCGAACTTCTTGGAATTCTCCTTGACGGCGGTGGCCCAGCGCTTCATGTCG
This sequence comes from archaeon, assembly GCA_021796515.1. Taxonomy (GTDB): domain Archaea; phylum Thermoproteota; class Nitrososphaeria; order Nitrososphaerales; family Gagatemarchaeaceae; genus UBA183. The sequence goes on along the minus strand of JAKACC010000006.1, from coordinate 2,447 downwards.
CCAGACCTGTCCTTCTGGATCCCGTTGAATTCGGTGATCTCCCTGTCCCCCACCATCCTCAGATAGACGAAGTCTGCCGTGACTTCCGGAGGGGACTCCACATACTGGTTCAGGGTCCACACCATCGCGATGTTGCTCTTCCTGAGAAGGGAATAGACTTCGGGATTGAACCAGGACTTGTGGCGGAACTCGATGGCGTGCATGAACTCGGGGCTGAGCTGGGAGATGAACCCCTTGAGGGCCTCCCCGTGGGTGCTCAGCTTGATAGAAGGAGGGAGCTGTATCACTATGGGTCCCAGCTTGTCCTTCAACTTGCTGAGAACGCTATAGAAGTAGACAAGGGTTGACTCCGAGTCCTTGAGCTTCCTCTCGTGGGTTATCTTTTTCGGGAGCTTCGGGGAAAAGACGAACCCCGAAGGCGTGCCGCTCCTCCATTGGGTGACCATAAATTGGCTAGGTATCCTGTAGAAACTGGAATCGACTTCGACGCAGTTGAACACCTTGGAGTAGTAAGGGAGGTAGTCCTTCGGAGCCACCCCCTTGGGGTAGAAAATCCCCTGCCAGTCCTTATATGACCAGCCGCTACATCCTATCCTGAGGTTCTCAAGATCCACCAGGGAAGCCCTTCCCAGTAACGGAGAAGGTTCGCCATATTTATTTAGATGGAACCGGGGTCGCGTTCGTACTCCTTTGTCTCAGGGGAACCCCGATATCAGGCAGCAGGTCGACGCCAACAGAGGAGTAGCGAAGAAACTGGAGCTGCTCATCCCGGGCCTCAGAGGATACAGGAGCAAGGAAGACCTCAGGGCGTCCGATGCGCTCCTTCGGAATCAGGTGGCGGATAGGCTGGACAAGGTGAAGGACAACCTGCAGCAACTCAGGAAGCAGGTCGCCGCGGCAGGGGACTTCAACAACCTCACGACGGTCGGGTCGCTGATATCTCAGGTGCAAGGGCTCAGCGGAGAGGTGAGGCACTCAGGGCAGGGGTACGCCGGGTGGGTGGCGCCAATCCAAATCAATGATGACAAGTTGAACAGGTTATACGACTATGATTACGCTTTCGTGAGCTCGGTCTTCCAGCTCGACGACGCCACGTCCCCTGGGAAGCTCAGCTACGACAGCTCGGCCCCGAACACAGTCCAGACGGTGATGGGTGAGTTCGCGAGGACTGTGGCTGACATCAGGCAGAAATGGTCTCAGAGGATGGAGGCGATTGAGGGCATAGCCCTCGGACGGTGATTGTGATGGTGTTCGGAAAGAAGAGCGACGCTGTCCCCGCGACCGGAGGGAGCGTGCTCGGCTCCACCACCTTCGCCTGGGACGACAAGGACAAGCAGCCTGCGCCCGGGGTCTACAACGTCCTCTGGAAGGCGCCGCGCCAAATCAGGCTGAACGACAACGTGGTGGTGAGGGAGGACGAGATCGCCGTGTTCTACAGGGATGGGAAGGCGCTGACCTACTTCGACCAGCCCAACAGATACGCTCTGACGGACTTCAACGCTCCGGTGGTCGGGAAGCTGCTGAAGTTCTTCACCGGTGTCACCCAGTGGGCAGAGGTCTATTTCGTACCGAAGAGGTATCTCGACGGGAAATACGGGAGCACCCAGCCCTACCAGTTCACTGATCCGACCTTTGGCATAATCAACCTCCGGGTGTTCGGTGAGTACAGATGGAAGATATCCTCCCCTGAGCTTTTCATCAACCAGTTTGTCGGGACGTTCGGAGCGGACACCTCCGACGACGTCGAGGGGAGGGTGAAGGAGCAGGTCGTCATCCTAGTCTACAACGCTCTCGGGAAGATGAAGCAGCAAGGGCTGAAGGTCACCGACCTGGCCGCTAACCTCACCAACATAGAGCAGGAGGTCCTGGCCTCGGCACCCGACCACCTCGGGCAGTATGGGATTGAGATCAACAAGATTTCGGGGCTGACCATAAGCCTCCCCGACGAGGTGCAGAAGGCCATCGACACGCGGTCGGAGATGCAGGTCCTTGGGGTGAACTACATGCAATATCAGACAGGGAAGGCGATAGACGACGCCGCGAAGAACCCCAGCGGAGGCGCAGGGGTCTTCGCAGGGCTCGGGGCCGGCATCGGCGCCGGTTCTGCCATCGGCGGGCAGATGGCCCAGGGGATGAACCAGAACTTCCAGTCCCGGAGCTGCCCCAACTGCGGATCCATCATCTCGGCCACGGCGAAGTTCTGCCCCAACTGCGGGGCGACCGTGGCCTCCCAGCAGGGTCCCCAGGCTCCGGCCGGGACGAGCAAGTTCTGTCCCAACTGTGGAAGCCCTGTCACGGCAGGCTCGAAGTTCTGCAACAGCTGCGGGACCAAGCTCTAGGTGGTTATGGTGTTCTGCCCAAAGTGCGGCGCGCAGCTCCCCGATGACGCGGGATTCTGCTACAAGTGCGGAGCCAAGGTGGGGCTTGTGACCCAGCAGGCTTCCAAG
>JAKACC010000048.1 GCA_021796515.1 archaeon | reverse complement strand
CCGAAGTCTGATACTCATCCGCTGAAGGCTGGCGTCGAGCGGGGATGCTTGCCTGACAGGGCCTCCAGTATCCCCTCCACCAGCGGCCTCGCTGATTCGACCGTGCTTTTTGATTAAAGCATGATCATGTGACGACCCACTGCGTACCTATGGATTCGCCTTTCCATAGGCCCTAGACCAGAGCCCTGATGGCGGTCCTCCTCTGAGCGGCTTTCGGGCTGGCGTGCCGCTAATAAGCCCCCAAAGCCGGCTTAGACCGTTGGCCGAGAGTGTAGGGTCTCAGGCGGAACTTGCCCAGACGATAAGGAGGCTTTACGAGCGAGGGTTAGTCTCGGGCGTAGGCGGGAATGCTAGCGTGATCGTCCGACCAAAGGAGCAGGTCCTGATCACCCCCGCGGGGTTCTTCAAGGGTGGGGTCGCAAGCGGTGACATCGTAAGGGTGAATTTGGATGGGAAGGTGTCCGGAGGGGGCACCCCTTCGAGCGAACTTCCCACCCACCTCGTGGCCTACAGGCTGAGGGACGACATCGGTGCCGTCGTCCATGCCCACCCGCCGGCCGCGGTGGGGCTCGTCACAGCTGGACTTGGGATACCGGTCATGACCCCCGAGCACGCGGTCATGGTCAGGCGCCTGGAGACTGTCGGCTTCGCCACCCCAGGGACGGCTGGCGCGGCGGCTGTGGCCGAGAGCTTGAAGGTGTGCGATGTAGTGGGGATACGGAACCACGGCTTCTTCTCGCTCGGAAAAGACCTGCACGAAGCGGCGTCCAAGCTTGAGGTACTCGAAGAGAGCGCCAGGGTCTACCTCGCGGGGAAGCTGGCCGGGAGCGTCACCTGGTTGACAGCGGAGGAGCAGAAGAAGGTCAGAGGGGCGTACGGCCGCGAATAGCCAAACAGACGTCAATACTTCCCGTCTGGGCAGGGCCAGGGCCCTAGCGTTCACTTCCCTAGGTCATTTCGCGAACGACGGCTCGGTCTTCCTCCTTCCTCTGATCGTCGACCTTCTCGGAAACCAGCACGGAGCCACACATTTTGAACAGTCGATTCTGCTCTTCTTGTTCTACTTCAGCTCTATGGTGTCCAGCGTCTTTGTCGGCAGGCGGGCAGACAGGACGGGGGCGCCTGGGGTGTTGATGGCGGTCGGGATAGCGTGTCTGGGGGTGGGGCTAATCGGGTTCTTTGCGACGATGGTCTACACGACCGGCACCGAGCTCTTCACCCTCGCCCTCCTCTTCGACTTCGTCATGGGGTTCGGGAGCGCCTTCTACCATCCCCTAGGAGGGAGCATCCTGCAGGCCTCGTTCGATCGCGACAACACCGGAAGGGCGCTGGGCCTGAACGGAGCCCTGGGGAGCGTCGGCAGAGCGCTGTACCCGCTGATTTACGCGGCGGCAGTCTTGGTGGTCACGATACCCGACTCGGTGGCGACCTTCGGGCTGGTGGGTGTCGTTGCGGCGGTTCTCATATGGGTCGGACTTGGGACGGCCAGGACGGGCAAGAAACAGGAGGGACCAGAAGGACAGTCTCTCCGGAGGTCGCTCACCAAGCCGATGGTGATCCTGATGATAATCACCTTCATCAGATCGGCGGCGATATTCGGGGTCGCCGCGTACGTGCAGATATTCCTCACCGCCCAGAGGGGAACTGGAGTAGGGTCCCTTCTCGGAGTCCTGACTGCTGTCTACTTCGCCCCGGCTATCGTGGGGCAGCCTCTGTTCGGATGGCTCGTCGACAGGGTCGACCACAGGCTGGTGATGGCTGTATCAGCCGCCGGCGCCTCCGCGTCCATTGTAGGCTTCGTCAGTGCGGGTGGGGCCGTGAGTTACGCTTTCCTCTCCCTCTTCGGATTCTTTGCGTACACCGGGTTTCCGGTGCTGCTGTCCCTCGCGGCAGACTATGCCCCTGCCGGCGCCTCGAGCCTGGGCAACTCGCTGGTCTGGGGATTGGGGACGACTGGGGGGAATGCGTTAGGGCCACTGATAGTATACGCGTTGGTGCTCAACGACTACGGCAAGCTCGGCGTCACCTTCGAGTATATGGCCATCTTGGCGCTGGTTTCCGCTGTAGGTGCAGTTCTGATTCCAAAGCCCAAGGAGAGAAAAGCCATACCAGGACAGAGGTGAGGCTCCGTCGGGAGGGCCGCGCGGTAGGGTGGTCTTGGAGCCTTCACCGCGTCTTCGGGGGATTCAGATACTTCCCTAGGAGGTAGGGAGCTACGTGAGTTCCGTACTTCTTCTTCAGAGTTTTGGGAAGGAACCGATATGCTCTGACCACCCCCCTGCATTTCGGTGCGCCGCACTTGCACTTCATCCTGAAACCGGACCAGTCCACGTCGGTGGAGTAATCGAAGGTCAACTCCTCCCACTTCTGGATGTCCCTGGCGGCTATGACCGACATGCCCGAGACCACACAGGTGGGCTCACAGGAGTGGTTAAGGTACCAGCCGATTCCGTTCTTTTTCGGTACGATGTATCTGTCGTAGTCGACCTGTATAGTGTATGGCCACACGTCGTGCGGGATGTCCCAAATCCACTTTGTCTTCCCCTGGAACCTGACCACCACCTCCGAACGCCTGATAGCCCGCGCCGCGAAGACCCCCTTCCCTTTGGGCCCCGCGTCTCCCACCCTGAAGCGGGTCAAGGACCATTCCCTCCTCTGATGGACGCTCTCGGGCGCTCGGGGAGAAACCGAAACATCAGCGCGACGCAGACAAGGGTCCCGACGAGACTGGCAAATATTGGGGCGTCGTAGCCCAGATACTGGTAGAGGAACCCCCCGATTATCGGCGCTGGGAAGGCTACCAGCCCCCTGAAGGCTGCAACCTTCCCCCCAACCCCTCCTCGCGTCTTTGGTGGGGCGTGGGTCATCAGGAGGGAGGAGACCCCCGGGACCCAGGTGGTGACCGAGACCCCGAAGATGACTGAGAAGACCAGGAACTCGGGGAGACTGTTCGAGAACGCCCAGCCAATCATCAGCACGGTCCCAAGGGCTTCGGAAGCCATCAGGGTCTTCTTCGGCCCGAGCCGGATCAGGAGCCGGGTGGCAGGGTACTGTGAAGCCAGCATGGCCAGGTACCACACCGCCACCAGGAGACCTATCTCTTGGGCGGAGAAGTGGAACTGGTCCTGGGCCATGGCGTAGATGATGTTGGAGCTGATGCCGAAAGCGAAGGCGTCGGCTGCGAGCGCGCCGTAGTATCCCCATGCCGACCTCGGAAATGTGAATGCCTCTCTCAGCGAGAACCTCGGACCCTGCTCGGGCTCGGCGGTCACGGTGTGTTTCGTCTCGGACAGTTCCCTCCAATAGAGAAAGAGATCCAGTGATTCGAGGAGTGCGGCCGCGGCGAAGATGGCCAGGTAACCAGTTGTCCCCGCCACCGAGCCAGCCAGCGCAGGAGACACCACGCCGGGGACGGTCCCCAAGAAGAACACTAGGCTGTAAGCTACGTCCATCTTGTGGGGGTCGAGTGCGACAGACTCGGCAACCATTGCCTGTGATGCGGGGCTTCCCAGAATCGACACGCCGTAGAGGACGAACGCAAGGAGGATCAGATACCAGTTCCCAGTCAGCGCAGTCCCCACAAAGCAGAGCATGGATGCTACCGTAGTCGCGCTTCCCAGCATAATCGAGCCCTTTCTGCTGTGGAGGTCGGAGTAATGGCCGGCGAGAGGCTGGATGAAGGTTGCACCCGCGCCCGAGAAGCGACTCCCCACGGCCTGGAGGATCCCGATGGCTGGAATTCCTAGCCCGATGGATAGGGGGAAGAGTTGAAGGGCAAAATTGAGCATGCCTATGTAGACCCCAGAGATTAGGCCGGTGACTGCTATTGCCCGGATGTTCCTGTTCAGCAGCAGCGCGCGGGAGACGCCCACCACGCCCTGATTCTGGTTGTCCACTTGGAAGCCGCCGCGAAGGGCGGCCAAGAGCGTGGATTATCCTTTGCAGCCAAGTACACGATACGTCAAATGGTTCCGTGCCCTGGCATAGGCTCTCGGGGTTCTATAGACGACGGCCGTGCTGACTCGTCGGGCCGCACTCTTCTGGGGTATGCCAGCACGAAGCCATCCGTCTCCTCCAAGTATATATCGGGCCTCGGAAGGCGCTTCTTGAAACCGCACCCGAGAAATGTCCTATGACTGTGAAAATCGATGAAAATGAAGTATTCAGGATAATCGAGACCAAGAGTCCCAAGGTGATACTGGTCAACGCCCCAGGGGGTCTGCTGAGGCAGACCAAGGAGTTGATGGAGCAGGTGAGAAAGAGATACGGCGTGACTGCCATCCTGTCGGGAGACAGTTGTTTTGGCATCTGCGACACTGTCGACGATGAGGTGGGAAAACTCCAAGCGGACTTGGCGTTACATATCGGGCACAACGCGGCCGTCGAGCGGGCCAGCGAACACACTTACTTGATTGATGCCGTCGACGACGTGGAGTTCTCTGGAGTGATGGAGACGGCCGCAAAAGCGCTCGCCCCCTACAGGCGCGTAGGGCTCGCCACGTTCAGCCAGCACCTCCACCAGCTCCACCCCGTGAGGGAGGCTCTGGAGGCCAGGGGATTCCAGGTCAGGGTAGGGAAGGGCAACAACCTGATGCTTGAAGGGCAGGTCTTCGGCTGCGACTTCTCCACTGCATTTCCAATCCGCGACGAGGTGGATGCGTTCGCCCTCCTGGGGGAGAGCGAATTCCATGCGGTGGGGCTGGCGCTGGCCACAGGGAAACCCACCTTCATGCTGGACCCGTATATGGAAGAGGTGACCGACATGAAGGAGGCTGCAGAGGAGAGGTTGAAGAAGGCGATACTCGCAGTTTACAAAGCCAGGGACGCGAGGGTATTCGGAGTCATCACCGGGTTGAAGGAGGGACAGAAGATGCTCGGGAGGAGCAGGTGGATATCAAAACGACTCGAGATGAGCGGGAGGAAGGTTGTCCAGCTGGCCATGAGAGAAGTGACCGCTGAGCGGCTTGCCCCGCACCGGGAGATAGAAGCGTTCGTCCAGACGGCCTGCCCTCGGATTTCCATTGATGGGTTCACCTTCGACAGGCCGGTCTTTTCAATCCCCCAGGCGGACGCGCTAGTTGCGCTTATTGAGGGGAGGGAAATGGGGGAGTTCCTTGAGCGCGCGAAGTGGATTGAGCTCACGGTGGGGCTGATCAAGAAATGAAAGAGGCAAAGAGGGCCCAGGGCGTCCTTCCGGGAGACAGGCTGGCGGTGTCGGAGGAGTTCCTCCCAGGCTCCCACACCTACGACTCTTCGGGACTAATCAGATCCTTGACGGCGGGGTCTGTGGTGAAAGACCCGAAGAGCATGGAGATATCGGTGAAGCCGGCAGCGGAGCCCGGACTGTTCAGGGTGGACGACTGGGTCACCGGACAGGTAGAGGCAACTCAGGCGAACTCGGCCAACGTGCACATCTTCTTCCATAACGGAAAGCCCAACCACAAGGATTTCTCCGGTATGCTCTCGCTCAGGGGGCTGTCTGGGGGCGGGAGAGGAGAAAGAGGGGCAAGGAGGACAACTCCGGTGAAGTCCGGAGACGTGGTCAGGTGCAGGGTGTTCAGCCTGGTCAACGGTATCATCCACCTCAACATCGACGAGCCTGACATGGGGGTGGTGGCAGCGCTATGTGGCATCTGTGGGAAGCCCCTCCAAAAGGGAAGCGCGACGAAGGTGAAGTGCGACGAGTGCGGCAACGTCGAGGATAGGAAACTGGCAAGGGACTTCGGGACTATCCCGATAGAGCCTTAGGCGGAAGCCAAACCCGGCCGACTTGAGACGGGTGTTCCTATCTCCTTAAAAGCTCGAGACAGGGGGCCCGTCAGGCAAAATGCAGGTCCAGACCACCAGTGAAGACGAGAAGGGGCTTACGGTCGAGATCACAGGAGAGGATTACTCCCTCGCAGAAATCGTCCACCATGAGCTCTTGGAGGAGAAGAGTGTCACCTTCGCGGGGGTCATCCCTCCGCACCCACTGATCAAGAAGCTGGTACTGAAGGTCAGGGCCCAGAGGATGAAGCCCGAGAAGGCTTTCGCGAACAGCGTCGAAAGGGCGATGGAGACCACCAAGGAGCTCTACGGCGGAGTGAAGAAAGCACTCGGTGGTGGGTCCTCGTGACGCTGAAGTTCTGTCCAAAGTGCGGAACCAGGCTCAAGCTCAAGGAGGACAAAAGCGCGAAAGGTGTAAAGATGCTGACGTTTCTCTGCGAGAATTGCGGTTGGAAAGACCCGAAAGCCGGTAAGACTGTGACCCAGGCGACCGAAGAGGAGCTGTCAGGCACGCCGCAGATTAAGGTGGTCGGGGAGAGGGAAGAGAAGCTCAACTCTCTTCCCACGACAAAGATAGAGTGCCCGAAGTGCAGTAACAACGAAGCGTTCTGGTGGTTCCTTCAGACGAGGAGCGGAGACGAGCCTCCGACTCAGTTCTACCGCTGTGTGAAGTGCAACCACACCTGGAGATCATACAGCTGACTTCGGCCCTCTGACGCCGAGCCAAGACAGGCTCCAACATTCACTGGACCGCTATCGCGGAAGAGAGATGGCGGAGTTGGAACTCCTCGGGCGGCTCACACTGTCGCTCAAACGTCGTCTCTGGTAAGGATCTCCGTGGCGTCTCCTCCAGCTATCAGGATGTCGGCACTGGCCGCGGGGATGGAAGCCACGTCTTCTGCTTCGAAGGGCCCGTAGCGTCTCATGTCGAGGCCCACCAGCTCGTTGACATGTCTGACGAACCTCACGGTCACGTTCCTTTGATTCTCGGTCGCGTGGGCGAACTCGACGAATGACGGCTGGCCGGAGGAGACAGCATCCACCAGTGTCTGGAAACGCCTCTGGAATCTCTGCTCCGCCGAGCATACATATCTCTCTTCGGGGAGGAGCTGCAGGACCGCGTTCTGCTTGATAGCCTTCCTGCTCCTCACCTTTAGGAGCTGGCTCACCATCGACTCGATGAGCCTGGTCTGAGTAGCGGCCAGCCTGACGGCGACCTCGGAAGCCCCCGCCCCCGCCGACCTCTTGAGCTTCTGACTGTATTCGGAGACCTCTGAATAGAAGTCTCCGGAGAGGGGGAAGAGTCCAGTCGACTGGTTCTCCGAGTCGAGGGTCCTTCTCAGACGGTCGAGTGTGGTCTCAGGCATCTGGAACGACCTCCCCTAGACCTCTCGTTAAAATCTGAACTGCGGCGTATGTTGGGAGCTCGACGGTCGAGGACTTGAAGGGCCCGAACTCCCTGTGCATGACGCTGAACCGTGGATAGAAGGAGACCGTGACGGTCACAGGTTTCTGCGTGAGGACGACAGGGTCTGTCTGGGGGTCGAACTCCGCCATGGACCCCACCCTCATCTTCGACATCCCCGTGTTCCCGTGGAGGGTTCCCGCCAGCCTGAAGACTCGGTGGATGTCGGTGGTCACAGATGAGTCTACCAAGGCGCGCTGAGACGATATAGCCTCTGACACGAGCCTCTGGAAGGTCCCCTGGTACACCTCCCTCCGCTTGTCGACGTACCCTGTTATCCTCCTGGTCCACCCTGCGCCCTGGAGGCCGGGCTGCGCCCTCCGCCTGAGGGTTGACGCTATCGTCTGGGTTAAGGGAAGCGAAGATCCCCTGACATACTCCGCAACTTCTCCCCTCGCCACCTGGTCGAGTTGGTCGAATCTGCCGTCGAACACGTGGAGGTGATATCCCCTGTTCCCGGAAAAGTAGAGCCTGACCGCCCCTGGGTCGACTCCGAAGTCCTCGGTGAGGAAATCCACGACTCGCCTGGCGTGGTCCCCGGCGGCATCGAGGCAAACCTGACAGGTCCCGTGGAACTCGGCCGTGGATCCTCCGCACTTCGAGCACTTCGCAGGCCGGGGGAGTTTCCCTGAAGTGGAACACTTCTCGCAGTACCAGACGTCGTGCCCCCTTTTGCACGTGGTGGGGATGTCCGTGGCGTCAATATCGAAGATCAGCTCGGCCCCCAGCCATCCCTTCTCCTCAATGGGCCTGGTCGGGAGTTGGTAACGGGCGTTGGAACAGTAAACCGACGACGGGGACTGCTTCACAATCTCCGCAAGCGCTTCCCCCTCGCTCCGGAATGAAAGGTGTCTCACCATTCCTCCCCCGAACGGGATGTAGCCGAACTCCCTGGATGCGATCTCCCGCGGGAACTCAACAATCGATTGGCCTTTCTCGAAGTAGAACTGCTTGTAAGCCATGCGCAGGAAGGCCGAGGTCTTCTCGTTCATTCGAAACGACTGCGTCGCCGGGCGCGGAAGATAAAGAATCCGTGTCGCCAGGGACGGGCGTGGGGAGTCACAGGGTCGGGAGGGACAAGTTCCACTATCTCTGGAGCCGAAATCACAGACCGGTCCTTCGAGTCGTCCCCGGTGACGAGGTAACCTTCGAGATAAACGACGTCAGCTCCTGGCAGGTGACCAGGGACTCCGTCGCCGAAAGGCCTGGGTTCGACCAGTCCAAGCTCTATCCCCTGTCGGGACCGGTGCACGTCGAGGGGGCTGAACCCGGGGACACCCTCCTGGTGGACGTGCTGGGGGTAGAGAACGATGATTTCGGCTGGTCCATCATACTTCCGGGAGAAGGACTCCTCGAAGAGTTCCAGAAGCCATACCTGTACAAATGGGATCTCGTCCGGAAGGACTACGCCCTCTTCGAGAAAGGGATCAAGGTCCCCCTGCGCCCCTTCTGTGGCGTGATGGGGGTGGCACCCCCGGAGCCTGGAGTCTCGGCCGTGATGCCTCCAGGAAGGCATGGGGGGAACTTGGACATCAAACACCTTACAACGGGGAGCAGGCTGGAGCTCCCTGTCTGGGTGGACGGGGCGCTTTTCTCCACTGGGGACCTGCACGCGGCCATGGGAGACGGCGAGGTCTGCGTGAGTGCCATTGAATCCGCCGGGCGGGCCAGGTTCAGGTTCGACCTGGCGAAGAAGACCGGACTGGGGTGGCCGAGGTACTTTTCGAGCGGGGAACAGCAGGCGAAGAGAGGGTACTATGTGACCACCGGCATCGGCCCGGACCTCATGGCGGCGTCCAAGTCTGCCGTCCGGGGAATGATTGACCATCTTACTGGTACCTATGGCATCGGGCGGGAAGAGGCGTACGTCCTCTGCAGCGTCGCGGTAGACCTTAGGATACACGAAGTGGTGGACGCCCCCAACTGGGTCATAGGTGCCTTCGTCCCACTGGACATCTTCCCCTGAAGGGACGACTCTTTCCCCGCTGGGTCCCTCGGGCCATCGTCCTACCCGGGCTGTTATATCGGGCGCGAGGCCCTTGGCAGTCGGCTTGAGGGGCCCCCTTGAGTCGTGTCTAGAACCTGGGGCTGCGAAAGTGTACTAGTTGGCGGTCGGCCTTCCCTTCTCTCCCCTAGACTTCGACCTCGGTCGGCTCGCCCGGGGCGAATGGAATGCGTCGGTGGATAGGTTCATGCTCTAGTACCTTCCTCCAGAGGGATGGGGGAAGCCCTCCGTGCTACCTGACAGTCCGCAAGCTCGACCCGCGGGATGGTGTCATGCTTTACTCTGATGCGGTGGTCAATCCGAGCGGCGGTCCATCGAACTTCGCCCTTGGTATCATGAGCAACGACGAAGTGAGGGCCAATGCCATGCTCGGCTCGGTGCTAGGTGTCCCGCCCTCCTATCATAGGAGGAAATGTGTCCGAGTCGTCGAAGACAGAAGGAGCGACCGAGCGACGGTCACGCGGTTCCTGGCCAGCGTCCACTCGACGTTGGCGAGCGCTAACCCAAGCCCGGGAGGGAAGGACTTCGCTCTGAAAATCCAACCATCTCTCAAGATGTTGGGCGGGCTGAAGCGCGGTATGGCCGCCTGGTGGGGCCGGCCGGGCGATGGGGTCAGATACCCCAAAAAACCGGCTTCCCCGCATGCGTATCTTGACCACGGGCTGGACCCGGTGTATCTTGCTTCTACTCCTTCCTCTCCTCTTGCACACCCCTGTCCTTGGCCCGCCGGTGTTACCCTCAGGGTCGGCCGA
>JAKACC010000047.1 GCA_021796515.1 archaeon | reverse complement strand
GTCTGCTGACATTATCGACGTCATGGGTGAGGGCGACGGCGAACTCCGCCCCTGACGGCCACCGCTCCTTCCTGACGAAGTACCCGTCAGACTCGAGGGAGTCACGTTCGATTCTCGGCAGGAGGGCGGCAATCCTCTCCTCCAGCAAGAGCCGCTCCATATTCTTGGGCTCTCTTCCTCGCATGGTCGATTCGATTTCGGAGACGAGCCTCCGAGGCAGGTCTGATTCCTTCAGCGAACCTGAAGGCAGCCCGAGGCTGTCCCGGACCAGCGCCGCCGCAAAAGTTCCTGCGTCACCCTGCTCTCCCATCTGCTTTTCCCTTGTATGCCTCTCTTTTAACGGAAGGCGAGGAGGCAGCATCCAGCGCGGCCCTCTCGCCAGGGCCCAAGCGCAGGCCTTTGGTATCAGCAAAGGAACAAGGCGGGGCAGCCCAACAAGCTTGTTATTCCATCGTGGATGGCGACATAACGGGGCCCCCGATTGTTATCGAAACAGCACGAAAAGGTCGAACCCTTGGATCTAGTGCGGGGGGAGGGATTCGAACCCTCGAACCCCTAAGGGATGAGGTCCTGAGCCTCACGCCGTTGACCAGGCTGGGCGACCCCCGCGCGGGCACGGCGAGCCTCGGCTTCGCTTTATAACGTTGAATCGGCCCCAACCACTTTCGCCGTCCTCCCTCCGTCCAAAATGGACGCGCACCAGCTCCACGTTAAATTCCACGCGACGTTTCACGGGCACGCAATGACCAGGCTCCAATATCTCTATGGGCAGGAGATCGGAAACAGAGAGCGTTTCGTCTACCACTGTTCCAGCTGTCGTGCCTTCGAAATAAGGCGGCGCTCGGGGCCGGACGTGTTCCCGGTCGGGCTCTGCAGGGGGTGTGGTAGGCCCCTCGAAGAGAGCGCCGAACGCACGCTCGCTCCCATCCCGGAGGGGTGGTCTGACGCGGTCGTGGAGGCCACGGGAGTGCGTCAGGTCGAGCCGCTCTTCAGGCGCGCATCCTCAATTCCCCACTTCTCTCTCGGCCTCCCTGGACTAGATTCTCTCCTGAGGCCCCTGTCAGAGAAGCGGCTGGTCGTGCTCAGAGGGGCCCTATCATCACTCGTGGCAGAACTGGTCGCATTCAGGGCCCAGCTCCCAATCGAATCAGGGGGGCTCGACTCTGCCGCCGTCTTCATAGACGGAGGCAATCAGTCTGATCTGTATCTCTTTTCATCCTTTGTGAGGCAGCAAGGCCTCAAGCCCACCTCTGCCATGAGGAGGGTGGCCTCCTGCCGCGTCTTCACCTTTTATCAGCTCGCCTCGCTCGTCTCAGAGCACCTGACGCGCGCGGTCGAAGACCACGGAGCGAAGCTCGTGGTCGTATCTGACATCCTTGGCACTTTCAACGAGCCCGAGATGGAAGAAAGGGAGGCGAGGCGGGTTCTAGACGCCATCCAGGAGGGGCTGAAGGCGACGAAGAATCGCGCCCTGGTGTTCGTGACCTTGGCTAGGCCAAACACCCACGACAGCACTGTCATGTCGTGGGCCGACGCCACGATCGCCATGTCCGCCGACGGGGACAACATCCGGGCGGAGAGGCTCGAGCGCAGGAACGAGCTCTCCGAGTCTTCCACCTTCAAACTGAGCCAGTTGCTGAAGGCCACGAGGAAAGAGGCCTTCCACTGATGGGCCGCACCGTCCCTTCGTTTCGGATAGCAGAGGCCCAGGAAGCGGCTGAATGGAGGTCGTTCAAAAAAGCACTCCCGAAGGAGGACAAGGCGGCTTTCGACGAAATGCTCAGCTCTGCGAGGCTATACGTGTCGGCTTCGTCAGCGGCGGTCAGGACATCAAGATTCGAAGGGATGGTCATGGCGATCATATTTCATCACTACAAGATCCTCACTCGAACCGCAGCGGCGGTCAGGAGGGAGGCTGCCCCTTGACTCTCTCCGACGCCGAAATTACCGATGAGATGGACAGCTGGCAGCGCTTCGCCGACGCGCTCCGGGCAGACGACAAAGCGCTCTTCAAGGAGATGCTTGGTCTCAGCTACGAGTATTTCCCAGCCATCCAGGCCAGAGATTCCCCTTTCCCTGCCGAGGCTCTACTCATGAGCCTCGTGCTCATGCAACACAAGACGATAGTCTGGCTGGCGGCCGAGGTAGAGAGGCTGAAGGCGGCGAAAGATGCGCGGCTGGATACTTGACCTCTACCCCGACGGTCCTGGGGAGATGGTCGTCTGGCTGAAACAGGATGATGGCGAAGCAGTCAGACTGGTCGACAGCTGGTCCCCATCGATCTTCATAGGGACAGATAACAGGTCCAACTTCACTGTCCCGACCTACACACTCTGCGACGAATTAGCATGGACCAGGCTCGTCCAGAGGCGCGAGCGGGTGACCGACAACACAGCGGCTGAGGTCCTGGAGGTGAAGCTCAGGGACGCCAAGAGAATCCAACAGGTCGCCAGCCGGATAGAGCGACTCGGACCCTTCGGAATGTTCAGGCTCTACAACGCGGACGTCCCACCAGCCCAGAGCTACCTCTACGAGAAAGACCTCTTCCCCCTCGCCCGCTGCGAGGTGGAGCGTAGGGGTGATACACTGGAATGGACGCTCGAAGACGACGTCTGGACTTATGACTATCCAATTCCTCCTCTGAGGAAGGTCGAGCTCAAGGTTGAAGTGGCCAAGAGTGGGAAGCTACCGCGACTCACAGACAGAATTGAATCGGTGGTGCTGACGAACGCCGAAGGCACTACCATAATAGACGACAGGAACGAGGCCGACACACTCCTCGCACTGGCGAGGGCTGTCCGCGAAGCCGACCCTGACCTTATCCTGACCAACGACGGAGACACATTCCTGTTCCCCTATCTGATCAGGAAGGCCAAAGCGGTCGGCGTCATCGCCGACTTCATCCTAGGCAGGGACGACGCGGTCATGAAACTCCCTTTGAGGGCAGGCACCTCATATTTCAGCTACGGTCAAATCCATTACAAACCCTCGGCCATAAAACTCCGGGGCCGGGTTCACATCGACACCAACTCATCGCTGGTCTACTCGGAGGCGGGGTTCGAAGGGCTCTTCGAGCTCAGCAGGACCTGCCGCATGCCCCTCCACACCGCAAGCAGGGCCAGCATCGGGAGGGCCCTCTCCAGCCTGCAGCTCTACTACGCGTCCAAGATAGGGCTCCTCATCCCTTGGAAGCCCACGTTGGCGGAGCGCCTCAAGGACAGGAGCGAACTGCTGACCGCCGACCGGGGGGGATTCATATTCGAACCGAGGGTGGGCATCTACGAAGGCGTCGGGGAGCTGGACTTTTCTGCCCTCTACCCAAACATAATGTACAGGAAAAACATCTCAGCCGAGACGGTCAGGTGCGCCTGCTGCCCCGATTCCAATAACAGGGTCCCCGAGCTCGGCTGGAACGTGTGCAGAAAGAAGGGGGTTGTCCCACTCGCGATAGAGGTCATAGTGAAGAAGAGGCTCCGCTACAAGGAACTCAGAGACGCCGAGGCGGACAAAGGGGTTCGTGAAAGGTACAACGCCAGACAGGCCGCCCTCAAATGGCTGGGGGTGACCACATTCGGGTATCTCGGTTTCAGCAACGCAAAGTTCGGGCGCATAGACGCCCACATCGCAGTGTGCGCCTGGGATAGAAAAATCCTGATTGACGCGGCCAGGATTGCAGAGAACAAAGGCTTCGAGGTGATACACGGTATCATAGACTCCCTGTGGGTCAGGAAGGGCGGGGCCGAGGAAGTCGATTTCCTTGGCCTCAAGGAGGCAATCGAAACGGGGACAGGTTTCGCCACATCATTCGAAGGAGTCTACAAGTGGGTGGCTTTCCTCCCGTCGAAGGTCGATGCCGGGCTCCCCGTCCTCAACAGATACTTTGGCGCCTACAGGAACGGCGACCTGAAGGTCAGGGGGGTCGAGGCCCGCCGCCACGACACACCGGAGGCGTTCAGGGAGTGCCAAATGGGCGTCCTGAAGGTCTTGGCCCGCGCCGACTCCGTGGCCGAGGCCAAAGCCAGCATTCCCAAGTGCATCAAAATCTTCCTAGGATATGCCAGGGCCCTCGAGAGGCATGAAACGCCGGCCTCAGATTTGGCCTTCACCTCGAATCTCTCGAAAGCACCGGGGGAGTACACCACAATGACGGTCCAGCAGGCGGCGCGCAAGCAACTGGTCGCCGAGGGGGCATCACTGCACGCTGGCGAGGGGGTACGGTATGTCATAACAGACTATAAGGGGAAGGACTCGAAGAGGACGATCCCGCTCGATATGGTCGACGACCAGACGAGATATGACGCCGGGCGCTACATCAGACTCTTGGCCGAGACGTGCTCGTCGGTACTGGAGCCCTTCGACGGGCGATGCACCTCAGAGGGACTGATGTCCCTCTACGAGAGGGACATGAGCCTGCCGCTCACCAACTTATCGGCCTCGCAGCCCTAGCTCTCAGAATAGAATCTCCCTCGCCCCGGGGTTCCTCCCAGGTCTCGAGCCCGTCGAGGGCTCTTCACGAGGCTGGAGGCGCCCTACAGACCGCGTACGGTCTTCCACCATGAACGAAGCCGCGGCCCCTTCTAACTTGCGATTGGCGCACTCCTCGCATCGCAGCGACCAACTTCCACCAACCAGGCGGGCCACGCCGTGGCGCGCAGTCCTTAAGACCATCTCGGTGTCCCGCATGACGGATGTCCTTCTCCGCTGACCTCGCCTGGGACCGAGCCAAGACCCTCGCCCCGTTTCCGGGCCACCTCGACTCGTACTATCGTGACATCCTTTCGCAATACCAAGCGGCTCACAGGACGGCTTCGGCCGCGAGACTGGTCGGGCACGATCCGGTCGGGGTGGTGGAAAGTAAAACCGTCTTCGACCTAGCAGACAGGGTCAATCAAATGCTCCGCCTGGACCAATTCGAGGGTCTGGTTGACCGGCTCCGCGAACTCCTTCATACCACATCCAAGGAGAGGGCAGCTCTTACAATATCGCAGGAAATCGCACTGGGGAAGTTCGGGGTCCTCGAAAGGCACGAAGCGCTCAGCTACGGCGTCAGGGCCGGCCTCGCTGTGATGACCGACGGGGTTACCGTTGCGCCCCTAGAAGGAATCTCGGGGGTCACGATAAAGCAGAACGATGACAACAGCGACTACGCATCCGTCTCCTACGCCGGACCGATGAGGTCCGCGGGCGGGACCGAGGCCGGTTTCTCACTAGTGATAGCGGACGCGACGGCTAAGAAGCTCGGCCTGAGCAACTACCGCGCCCGCCAGGAGGAGATAGACCGCTTCGCCGAAGAGCTCAGAATCTATGAGCGTGACGTCGGCAACTTCCAGTACAAGGTCACCGACGACGACATCAGGCGCGCCATATCAAACCTCCCGGTAGAAATCGACGGAATAGAGACAGACCCCGTCGAGGTGGTGGTCCATCGGAACCTGAAACGGGTCGCCACGGACAGGCTGCGCGGCGGAGCGCTCAGGGTGCTCAACGACGGGGTAATCGGCCGCGCCCACAAGCTTTCAAAGAAGCTCTCGAGCCTCAACATAACCGGCTGGGAGTTCCTCGCCCAGATCAAAGGGGGAACGCAACAAACCACGAACGAGACGGAGAAGGCGGGCGCCCACTTTGAAGAGGTAATCTCAGGGAGGGCCGTCCTGTCTATGCCGAGGAGCAAGGGGGGGTTTCGGCTCCGTTACGGCAGGTCGATTAACACCGGCCTCTCGACCATTGGGATTCACCCTGCGGTGGCAACCCTGCTCGATTATCCGGTGGTCACCGGGACCCAGGTGAAGGTCGACCTACCAGGGAAGGCAGCCACCATAGCCTTCGTCGACTCGATCGAGGGGCCCACCATCCTGACGAAAGACGGAAGCGTGGTCAGGGTGAACACCGTGGCCCAAGCGGAGGAGATACACGACGCCCTGTCCAAGGTCATCGACCTCGGCGACGTCCTCATCAGTTACGGGGACTTTCTAGAGAACAACAAGCCACTACAGCCATCCCCCTACGTCTCCGAGTGGTGGACCCAAGACCTAGCGAGGGCGCTAGCCAGGATTCCAGGAGCGGATGGCCTCCTAGCAGCGGCAGGCTTGGCACTGGAAAGAGCGCGAGCGCTCGCGGCCTCCCCAACAATATTCCCCACGGCCGCAGAGGCCATCGCTATCTCCCGGTCGCTCGGAATACCACTCCATCCATTCCACACTCCCCGCTTCGACCGGGTGAGCCCGTCGGACCTAGCTGGGCTGAGGAAGAGCGCAAAAACGGAGGGGCACACCGTCGTCGTCGATGCTGAGGTCCCCCACACGCGCTGGATTCTCAATACATGTTTGATTGAACACACAATGGAAGAGGGCACAGCTGTTGTACGAGGGGAAGCCGCGCTCATCCTCCGGGCCCTCCTCAGGCTCGACGAGCCCGACTTGACGGTTCCCGTGGAAGAGCCCGACTACGTAAGGCGTCTCTCAGGGATACAGCTGGGGCGCCAGAGCACCACCACCATCGGTGTCAGGGTGGGTAGGCCCGAGAAAGCCATGATGAGGCGGATGAAGCCCCCGGTGCACGCACTGTTCCCGGTCGGATACGAGGGGGGCTCGATGAGGGATGTCTTCTCAGCAGCCAAGGTAGGCCGGGTGGAGATCGAGGTCATCAACCTATATTGCCGGAAATGCGGAGAAAGGCGACTCGACGCGAGATGTCAGGTCTGCGGAGAGGAGACCGAGCCTTACATGGCATGTCCAAGGTGCAGCGCCGCCACACAAGACATAGCGTGCCCGAACTGCAAGACGAAGACACTCCCTTACTCCAAATTCGACTTCGATTTCCGCTCAAAGCTAGAAAGCGTCAGGGCGAAAATCCCACATTTGTCTACCAAGCCGGTGAAGTGCGTGAGGGGACTGACGAGCGTCTCGAAGGTCCCCGAGGCCTTGGAAAAGGGGATGATCAGGAGCAGGCACGGGGTGTTCGTCTACAAGGACGGCACCATGCGGATAGACGCGACCAACGAGCCCCTTACCCATTTCAGACCCACAGACGTGAAGGGGGACCTGGAGACCCTCGTGCGCCTGGGATACGAACGTGACACCGATGGAATGCCGCTCCAGCGGGACGACCAAGTCGTTGAACTAAAGCCCCAGGATATCATCGTCCCAGCTGACATCGGGAACGACCTCGTCAAAATGGCCCAATGCATCGACGACGAACTGCAGAGTCTCTACGGTCTCGATCCTTTCTACCGCGTAACGAAGCCGGATGACCTGCTGGGGAAGCTCGTCATCGGGCTCGCGCCTCACACATCGGTGGGGGTCGCGGGAAGGATTGTAGGTTTCTCCGCCACGGAGGTCTGCCTCGCCAACCCTTACTGGCACTCGGCGAAGAGGCGGGATTGCGACGGGGACGGAGACTCTCTCATCCTGCTGCTCGATGCGCTGCTGAACTTTTCGCTCCAGTACGTCCCGGCGCAAATCGGGGGGTACATGGACACACCGCTGCTCATCCAACCGGTAATTCTCCCTGCCGAAGTCGACGAGCAGGCCCACAACTTCGATATCGCATCATCCTATCCCCTCGAGTTCTACGAGAAGACCACGGAATCCCCGCCAGCGGCCTCGGTCGCCACCATGATAGAGAGTATAGGGTCTCGCCTTGAGAGCGACACGCAGTTCTACGGCTATGGATTCACACATCCCACCAGTTCCATAACGGTCAAGCGCCCCCGGGCGTCTTACTCGACCCTCCGGACGCTCAACGAGAAAATCTCGAAGCAGATAGAAGTCGCCTCCCTGGTGGAAGCGGTGTCTACCCGGGACGTCGTGGAGTCCATCATCAAGACGCACCTCATAAGGGATATAATGGGGAACGCGAAGAAGTACGCCACCCAGGCCTTCAAATGCAGGAGCTGCGGCTTGACTCTGCGGCGCCCGCCTCTTACGGCCAAATGCCCAAGCTGCGGGGGGGAAATCAAGGGGACGCTCACCCGGGCGTCGGTAGAAAAATACCTCTACATCGCCCAGAAGCTCGCCCGTGACTACGACGTCGACCCATACCTCAGGAGCCGGTTGGACATGCTCCAGAGAGAGCTGGACCAACTCTTTCAGGGTCCGAGGAAGGCCGACCAGCTCGAGTTGACCGACTTCCTGAAGCCCATCCTAACCGAATGAGTAAGCGGGCGTGTCCCTGAAAGAGTACTTGACCTTCTGGAATCCCTTTCTGAGCTCCTTTATCCTTCCAACGACCTCCTGCTTCTTCGCTCCGCCTAGGCCCAGGTGCACCAGCTCTGCGACTTCCTTCATCTCGGACCTTCCCATCCCGAGTCTCGTCAGTTCGGAGACGCCCAATCTGATTCCTCCCGGGTTCATGTAGTGCCTCCCCGCTTGCAGGTCGCCGGGGATGGGCTCCCGGTTGCAGATTATGTTCTGGTCCTCTAAACGCTTCTCGATGACACCGCCATCGGTATACTTCATCACATCTAGGGCCACTTGGTGTGACATGGTGTAGCCGTTCTTCTCTCCCAGTACCTTCTCGCCAAGCTCGGCGAGCCTCCCTGCCAGGGTCTGAGCGTTCGCTATGACGTCTTTGGCGTATTTCTGACCGAACTGGAGGAACTCTGCGAAGACCATAGCCTTGGCCGCCACATTGTTGAGGTGGTGGCTGCTCGTCGTCCCTGGGAAGACTGCCTTCTTCAGCGGCTCAGCCAGCTCCGCGGTCGACGCTATGGCTCCCCCCTGAGGCCCGAAGAGGACTTTGTGGGTGCTCATGGTCATCACCTGTGCTCCTTCTCTGAGGGGGTCCTGGAACTCTCCGCCCGCTATGAGTCCGGCTACGTGGGCCGCGTCGTAGCAGACGGACCCTCCCTTGTCGTGGATGGCCTGGGCGAGTTCTCTGACCGGATGCGGGAACAGGAACAGGCTGCACCCAAACATCGCCAGTTTGAGTGATGGAAGAGCGGCGATCCGCTTCTTCGTCGCGTCCACATCTATGTTCATCGCTTCCTTGTCGAACGCGAAGTATGACACCTCAAGGGAGTGAACCAGCCCGGCCGTCCCGCCAAAATCTTTCTTGCCATGAGAGATATGTCCTCCGTTGGGTACAGATGTGGCCATCATCATATCTCCCGCCGACGTGAGCGCCGAGTAGACAGCCAGGTTCGCGTTGACCCCGGACACCGGCCTGACGTCGAGGTGCTCCGCCCTGAATAGCTTCTTCCCGAGGGCGATCGCCCGAAGCTCAATCTGGTCGATGTACTTGCATCCGGCGTAGACCCTCTCCCCAGGCCACCCTTCGGCGTACCTGTGGCCCAGGTCCGAGGACAGGACCTTCCGTACCGGCTCGGAGGCGAGGTTCTCGCTGGCTATCATCGGGAGGCTCTGTGAGAACCACCGTTCATGGGCACGGACCTCGTCGGTCACCGAATTGAACTCTGCCTCGTATGACGACACGATGCGCGACAGTTTCCCACATTAATTATACATTTGGAGGAACCCCATCCGTCTGTTTATACGCCGAGCCCGCGAAGGTGAAACGCCAATGGCCGCGTCGAACGGGTTCTGTATCCAGATCTCCCATGTCAGCAAGGCCTATGGCTCGGTCCCAGCCCTGAACGACCTGAGCTTCGAAATCCCAATAGGAGGGAGGTTCGCGTTACTCGGGCCCAACGGCGCCGGGAAGTCGACCACCCTCAAACTACTCATCGGCTCTCTGAGGCCGGACTCTGGTTCTGTCAATGTCCTCGGTTCTCCTCCCGACAGTAGGGCGGCGAAGTCGATGGTTGGGTACCTTCCCGAGGACGCACTCCCCTACAGGATGCTTTCAGTGAGGGAGAATCTGGAGTACATCGGCGCCCTCAGGGGCGTCGCAGACGTCAGGGGACGGACCGACTTCCTCTTGGACGAGCTCGATCTCAGGCAGTACGAGAAGTCTAACGTGGGACGACTTTCAAGAGGTAACACCCAGAAGCTTGCCATCGCGCTTTCTCTGATTCACTCTCCCAAGGTCCTCCTACTCGACGAGCCTCTCAACTATCTCGACATCCCCACTCAGGAGACGGTGATCGGCCTCCTCGACAGGCTGGAGGGGACACACCTCGTCTCCACTCACATAATGAGCATCGCTAACAGGCTCACAGACAGCGTCGTGATGATATCGAAGGGGACGTTCCTGTGGGAGGGGACCATCGAAGAGCTCAGGAAGAAGGGGACGCCAGAGGAGCCCATAGAGAAGGTGGTAGCGAGG
>JAKACC010000046.1 GCA_021796515.1 archaeon | reverse complement strand
ACAGCTCGACATACCTCTTGGGGTCAGACGCCCTCAGGGCGTCAGCCTCTTTCATCCCCATCCCTTCCGGGATGTAGCCCGAAAGGGGGTCGTGGGCGGAAGTCTGGTCGGTTATGACGTCAGGGTTGAGCCTCGACTCGAGGAGCTCCGGGAGGACCTCGGCCGAGTTCCCCAAGAGGGCGACCGACAGGGCTCTCCCTTCCTTGGCGGCGTCCCTAGCCAGCCCGACCGCCTCCTCCACGTCATCCACGACAAGGTCGCAGTACTTCTTGTCGAGCCTCCGTTGGATCGCCCTCCTGTCCACTTCGACCACCAGGGCGACGCCTTCGTTCATGGTCACGGCGAGAGGCTGCGCGCCCCCCATCTCTCCCAGGCCGGATGTCAGGGTTATCCGTCCCTTGAGGGACCCGCCGAAGTGCTTCGCCGCGACGGCGGCAAGGGTCTCGTATGTCCCCTGGAGTATCCCCTGCGTGCCGATGTACATCCAACTTCCGGCCGTCATCTGCCCGAACATCGTGAGACCGCGCTCCTCTAGCTCCCTGAAGTATGCCCAGTCCGCCCACTTGGGGACCAGCATGGCGTTCGAAATCAGCACCCTTGGAGCGGCGGCCGTGGTCTTGAAGATCCCGACCGGCTTCCCTGACTGCACGATGAGCGTCTCGTCGTTCTCCAGCTCCTTCAGGGACTTCACGATCGCGTCGAACGCCTTCCAAGAGCGGGCGGCCCTCCCTGTCCCCCCGTAGACGATGAGGTGCTCCGGGTCCTTGGCGACCTCCGGGTCGAGGTTGTTCATCAGCATACGAAGCGCAGCTTCCTGGTGCCAGCTCTTGCATGACATCTCCGTGCCCCTGGGAGCCCTGACCACGTGCTTCTGCATGGTTTTCGCTCCCGCTGTCTCGATTTAAGACTTCAAAAGCCTCCGGGAACCCTTATCACGAATGGGTCGGCGCGCAGGGGGACGATGATCGACCTTGCGGTGATTCACGCGGAGGAGTTGGTGACATGCAGAGGCACTGGCGACACGCCCGACGAATCGCTCGGACTCATCGAGGACGGAGCGCTCGCTGTCGACGACGGGAGGGTCTCCTGGGTGGGCACCACGAAGGAGTACGACCAGAAAGGGCTGAAGGCGAGGCGGACCGTCGACGCACGAGGAAACCTCGTCACCCCAGGCTTCGTGGACCCCCACACCCATCTGGTCTACGCCGGGAGCAGGGAGGACGAACTCGAGCGGAAGGCCGCCGGCGAGAGCTACAAGTCCATCCTGGCTAGCGGGGGAGGGATAGCGAGGACGGTGAGGGAGACGAGGAAAGCCTCTTCAGAGGAAATCGTCAAGGAGTCAGAGGGGCGCCTGACCCAGCTCCTGAGGAACGGGGTCACCACCGCCGAAGTGAAGACCGGATACGGGCAGAGCCTGGAGGGAGAGCTGAAGATGCTCGAGGCCATAGGGGTGCTGAAGAGGACATCCAGGGTAGAGCTGGTCCCGACGTTTCTCGGCCTGCACGCCACTCCCCCCGAGTTCCGGAACGCGGGCGACTACGTCAACCACGTCGTGAAAGAGATCATCCCCGCAGTTGCTTCGGCCGAGACCAGGTGCGTCTTTTCAGACTGCTTCTGCGAGGACGGCGTCTTCTCGCGTGAGGAGTGCGGGACCTATCTGAAGGCGTCCAGCGCATCGGGGTTCAGATTGAAGATCCACGCCGACGAGTTCGCAGACTCCGGGGGGGCCTCGCTTGCCGCGGAGCTCGGGTGCACCTCGGCAGACCATCTGGGGAGGAGCGACTCGGCCGGAATCGGGGCCCTGGCCGAGAAGGGGGTGGTTGCTGTGCTGCTCCCCTGGACCTCCCTGTCTTCCTCCATACCGTTCGCAGACGCCCGTTCCATCATCAGGTCAGGGTGCAGGGTAGCCCTGGGGACGGACCTCAGCCCTAACTCCTGGGTCGAGTCTCCGCAGCTTGTCATGAGCCTCGCCTGCGCCGGGATGAAGATGACCCCGGCAGAGGCCCTCCTGGGGTTCACCGTCAACGCGGCCAGGGCAATCGGGAGGCAAGACCTGGGCGTCCTGGCTGAGGGCTCGCCAGCTGACTTCGTCGTCCACTCGTTTCCTAGTTACAGGTTCCTCCCCTACCGGATAGGCGGGCAGTACATAGAGTCTGTCTTCAAGAAGGGGGGAGCAGTCTTCGGGTCAGCCTAGGGAAGGCTCCCTGCTAGGATCTGCTTTGCCAGCTCCTCGATTTCGGGCCCTTGGGACCTGTCTCCCCTGAGCAGGGGAGAAACCGCCCGTACGTATGCGGAGACGCTCCTCGCGTGGTCTGATATCCCGCTCTCGTTCGAACCGAGGACGTTCGAAGCGCAGATCAGCTCGATGGCGAGGATGCGCGAGACGTTCGTTGCCACCTGGAGCGCCTTTACCCCTGCGTTCACGCCGTGGCTTGCGTGGTCCTCTATCCCCCCCGACACGCTCGCGGGGTACGACGACTCCGGGTAGATGTTCTTCGCGTTGTCGGCTGTGAGGGCGGTAGCAGTGTATTCGAGGAGCATCAGGCCAGACTCTAGGCCCGGCTTCGCCGCCATGTATTTCGTCTCCGGGGGAGTCTTTGAGAGCATGAAATCGATCCTCGACAGGGAGATGACGCCGAGATACGATATGGCGAGCGAAAGCAGGTCTGAAGCCATGGCCACGGGCTGAGCATGGAAGTTTCCTCCGTGAAGGACCGAGCCGTCTTCCAGCAGCACCGGGTTGTCCGACACGGAGTTCATCTCGTTGACAGTGACCTTCGCGGCGAAGTCGAGGGCGTCACTCAGGGAGCCGTGGACCTGCGGAGCGCACCTGATAGAGTACGGGTCTTGGGGGACGGGCTCCGAGCGGACTCTCCTGCTCCCCTTGAGCAGCGCCCTGATCTCCCTGGCGACGGCGCCTTGGCCCGGGTCTTGCTTGACTCCCACGAGCCTCTCGTCGAAGGACTGCGAGCAGGCGCCCAGCGCCTCGGCTGTCGTAGCGAGCGTCGAGTTGGCCGCCCTCAGCAGGATGCCTCCCCTGTGCACGACGATGCACCCCAGGGCCGTGGTGAAGGCGGTGCCGTTTATCAGGGAAAGCCCTTCCTTCGCCTTCAAGACTATGGGCTTCAGCTTGGCGTCAGAAAGCGCCCTGCGTGACTCTTCAAGCCTCCCTCGGCGGTACGCCTTCCCCTCGCCCACCATCGTCAACGCCATGTGGGCAGAAGGAGTCAGGTCCCCGGAGGCGCCAAGGGAGCCGAACTCGGGAACGAGGGGGGTGATCCCCCTGTTCAGGAGCTTGACCATCAGCTCAGCCACCTCCCTCCTCACTGCGCTGTTTCCGTTCATGAGGCTGTTGAGACGGATCAGCATGGCTGCCCTGACGACTTCGACCGGGAGGGGGGCACCCACACCAGCAGAGTGGCTTCGAATCAGGTTCAGCTGGAGCTCTGCCAGGTGCTCAGGCCTGACCACCTTGTCGGAGAGGGACCCGAACCCCGTGTTGACGCCGTAGACCACCTCTCCCCGCGACAGCTTCTGTTCGAGGAGCCTGCGAAATTTTTCAAGCCGCTTCAGACCCCCAGGGCTCGCCTTCACGAGCGCGCCCCGTTCTGCCACCTGGATGGCAGAGTCCAGGGTGAGAGAGCGCCCGTCGACCACTACCAAGGCGAAGACCCCTGCGGGGGCGCGTTAAATATATCACATATCTTTAACTCGGATCACGGCTGCCTGGACACCGTTGAGGAAGTCGGCGTCCTACCCGGCTCCGACGTACGACGACGTGGACGACGTACGGCTTGTCAGGATCGTTCGGCCAGCCGATGCGCCTCAGAAAGATGCCGTGAACGTCGTCGGGGTCCCCTTTGACGGGGGCGTCCTCGGAAGGAAAGGGGCGGCTGGCGGGCCCCTCGCGATCAGAGAGGCGATGTCTGGTTTCTCCAACTACAACGTCGAACTAGGAGAGTCGCTCGAAGGGTCGCGCGTCTTCGACCTCGGAGACATGGTGGTTGACCAGGAAGACGTGCTGAAGGCCCATCTCCAGATCGAGGCCGAGGCGGCCAGATGCTTGGCTGGCAGCTCTCTCCTGGTCGCCATGGGAGGTGACAACAGTCTGTCTCTCCCCTGCATCAGGGCTTCCTGCGCGAAGTTCGGCAGGCTCGGCCTCATAGTGGTCGACTCGCACTTCGACCTGAGAGGGAGAATCAGAGGGAAGCCGACGAGCGGGTCCTCGTACGGGCTCGCCATAGAGACCATGCGGGAGCTCGACCCCCGAAGGGTGGTCGAGGTCGGAATCCACGGTTTCCTCAACTCGAAGACGTATTTCGAGAAGGCGAAGAAGCTGGGCATCAAGGTCGTCACAGCCTCGGAGGCCCGCTCCAAGGGCCCACGTGAGGTGGCGAAGGAGGCGTACGAAGCCGCCTCTGATGGGGCCGACGCGGTGTATCTCAGCGTCGACCTCGACGCTGTGGACCTGTCATACGTCTCGGGGGTAAGCGCACCGAGCGCGGGGGGGATCCCTGCAGACTACCTCTTTGATTTCCTCTACGAGCTCGGCAAGATGCCAGGCGTCAGGTGCGCAGACCTGGTGGAGCTCGCCCCATCCCTGGACCCCACTGGGAGGTCGGCGAGGGTGGCCGCCTCGGCTCTGGTGTATCTGATAGCTGGGTTCAACTCCAGGAAGAGCCGTCGTTAGCGAAAGAGATGGCGCGGTGGCCGCCCACTCACTCCTTGGATCGCTGCCTCTCCTTCAGCTCGGCAGTCGCTCTCTCTATGTCAAGCAGTATGGAGCTCCGGGCAGGGGCCTCATAGGCCCCCTTGCAGAACGCCTCGATCACGATTATGACGTCGGTAGGGGTGATGTTCTCGAAGTATACTTTCACCGTTTCAGGCTTCGAAACAAAGTCGTTCCTGACGACCACGTCGTGCAGGGTGCTGGCAAGCAAAGCCGTGTCGACCGGCTTCGGGACATCGAATCGCACCCTTACGAGCCTCTCGCTCTGGCCATGATCCACAACCGACGCCTGGATCACTATGCTGTTCGGGACCTTGACTCGGGTCCCTTCGTCCAGCCTGATGGCGGTGTAGTTCAGCCGGATGTCTTCCACCACTCCAGTATAGCCGGGGATCAGCAGGTCGTCTGAGAAGAACTTCGGCGGGTAGGAGGGGGCTACAAACCCCCACTGCCACGTTGAGAGCGTGATCCTGTTCCCCACCAGGAACGGCCTTGAAGTAAGGATGAGCAGCCCCGCGAACACATTTGAGAGTGTCTGCTGGCCCGCCAGACCGAGCACTAGACCGGTGAAGGTCCCTCCCGCGAGTAACTGGGTCCCGGACACCCCGGCGAGCCCCAGCACTACGAAGGCGAGGGCGATGTATCCGATGAACCTGAAGGCGGTTCCCACCGTCGCCCCCCTCTCCAGCCCCGAGGTCTTCGAGATTCCCCGCTTGATTTGGTTCGCTAGGACTCCGATTGCGAAGTACCCTGCGACCACGGCGATGGCTATCTTGATCAGGAGAAGGGCGCTGAACGGTATGCTGCTGAGGAAGTAGATGACGAAGGAGATGAGGATCGCCGCGGCCACTACAACCGCGAGCGCCACGGCAAGCCTGGAGGTGAAAGAGCCACTCCTTGGTTCCATCTGAGCTGGTTTCGCCTGCCTCGAAATTTATGCGTTTAGTTAGTCGAACCTAGTTACGCCTCCGCGGCCAGAGCGCCGGAGCACTAACGCTCGTCAACCCCCTGGCGATAGCCACCGCCGTCGGCGTGGTGGTAGGCGCGCTCGCTGGAGGGCTCGCCAAGGGGCTAGCCCGCATGGACTGCGCGCACTCCCTCGTTAAATAACCCGCAGACCATTTCTTGCATGCCGAATCGTGGTCTGTGGACCAGGCTCTGCCTTCCCTATCAAGGAGGGAGACGCGGTAGAGATCGAATGGAGTCCCGAACTCAAGACCATCGTCGTCAAACCGAAGAAGGCTCCCCGTAAGGACTGAACAGGAGCGCGCCTGCGGGGGCGCATCACACCCGCCGCTGTCGGGCGCATCATATCCCGCGGTGCATCATACCTGAAAGCATAAGTGCGGTGGCCGGGATTTGAATTCTCGAGTCACTCTCATGACTTCCCGAGTTAGTAGCGTGGCAGGCTACTGTCCTGGACCAGGCTAGACGACCACCGCTCGTTTCATGTCGCACTGGATTGGGCGTTAAAAGCTTGCGGCTCGCGCAGCTCAGCCTACTTTGGCCCCGATAGAGACCCCCCGTTCAGGGGCCAAGAGAGACAGCTCCGTCTCGTTGAAAGCTGCCAGGAGCATGCACTCTGAGACGACCCCAGCCACCGACTTCGGCTCGAGGTTGAGCACGGCGACCACCACCTTGTCCTGAAGCTCTTCCTTCGAGTACCTGTCCTTAATCCCGGCGACGCACTGCCTGGTTACCCCATCCCCGAAATCGACGGTCAGCCTGTACACCGGCTTCCGCGCTGCCGGGATGTCGTCGACGGTCGTTATCTTTCCGACCTTCATCTCGACCTTTGCGAACTCGTCTATCGTGATGGGCATTGCGGATCTGGCGGCGGCTTCTGGAGTTAAGCATTGAGGAGGCCGCTTTACGCACCCCCGGCAGGACATATCAGGCTGTACCCCCAGGGGGGAGTGGGATGGTAGACACAGTCTCCGTCTTCACCATTGTGACGGCCATCATCATCGCCGGTTTTCTGAGCGAGTTGTTCTTCAAGAAGACAGGCGTCCCTATCTTCATCTTCCTGATCCTCCTCGGGATTGTCATCGGACCCATCCTCAACCTCCTCCCCAGGACTTCTCTGCTCCCCGCGCTAGGCGTCTTCGCTGAACTCACCCTCCTCATGGTTCTGTTCTACGGCGGGATGGACACGAGTTTTGGGGCAATCCTGAAGGGAGGAGGGAGGACGTTCGTCCAGGTGACGGTCTACGTGTTCGGGAGCACCGCCGCCATAGCTGTGGTGGTGAGCTTTCTGACCCGCTGGGATCCTCTCTCTTCACTCATCTTTGCGAGTATGGTCGGTGGAGAGACCACCGCGGCCGTGGTGATCCCCTTGTCGAGGTCGCTGAAGCTTCCCGAAATCACAGTCGCCTTCATAACGCTCGAGTCGGTGATGAACGCGATTTTCTCCATCATACTTTTCTTCGCTTTCGTCGGTATCTATCAGACCGGCTCTGCCAACCTGGTGGACACGGTCTCCAAGATCGCCGCGAACTTCTCGGTCGGGATCGTGGTCGGTGCTGTCCTCTCCGTCGGCTGGGTGTTCATACTTAACAGGTTCCAGCAGAGGAAGTACACTTACGTCCTCACCCTTGGGCTGGTGTTCGGCACCTACGTCATCAGCAGCGACGTGGGAGGGAGCGGCGAGCTCTCGGTGCTCATCTTCGGCATCATCCTGGGGAACTACCAGCTGATCAACCGGCTGACCAACAGGGCCATCAGCATGGATGCCCTCAGGCAGAGGCTGGGCCTTTTTCAGGAGGAGATATCCTTCCTCATGGAGACCCTGTTCTTCGTGTTCCTGGGACTCACGTTCCAGATCAATACGTCGAGCATCATAGCCAACCTGGGCCTGGGGGTAGGGATCGTGCTCGTCTTGGTTCTGTTCAGAACGGCGGCGACGACCATATCCACCGCCGGGTCGGAGCTGGCTCAGAACAGGAGGGAGATCATATTGATGTGCGCTCAGGGACTGGTGCCAGCTACCCTCGCGGTCACGGCGGTCAATCTCGGCCTCCCGCATGCCA
Organism: archaeon; assembly: GCA_021796515.1. Classification (GTDB taxonomy): domain Archaea; phylum Thermoproteota; class Nitrososphaeria; order Nitrososphaerales; family Gagatemarchaeaceae; genus UBA183. Next base: position 2,578 of record JAKACC010000046.1, on the reverse strand, counting down.
ACTCTTTCGTCAACATCGTCACATATGTCATCATCTTGACGAACCTGATAGCCGCCGCGGGAGCCGTCTGGAGGTTGCGGAGCCAAAAGAGCAGCTTTAGGGAGTTCATGGCCGGGCTCGACTATTCTTACGGCATGAGGTAGACTTTGCTGAATGTAGGCCGTCGATGCCACGAGGCGGTCTTCCAGCCCATGGAGGTCAGCCGTGGTGAAGGAGAGCGCCGAAAGTCATTTAGGCCCGATGAAAGCGACTATCCACTGACCGGGCAGTTGGCCGAGTTTGTTGTCAAAAGGTCAGGAACCCGTTCAGACGCAGTCCTGACCGAGGGAGGGAGAGAGGTCGGGGAGCTCAAAGCTGATGGAACGACCGCGTTCAAGCTGACCTCGGAAGGGAAGGCTTGGACGCTGGACCGGAGGGTCCGCGGCGAAGTCAGGCCGTTCTCCATCAGCGCAAGCCCTGCAGACGATGCGTCGGCTCCGATCCTCGTTATAGGAAACCACGTCTTCTTCCATGGCGGGAAGGCATACTATCTCACCGGCGTCCCTGAAGGCGCCCGTCCAGGGGACCAGTTCCACGGGAGGCGGCACATCAACAGGCTGGACACGTTCCCTTTCTCCAGCCTCGAAGAAGTAGACCCAGAGACGTGGGGCCGACTGGGGAGGCACAGGGGGGTCTCCGTCGGGACGGCAGAAGGGCTAGGTTTCGAAGGGTTCCGCGTCGCGGTCGCAGACGAGTTAGAAGACATCGGGCTCCTCCTCGCGGGGGCAGCCTATCTGCTCTATACGTCGGGGTAGGTGTCTCTGGTAGTCTTCAGGCCAGACAGGGTGGGCCCCTTTCCATTCCCGAAATCCGCCCCGGAGGCGAGGGAGAAAGACTTCTCGGAGGTCGAGCAGCCTTACACCAAGGAGCAGGCTATGCTGGAGGCAGACCGTTGCCTCCGCTGCGGCACCCCGGTCTGCATCGACGCCTGCCCGGTCCAGTTGGACGTCCGCGGTATGATGGACGCGGTCGCCAATGGGGACTTCAAGACGGCTTACGAGAGGATAAGAGAGACCAACCCCCTGCTGGGGGTTACGGCGAGGTGCTGCCCTCAGCTCCAGGGCCTCTGTGAGGACGCGTGCGTGGTCCGCTGGGGAGGCCAACCCCTCTCCATCGGGATGGTCCAGAGGTACGTGGCTGACTGGGAGCAGAACGAGTCAAGGCAGCCCGGACCCGCCTCCGAGCCCAAGACGGGGAAGAAGGTGGCCGTGGTAGGGGGCGGTCCGGCTGGGCTGGCGGCGGCGGCGCTGCTCCTCAGATACGGCCATGACGTCACGATCTACGAGGAGTCGGACCACCTAGGGGGGACGGCCTGGTACGGGATACCCGACTATCACCTTCCCAAAGACGTTCTGTCCTACGAGGCTGGGCGCATCGTAGAGGCAGGAGCCCTCGTCAAGACAGGGGTGAAGGTCGGCCGAGACGTAAGTTTGTCTTCGCTGCTTGACGAGGCCGACGCCGTCTTGGTCGCAACGGGATCCAGGGACGTGAGGGCCTTGGACACCCCAGGGGCTCAACTGGGAGGGATCTACGACGGCTACGGATTCCTCAGGCGGGTGTACATGGAAGGAGTGGACGTCTACCTCAGGGGTTATGCGAAGGAGCTCGGCAAGGATGTGATCGTAGTCGGTGGCGGCGACAGCGCCCTCGACTGCGCGAGGACCGCGCTCAGGTTGACACAGGGGAACGTGACCGTCGTCTACAGGCGCGACGAGAAGGATATGCCAGCCGACCCGATCATGGTGCAGGAGGCGAAGGAGGAGGGGGTCGAGTTCGAGTTCCTTTCTGACCCGATCGAGTTTGTCGGAGACGGACGTGTCGTAAAGGGGGCGGTCGTGGCGGCGATGCGGCTCGGCCAGCCAGACTCTACGGGAAGGAAGCACCCCGAGCCCATCCCCGGGAGGTCGTCCACGCTGAAGTGTGACAGCGTACTCCTGGCCATAGGGAGGGGGCCCGACTCGTTCCTCGAGAAGGCCGAAGGGCTGAAGGCAAGCGCCAAGGGTGCAATCTCCGTTGACGATCACTACCGGACGTCCATGACGGGGGTCTTCGCGGCGGGGGACGCCACCACTGGCGAGACCCTAGTGGTGAAAGCCATGGGGCATGCCAGGGAGTGTGCTCAGAGGGTCCATGAGTTCCTGACAGGGCTCGAAGGGCGTCACGTGTCCCTCTACGAGCGGTACTACCTAGAGAGGACCACCGAGGACTCATACCAGGACATGCTCAACGGGAAAGAGGGAGGCCTCCCTCCCGACTGAGCCCAACGGCTGAATCCAGTGGTGCCGCGGGGCTTTCGCTTGGGCGGCGCTGGCCGCAGACAACGCAAACCCCGTCGGCGGAGTCAGTTCTGGCCGGGCGGGGGCCGCACGCGCAGGAAGACGGTGTCTACTACTTCGCTTTCCGTATCGAGTTGATCGTCTCTGTGATCCGCTTGTTCACTTCAGCCAGCATCATGTCCCTTTCCTCGGGGCTCTGGATGTAGACGAGGACTGTCAGCTCGGTGGACTGCGCGCCCTTGGACTTCGTCGTGAGGACCGGA
>JAKACC010000045.1 GCA_021796515.1 archaeon | reverse complement strand
CTTCTCGGGCTTCTGGAAGCCCAAGACGGGGACTATCTATCCCGCCTTGGAGAAGCTCGAAGGGAACAAGCTTGTCACGAGTAGGATAGAATTCATGGAGGAGGTCCCCGACCGGAAGCACTACGCTTTGACTGACAAGGGAAGGGACGAGCTCACTCAGTCGATGACTTATTGGACAAAAATGACAGAGGTGCTGGAGAACTATCGAGAAGCGCACGAGTCGATAGTTAGGCACAAAGTGCAAGTCAGCAAGGACGAATTGGCAACAGTACTAACAGAGCTAGGCGCCTCTCTGCACGAAGGCGCTCTCGAGGTGTCAGAACTGTTTCCGGGAAAGACCCCTTTGAAAATCAGACCTACCGAGCCCGTGACCTTCAAGTTCCTTTACGCCAAGGAAAACCACAAACTAGAGATTCATATGGAAATTGAATGGCTCCCAAGATAGAAAGAATCTCAGATCACATATGTTCTCGGAAGTCCCGGCGACCGCCCGCGTCAGGTCATCTCACCACATGCGCACGGCGTTGAATAGCGAGGCGTGGCAGAGACGGGAAGAGATAGGGTAGGGGTATGCCCCAGCGGGGACTTTGACAGGGCAGGCGCCTGACGGTTACGAAAGTGCTCAAGCCCGCATCTGCAGGCCCGAGTCCCGGCCGGGGCACATAAACCTGCACCTCCTAATCCCCGACGGGTGCAATGCCCCGAGTGAAAGTGTTTGGAGCTTCTACCCCGGATGTGCAAAACCCGGCGACCGTGCCCGTGCTTTTGGGTATGATGCACCGCGGGGTACGATGCGCCAGGTACAGATGGGCATGGTTCACCTACACAGGCGCTTGCCTGCCAAGTACGGTTTCAGTCGCTAGAGACGCATGCCGTCGTGCCTCATGGCAGGTTGAAGTACCTGTTGTCGAGCGCCACCACAAGCGCCTTCGCCTGCTTCTTGGTCAGGCCGCTCAGGAGGGACGCTGTTGAGACCAGCGTGTCGACATGTATCGACTCCGCGGAGTCCGCTTTGGTTGCTTCAATGCCCCACGTGGCCCGCCTCTGGGCTCAGCCCCCATTGAGCTTAAGAACAAGTCAGGACGACTGCCCGCCTGGTTGGGTTGGCTCCTGGCCAGGCAAGTGCGTCTGCGCTGAGGTCTATCCCTAGGCGAGCCTCGCTGCTCGTCCGGACGACGCTCCTCTTGGACGCGGTCCTGGCCGTCGCAGGCCCCACCGCGATAGCCAGCCAGGTCGACCCCGTCGCCGCCTACGTTGGGGGAGGGGTCGCCTTCACCCCGACTATCGACTTTGGTCTCGCTGCGACCATCTTCGTCGTGCTCTCGGCCGTCGCGGTCGCAGCATACATGGATAGGGCGAAAGGCTCCTCAGGCGAGGAGCGTCGGCTGTCGAGCTGGGGGAACTGGTGGCTCCTTCTCCTGGTCCCCGCGATCCTTGGGAATTATTTCGACTTCTTCGTCGGGCATCTGGTCTTCATGGTGTTCTTCGTGGCCATGGCTTACCTCTCCTACGCCGGCCGGGAAAGCTCTTGGAAGTGGGGGGCAGCCCTAGGCACCTTTATCGCTGTGTTCTATGCTACCGACGGGAGCGGGGACCTCATCAGAGGCGGCCCATGGAACGTGAGCGGGGTGACCCTGTCGTCCACGGCGGTGACCCAAACCGCCTGGGGGCTCCTCGCCTTCACTTCCGACATGATCGTCGCCATGGCCCTAATCCCCCTGGTCTACAGCATGTACCTGGGTAGCAGGCGGAATCTGACGATCCTTTTAGTCGTCGCCATGTTCCTTGTGACCGTCCCGCGGCTTGCCCTCCTCCCCGTCCTGGGGTTCCAGGCTGTCTTCGGCGGCTGGCCCTCATTGGTAGCCAACGCGGGCAACCTCGTCGCCCTGGTCGCGGTCCCACTGGTCTGGAAGGCAAAGAAGGAAGTAACCTAGTCACACTATGCCTCCGGCACCCGTCGCCATGGGCGCGGGGGTTGCGGGGGGTCCTATACGCGCCTCTGCAAATGGGACACCCGCCCCTGCCTGGTCAAGGCGCCATGTTTGGAGGGTTAAGTTGTGCCGCAGGTGGAGTCAACGCCGTTTCAGGCGGAAGAGCTGTCTGCGCGAAGCGAACCACAGGATGGTTCGCGTCGTTTTCCTTTCAGGGTCGCGACGAAGACGGCGAGGAAGAAGCCGAGCCTGAGCCAGTCGGTTATCGACCTCTGCAGCGCGAGCGATGCGCTCTCCTGAACTATCCCGAGGCCGGCTGACCCGGCGCTGAGGGAAAGGTAGTCCAGGGTGTGGTTGAGAGGGTCGAAGACGAACCAGATGGTCGTGAGCCCGCCGACGATGAGGAACCACTTCATGTTCCTGTTTCCCCTCCAGAGCATGAGCGCAGACGCGACTATCAGCACGACGAATAGGTAATCGACTGATGTGTAATCACTGTAGAGTGCGATAGACATTGGAAGGAGGAGCAGCATCCAGAAGCTCCCCAGGACATCAGAACAGGAGGCTCCCGGCCGGGTAGCCACGTATACGGAGAGGAAGATGGACGTGAACCCCATGATAAGGAGGCTCAAGATGAACGGCGCGGACGTCGTTATGAACGCCTCCGAGCCTGTAACCGACCCCACGTACAGGATGTAGCCGACCACGGCGGTGAAAAGGGCAAGCGACGCGATTAAGAGAAGATAGACGCCCTTCTTCGAGCGGCTGGAAAGCCTGCTCCAGGCTGATTCCGCGCCCCCGTCTGTCCCATTCTGGTTCGGATTCGCGTTTTCAACCGAAAGACCAGTCAATGGTGGGTAGCCTCGCATCTGGGACGTGTATCTTTTTAACTCTTGGCGACCCGTATCTGAAGTGGCGATTACCCCAACTGGATTAGGGCAGCGAACAAGCAGGACCGAGAAAGCGGCTTCGGCGCTGCGTATCAGAAGCAGGGAGAGGCGAAGGCTCCCCTGGTTCAAAGGCGCCTAAAGCCGCGCCTGCAGGTCAGAATCCCGGCCGGGGCGCGATTTTTCTGACCCCGAATGACTTTCACGAGTTAACGCGCTCTCGGATTACATCCACATTCTCTCATCCCCAAACCCGCTGTCCCTGGAGGTTGAGGCGCCAAAGGGTGTAAGGCCGCTAAGGTCACCCTGAATCAGGTCTTTCTCGAGCGAATGAGAGTCTTGGTGAGGCGCCGACGACTGCGCCTTGCTTCCAGGTGGCTTCCTGTCCGTTGTCCCGTTCTAGGAACTGTGGGGGCCTTTCAGCAACGTGAACGTGCTGGAAGAGGCGCCTTTGCTTGTCGAGAGCCAATAAACCCCCATGTGAGGCTCTAGACGTGCGAGTCTCCGAAAGCGCCCAGAGGCGTTTCGTGCTTGGCCTTCAGGGCCTTTGGCCCGGGAGACGGTGGAAGGGGCCGGATGGCGCGCGCGACGCCCTCCTAGCGTGTCGGCGCGTCAGGGTCGATCCGCTCGACGTCATTGGACGGGTCCAGGACCTGATTTTTGCGAGTCGGGTAGAAGGGTACCGGCGAGACCACCTCGACCTCCTTCTCTACCGGGAGAGGGCGGGGTTCGAGTTTGGAGGTGCTGTCTCGGTCTACCCAAGAGACCTGCTCCGCCTTCACTGGTCCTGGGTTCAGAACGAGGGACTGCCCAAGCGCTGGGAGGCCTGGTATTCCAAGAACAAGAAGCTGACTCTACAGATTCTACAAGAAATCAAGAAACGGGGCCCGCTCGGGTCCCAGGACTGGCCAGACGGGGAGCGGGTAGAGGACTACCGCTCGAGCCATGCTGAAGGACTCGCTCTCTACTTCCTCTGGAGGCACTTGGATATACTTGTGCATCATCGTGAAGGGAACCGCAAGTTCTACGACCTGATCGGGAAGATGTTCGGGCCTCTGCGGGAACCATTGTCAGCAGAGTCCACCCTAGAAGAGATGGCTTGCGAGACGCTGGGCTGGCTGGGGTTGTCAGGAGCCGAGGGTGTTCCGTATGTCAGAACGACAGAAGAAGGCAGAGGCAGATCCAAGCTGACGAAGCAGCAGTTGCGGCAAAGACTGGTCAACGATGGCCGCCTCGTAGAAGTCCAGGTCGAAGGAGAGAAGTTGGCCAACGTCGTGAGGGCAGAACAGGTGCCACTGCTCGAGGAGGTAAGCCAAGGCGGCATCCCCGTACCATGGAGGCCCCTAGAATCCGAGCCAGAAACGAAGTTCCTTGCGCCTCTCGACGTAGTGATAGCGAACGGTCGTTCGCAGGCTCTCTTCGGTTTCGAATATCTCTGGGAGGTGTACAAGCCCGCCCGCAAGAGGAGGTGGGGCTACTACGTTCTCCCCGTGCTTCTTGGAGATCAGCTCGTCGGAAGAATCGAGCCTGTCCTAGCGAGGGACACGAAACGCCTCCTCATCCAGCGGGCTTGGTGGGAGGAAGGAACCGACCTTCACGCGGTGGCGAAGCCGTTCGCACGCGGCATCATGCGCTTTGCAGACTTCCTTCAGGCCAAGGATGTCGCCTTTGGCGACGTCGGTCCGTCAGCGTTCCAGGCTTCGCTGGAACGCGAGGCCGTACGGGCCCGGAACTGACGCTTTCTGCCGCGGGCGCCGAGAGGCGGTAAGCCGCTGAAGGCTCTCGTAGGCCTGCCCGATGACATCGCTAGCGTGCTCCCCCGCCCTCCTGTTCGTCCAGGGACTCGACCAGCCTCCTCAGGATCTCCCTCTCAAGTATCGTCCCCAGCAGTCTCCCAGAACCGTCGACCACCGCGACGATGGGGACGTTGGTCTCCCTGAAAAGCGCAGTGAGGTTGAGACCTGGTTCGCTTTCCTTCACATCGACCAGCTCCGCCAGGGGGGCTTCCGACACCTTGCCCGCCATCTCCCGTCTCGAAAGACCCGTGACGTCACGCATCAGCAGGGTCGCCACAGGCTTACCCGCCTTGAGGACCACGGCGGCGCGCGCGTCGAACTCAAGGAGCGTCTTGAGCGCGTGTTTGACCGGCTCGTCGTCGCTGACCGCCACCGTCGGCAGGGCCCTGCATATTTCTGCCGCGGTCATAGACTGGAGGTGCATCTTGACCACCCTCTTCTGAGTGTCCCCTTCATGATCAATCGAGACTAGTTCGGCGCGGCGTCTGAAGAGGAGAGGCGAGGTCAGTGAAAGGAATACGATCCCTATGGCCGTAGCAGAATAGATGAAGCTCCCTATCAGCGCCGATCCTGCCGTGAAGGCGGAGACGAGTAACGCCGCATCCACTCCTCCCTTCACGCTCGTCCCGAACGCGTTACGCCATCGGTCCATGTGGAAGAAGCCGGCTGAAGCGGCCCCCACAGCAGCGTCTGATGCGAGCGCGATTCCGAATATGCCCAAGCCGACGGCGATGAGAGCGGGCGTGACATGGATGAAGTAGAGACCGAGACCGGCGAAGAACATGGGCTCGAAGAAACCATATGTGAACGCTCGCAGCTTCTCCATCAGGACCGGCCTGGCGGCGAGGAACTTCTGCATCAGCAACCCCAGGAACAGGGCGACAATCGCCGCGTTGAAACCCGTGACCTGGCCGACGAACCCCGCGATCAGGAGGATGGCGATGATTATCGCGAAGACGGCTTCGCGGCTCTTCAGATGGGTCTCGACTTGCTCCAGAAGCGGGACCATCACATACCTGCCGAATGCCACGATTCCGAGGATCGCGGCCACGAGCTCGCCTGCGGTGACGGCCACGGACAGGACGGTGATGGCCCTGCCGGCGAGGTCGAAGATGAACGAGTAGACGACTACGGCGGCGACCTCTATGACGAGGACCTGGGAGAAGATAGTCGTACCTTCGTCAGTCCTGGCGAGCCCGGTGTCGGTGAGTAGCCTGGAGAGCGGTCCAGCGCTGCTCATTCCAGCGACGACGCCAACAACTAGGGCCTCGGTCAGCTGCCTGAACAGGAAAAACGATATGACCGTGATTGCCAGGAACCGAACGACGAACTGTGCCAGAGAGACCAAGAGCGAAGATTTCTTGGCAAACGCCCCTCTGAGCCTCGCAGCCTCGAACTCTTCGGCTCCGCTCACGAAGAGCAGGAAATCTATTCCGATTGAAACGAACAATGCGATGGTCGGAAGCGCTTCTACGGCATTGAGTACGCCGGGGCCGAGCAGCACACCGACCAGGATGGCGCCGACGAAGGGGACGAGACCTGCCCTGCGGAACACCTCCTCACCGAGTTTGGCGGCGATGAGCAGGATTCCGAGATATGCGAGCGAGGATACCGCCAGTGGAAAACTCGCTAGGATCGCCAATCGAACAGTTCCGCTCTGCCCTCGCAGCTACGTTGTGGGGTTTTTAACAGGATGGCCCCCCGACGGCGCTTGTAGACGCGCAGAAGCGATCGTCCAAGCTAGCCTTCAGCCGAAGCTGCTCAGGCGTGGAAGGCCGGGATGAACGGCGTCACCAGCATGCTGAAGAGGAGAAGGGCGAGTACGACCAACGTGATCTTGACGTAGGTCATGTCCTTCTCTGCGGCGAAAAGAAGGATGGAGAAGAAGACCCTCGACACCGGGGTCGCGATAAGGACGATCACCCCGAGCTCGATGACGGAGAAGGGATCGAGTTTGGCCACCCCGAGCGCCAGCGCGGATAGGGACGGGCTGAAGCTGCTGTGGGGTATTCGACCTGGGATGTATCCCAGGAAAACCGAAGAGTCGGTGAAGCTGTAGTCCACAACCAGCAGCACGGTCCCGACGAGGAGGATCGCGGCTGAAATCAGGACTCCGTACCTCAGGACGTTGCTGATCACGTCGTTCATCGCTTCTCTGTCGCCGAGGTTCATCTACGACTCACGCTCCGAGGGCCCTGACTATCATCTCGACCGCAGAGATCGCCAGCACGATTGCGAATATCTTCCTGACCGTCGGGTTCCTCGCCTTCAAGAGGAATCTGGTCCCAATGAAGGCGCCGATGAGTATCCCAATGGCGACGGGCGCGACGATGAACGGGTCGACGTCCCCCCTTGCAAAGTAGATTCCTGCGCTTGCCGCTGCGGTGACCCCAATCATGAAGTTGGAGGTGGTCGTCGAGACTTTCATGGGAAGCTTCATCGCCAGGTCCATGGAGAGTACCTTGAACGTCCCGCTCCCGATTCCCAGCAGCCCCGAGATGAGTCCGGCCGCGAACATGCCGACGAGCCCGCGTTCGGGTCTGGTGGCATTGTAATTCACTGTCGACCCGTCCACCTCGGTGTAGGATCCCTGAAGCGACAGGCGCTTGGCGAGACCCACCAGCTCCGGGTTGGCAGGGATATCCTCGCCAATCTGTCTGACCAGGGGGACTAGCGACACCAGCAGAATGCTCCCGAATATGAGCTCTAGGAGGAAGGAATTGGTGTACGCCGCGATGGCCGCCCCGAAGATTGCCCCCGCCGTCGTCGCCAGCTCCAGGAACATGCCGATGCGCAGGTTGGTCATCTTGTCCTTAACGTAGGTCGCGGCCGCGCCGCTGGATGTCGCTATGACCGAGACGATGCTGGCCCCGATGGCAAAGTGGATGTCCACCCCAAGGAATATCGTAAGTATAGGGATGATTATCACGCCTCCTCCGAGGCCCACTATCGACCCCAGTGCCCCCGCCATGATCGAGGCGAAGAAGAGGATGATGAGAAATTCGAATCCTATCAACGAAAGCGCGTCCCTCTCGGGTGTAAAAATGAATGGATTTACGCATTCCAAACCCAGGCGGATTCCAAGGGGTATCGTGGTCCGGTCGCGTTCCGGGGGTGACAGACTCCCCCCGACGGCCACATGTCGCTAGGCGGTAGTCATCAAAGCATGTTCGGAGTCACTCTGCACGAGCTGACAGCCATCCCCGCGGTGTCGGGGCGCGCGGATCTTAACAGCCGTACTGGGACATCTCATGAGGGAGCGTAGGCTGCTCTAGCCTACGAGCTTGCCACCGGACATAATCGGCTTCCCATCGACGGCGAGCGTCCCCTTCTTCACCTGGCCCCTGAAGCCGAAACCGCTCAAGGAAAGCGATCCAGCCACGAACCTGTCCTGCCCCCACCCATATCCCAGCTTCGGGTTGAGCCCGAGGCTGAAGAAGTTGACCTTCCTCCGCTCGGGAGACGACGACTCGACCAGCTTCTTCACCTTGGCGCTCTCAGGCGACTCCCAGGACGCTAGGCTCCCTTTCTCGAATTGGAGCTTGATCTTGGATATCACCCCCAGCTCGGTCAGGGTGTCTGTGAACACCACCGTCCCCTCAGCGCTCTCAGGGTCGACTTCCTTCCCGACGAACCCGGGGGGGACGTAGGCCATGTTGGCCCCTTCCCTTCTGTCCTCGTCGTCAACGACTCCGTCCTCCGTCTGGAGCTCTCCTTTGAGCGAGAATGTCATTCGCGCTCCCGCCGTGAGCAGCTCTGCCTGGGCCCCGTCAGCCAGGGCAGGCGTGATCTTCCCGGCCAACGCCGACAGGCTGCCTAAATCAACTAGCGCCGCCTCGAGCTGCGTACGGACAACGTCCTCCACCCTTTTACCGAGGATCCGGGCGAGGTCCTTTCCCACATAGCCGAAGGAAAGCCTGGCTCCCCTGAGCCCCGCCTTCTCGGCGGCCTGGTACCACGAGGAGTTGTAGCGGGTGGATTTCGCCCGCTCACCGGGCTTCAGTGTCCTGGAGTATGGTCCCAGAGCCTGGCCAGGGATGAAGACGTAGGCGTCGGTCGCTGAAAGGAGACCGTGTTCGTTCCGTCCCATGGCACCGACCGAGTCGTCCGGGGCCCTCCTGACGCCTTCTATGTAGGCCCTCTCGTCTTCGTAGAGCAAGATAGCCGGGCACCCAAGCGCCCGGGCCTCCACGAGCACCCGTCTAGCGAAGGGAATCCCGTTGTCCCACGATTCGACCGTGACGGAGTCCCCTTTCCTTACATGAAGGGTATCCTTCAGGACCTTCTGTGCGACCTTCGTATAGAGCGTTTCGAGTTTGTCCTCAGCCATGCCCTACCGGTCTGAAATCCACTATATAGGGCCCGTTCTCGCCCCGTCTCAGTAGATCCAGGCCCGCGGGGGCCCTCTGAGGAGTTTCTTCAACGCCCCCTCGGCCATCTCCACTCCGTCGACCTCCATCGTCCCTAACCTCCTCCCCGGGAACCCTCCTTTTCCCACGGAGTAGGCCATTATCGTGTATCTTCGGCCGAACCTGGTCACGAACACCAAGGCCCTCCTCCCAGCGTACGTCCCCATCAGCCTGACCCCGGAGTCCTGGTCAAGGACCGCCAGCCTTTTACCCAGTCCTGCGGCGGAGGTCACCCTGTCCTCGTAGAACACAGGACGAAGCTCGCCCTCTCCCATTCAAAAACAAATACCCGGGTCTTTGGTGACTGGAGCGTTGAAGGGCACCCCCGTGTTCTATGATACCCTGACCGGGCGGAAGAAGCCCCTCCGCCCCCTCGCCCCGCCCAAGGTGAGCATGTTCGTCTGCGGTCCCACGGTCCAGTCAGCGATTCACGTGGGGCACGCGAGGACATTCATCTACTTCGACGCCTTCGCGAGGTACCTGCGTCACCTCGGGTACGACGTCGAGTTTCTCATGAACATAACAGACGTCGACGAAAGGGTCACCCGGGCCGCAGCCAGGACCAGGGAAGACCCCATGGCCTATTCGGAGAGGATGATCCGCTCCATGCTCGCGGACGTCCGGAGCCTGAACATCGCCTCAGTCTCCCGCTTCGAGCCGGTGTCTCGCCACTTCGACGAGGCGATCAGGCAGGTCGGGGTGCTGCTCGACAAAGGATTCGCCTACGAAGCAGACGGTTGGGTCTACTTCGACACCACCAAGTTCACCCCGTGGGGGCGCCTGTCCCACCAGTCCAAGCGCGACCTTTCTCTTCGGCCCCTCGAGCTCTCCCCTAGGAAGAGGAACCTGAACGACTTCGCGCTCTGGCGTCCTGAAGTCCTCGTCGAGGGGCGTTGGAAAAGTCCCTGGGGCCTAGGCTCCCCCGGCTGGCACATACAAGACACGGCTGTAACCATCCCTATCCTTGGTGACCGTTACGACGTCCACGGGGGCGCATATGAGCTGGTCTATCCCCACCACGAGGCGGAGATCGCCCAGGCAGAGTCTCTCACGGGCGCCAAACCACTGGTCAAACACTGGATGCACACCAACCTCCTCAAGACCGACGGGCTGAAGATGTCGAAGTCTCTCGGCAACGCGGTCACTGTGAAGGACGCCCTCAGGTCAGCTACCGCGGACGAGATGAGGCTCACATTCCTATCCATCCACTACCGGAGGGAGGCGGACTTCTCGGGGCTGGGCGCCGCCAGGGCGAGGCTCCGGATCATGAAGACGGCAGCACGGGAGTTCGGCACGGGGGGAGATGAAGGTCTGGACATGGTCCCCTTCGAGAACGCGCTGAATGACGACTTCGACACTCCGCGTGCGGTCGACTGGGCAGAGCGGACGCTCAGGGTTGCCTCCAAGTGCTCTAACAAGGGCGAGGCTAGGGCGACCGCCGCGCCTGCCATAGAGGGGCTGCGGATTCTGGGGGTGGACCTCCTCGCGGGCCCCTGACCAGGCCGACGCCGAGTTGAACGAGCTCGGCTGGTGGTCGAAATGGGCGGAGCTCAGGCGGCACGGAGACGGCTACCTGCTGCGTTCCAAGGTGCTCAAGGAGCAGTTCTTCAACCGGGCAGGCTCGCTGTCCTGTCAGGGGATAACATCCACCGCCTCCTGGGCCGAGCCTCTCTTCGCACGCGCCGGCGCGCCCCCGACCGTGCTCGTCTACGACTCATGCGAAGATGTCGAGTCACTCCTCGCCTCGGGATACAGGCAGTCCGATACCATGACCAC